>JADJBK010000006.1:1566360-1879632 GCA_016703745.1 Nitrosomonas sp. | reverse complement strand
GCGCCATTGCCGCACAATACTGGTATTTCTGCCAGGCGCAGTCGGCGTTAACCAGTGGCGAGATTGTCCACCTGGCGCAGCTGCTCGAAGCAGTTCATTCCCCTGCCGCATTGACGCAAGATAACAACTGGTATCTGGTCGTGCCGCGCCTTGGAACGATATCACCGTGGTCATCCCGCGCAACCGATATTGCCCATCATTGTAATCTCACCTCCATCACGCGTCTGGAACGCGGCATCATTTTTCATCTGCAGTCATCGTCCATACTGTCCACCAGCGATCGTCAGCAGGTTGAAACCTGCCTGCATGACCGCATGACCGAATCAGTATTACGCACATTTACCGATATTCCCAGGCTATTCCAGCACAACACACCCGGCACGCTCAATCACATTGCCATTCTAGATCAAGGCGCTTCAGCGCTGATTGATGCCAACAAAAGAATGGGGCTTGCGTTGTCTGCAGATGAGATCGACTATCTGCTCGAGTATTTCACGCAAATAAAGCGCAACCCGACCGATGTCGAACTGATGATGTTTGCCCAGGCCAATTCCGAACACTGTCGGCACAAGATTTTCAACGCAGACTGGATCATCGATGGCAAGCCGCAACCTCATTCTCTTTTTGCGATGATCCGGCATACTCATGCCTCACATCCCGCTCACACCATTCTGGCTTATGAAGATAACGCAGCGATTCTGGAAGGGGAAGAAATCAGCCGGTTTTATCCTCGGCAGGATGGTGTCTATAGCTATGTAAATGAGCTGACGCACTGGATGATCAAGGTAGAGACACACAACCATCCAACCGCAATCTCGCCCTACCCCGGTGCGGCAACCGGTGTGGGCGGTGAACTGCGTGATGAAGGCGCAACTGGCCGTGGCGCTAAACCCAAGGCAGGATTTAGCGGATTCTGTGTATCAAATCTGCGTATTCCGGATGCGCTGCAACCCTGGGAATCTACTCATGAAACAAATGGCCGGTTTTATGGCAAGCCAGCGCACATTGCTTCCGCGCTGGAAATTATGCTCACGGGACCGATCGGTGGCGCCACCTTCAACAACGAATTTGGCCGCCCCAATCTAGCCGGTTTTTTTCGCACCTATGAGATGACCGTTGCCAGTGAAGTACGTGGTTATCACAAACCAATCATGCTTGCCGGCGGCATCGGGCAGATTTCAGCATTGCATACTCAGAAACAGCATTTCGATGAAGGTATATTGCTCATACAGCTCGGGGGACCGGGAATGGCAATCGGTCTGGGTGGCGGCGCCGCATCCAGCATGGATGCGGGCAGTAACGAAACCAGCCTCGATTTTGACTCGGTGCAGCGCGGTAACGCCGAAATGCAGCGCCGTGCGCAGGAAGTCATTGATCGCTGCTGGCAGCGGGAAGGTAGCGGTCAGGTCAACCCCATTCTGTCGATTCATGATGTAGGCGCGGGCGGGTTATCCAATGCCCTGCCTGAACTGGTACATGGCGCAGGATGTGGCGGACAGTTCGATTTGCACGCCATTCCTTCCGATGAGCCGGGAATGTCTCCCTTGCAGATATGGTGCAATGAAGCGCAGGAACGCTACGTGATTGCCATTCATCCGGAATCCCTGCCCCTGTTCGATGCCATTTGCGCACGTGAGCGCTGTCCGTATGCGGTAGTTGGTAAAGCACTGGCACAACCGCAGTTAGAGGTTGTTGATTCAGAAATGTCTATTGTTGCAGCAGACATTCCTTTATCTACCTTACTGGGCAAGCCCCCCAAGATGGTGCGCGATGTACAGCGCATGCAGCCTCGGTTAATAACGGCCCATTACACTGGCATTACCCTGGAAAACGCGGTGGAACGCGTGTTGCGATTACCGACAGTTGCGGACAAAACTTTTCTCATCACGATCGGTGACCGCACAGTCGGTGGATTGACTGCACGCGACCAGATGGTCGGACCGTGGCAGATACCTGTTGCGGATGTGGCCGTGACTACCGCAGGTTTTCAGACCTGTCACGGCGAAGCCTTTGCTACCGGTGAACGTGCACCGCTCGCGCTGATTGATGCGGCTGCTTCAGCGCGCATGGCAATCGGTGAGGCCATCACCAATCTGGCTGCGGCTGCGATTGATCAGCTGGATCGCATCCGTCTTTCTGCCAACTGGATGGCGGCAGCCGGTCATCCCGGTGAAGATGCCAAGCTATATGATGCGGTTCACGCGGCAGCAATGGAGCTGTGTCCGCAGCTCGGCATCAGCATTCCGGTCGGCAAGGATTCCATGTCGATGAAATCAGCCTGGCGTGACCCGGATAAAACTGATAAAGCAGTCATCGCGCCGTTATCACTCGTGATTTCGGCCTTTGCCAATACGCGCGACGTGCGCAAAACTCTGACACCACAACTGCGTACGGACAAGGGAGCGACCGAGCTGATTCTGATCGACCTGGGCAACCGGAAAAATCGCTTGGGAGGCAGTGCGCTACTTCAGGTCTACAATCAGACAGGTAACGAATCTCCTGATCTTGATCAGCCCGGCCTCCTCAAAGCTTTTTTTGACGCCATTCAGATACTGAACGCCCGCAGACTATTACTTTCCTACCATGACCGATCCGATGGGGGGCTATTCACCACCCTGTGCGAAATGGCTTTTGCCGGTCGTTGCGGGGTTACGGTGTCCCTGGACGCACTGATTGATGCCGCCAGCGAAGAAGCCGTCCTGGCAACCCTATTCAACGAAGAGCTGGGCGCGGTCATTCAGATTGAAACTGAACATCATCGTACTGCCATGACGGTGCTGGCCAGTCTTGGCCTGGAGCATCTTAGCCATGTGGTGGGGAATCCGGATCCAAAAAATGAGATCCGCATTCTCCACGGCGGTAGACAGATTTTTCAGCAGCAACGGAGCACATTACAACGCACCTGGTCGGAGACGACCTATCAAATGCAGAAATTACGTGATCATCCTTTGTGCGCACAGCAGGCGTTCGATCGGATTCTGGATACTGATGATCCGGGACTGCATGCTCATTTGACGTTCGCTCCCAGAGCAGGCGAAGGATCAGCAGTGAATATTCTGACGACGCGCCCAGCAGTTGCCATCCTGCGTGAGCAGGGTGTGAACGGTCACGTGGAAATGGCGGCTGCCTTTGATCAAGCTGGATTTTGCACAGTTGATATCCATATGAGTGACATCCTTGCAGGCCGCATCTCTCTGCAGGATTTCAAGGGTCTGGTGGCCTGTGGCGGCTTTTCTTATGGTGATGTGCTGGGCGCCGGCAGAGGCTGGGCGCACTCCATTTTGTTCAACACTCGTGCACGTGATGAATTTGCTGCCTTTTTTGCCAGGCCAGATACATTCTCACTGGGAGTCTGCAATGGTTGTCAGATGATGAGCCATTTACGCGCCATCATTCCCGGAACGGATCACTGGCCGATTTTTCTACGCAATCAGTCAGAACAATTTGAAGCGCGGTTCGTCATGGTTGCCATCCAGCCCAGTCCATCCCTGTTTTTTCAGGGTATGGCAGGTAGCCGTCTGCCAATCAGCGTCGCCCATGGGGAGGGGCGTGTCGTTTTTGAAAATTCTGCACAGCAGCGCAGGGCAGAAAACTATATTGCGCTGCAATTTGTTGATCATCATGGAACTCAAACCGATATTTACCCACTTAACCCTAGCGGTTCGCCATTGGGTATTACTGGCATGACATCAACCGATGGGCGTTTTACCATTCTGATGCCGCACCCGGAACGGGTATTTCGCACTGTTCAGCATTCATGGCACCCGGAAGACTGGCCTGAACATTCACCATGGATGACCATGTTCACCAATGCGCGCAAATGGGTTGACTGAGCGTACCGGGAGTGGCATCCATGTCAATTCAACAGGATAACAACAATGATCGAACACAGCATTCGCGATAACTGGATAGCATCCGTGGCCATTTTTGCCGCCTTTATCACTCTCACATCCATCACCTCATCATCAGAGGCACAGATCATCCCGCCACGCAAACCCTCTTCCACCAGCGAGGTGCACTCTTCCTCCATAACTGAATGCGTCAAGACAGCCACATGGACCGTACCTGGCTCGGGAACCCGCTCATTTTCCGAAATTATTACTGCAGCTGCAAAGCAATCCGTTGTGCTACTCGGTGAAACCCACATCAATCGCGAACACCATCGCTGGCAACTGCAAACACTGGCGGCATTGTACGCCGCACGATCCGATATGATCATCGGCTTCGAAATGTTTCCACGCCGACTGCAGCCCGTGCTGGACCGCTGGGTAGCAGGCAAGCTGACGGAAGCCGAGTTTCTCGTGCAATCCGAGTGGCACACCGTCTGGAACAGCGATGCCAGCCTCTATATGCCATTATTTCATTTTGCGCGCATGAACCGCATCCCGATGCGTACACTCAATATCGACACTCGTCTGCGTAAACTGGTCTCGGAAAAGGGGTTCCATGCCGTTCCCGAACGCGAGCGTGAGGGCGTGACCCGACCTGCGCCACCCCGTGCCGCCTATCTTGATTTTCTCCTGCCCATCTATGCCCAGCATGAACGCCCCGGCAAGAACACCAAAGAAGCCACACGATCAAATCCGGATTTTCTGCGTTTCGTTGTTGGTCAGCAATTGTGGGACCGCGCCATGGCTCAGGCCATTCATGCTGCCTCAGATAACGGCACATCAGGCACGCATCCCCTGGTCGTCGGCATCATGGGCACCGGGCACATTCTGCAAGGCTTTGGTGTGCCGCATCAGCTCAATGATCTGGGTATAACCAGAATTGCTTCATTACTGCCATGGGACACGAATAAATCCTGCAAACAACTGGTTCCCGGCTATGCAGATGCGGTTTTCGGGCTGGATCCATTCATCGCCGAGATGGCTGCTCCATCACACCAGCGACTGGGTATCCGCTTCGAGTTCAGCGAAACCGCGAATGGTGCACAGGTACTGCAGGTTGAACCCAGCAGTATTGCTGAGACCACCGGATTGCTAGACGGTGATGTCATTAGCGAAATCGCCGGGATTTCGATCAGAAAAAGCAGTGATCTTACTGATACCGTCAGACGACAGGCACCTGGGACCTGGCTGCCGTTGAAAGTCAAACGGAATGGCTCGATGATCGAACTGGTAGCCAAATTCCCACCCCTGGAAAAATGAGCAGATCTGACAGATTCGTGATGTTTCACTGGAGATCTGCAGCCTGGCTGTATCTAATTATGCTGATCAGCCTGCCCTTGCAGGCGGCAACCGATATTCATTACGCCATCAAGGTCACAATCGACCCGTCATCCCGCATGCTGAGCGGAAAAAGCCAGATCACACTGCCATCTACCGGAGAATTCGAGCTGGTGCTGAGTCACCGCTTCACGGTTAGTCATCTGCAAGTTAATGGCGCACGGGTAATACGACAGGCGACAGGATCAGGCGGTATTCAATCATGGCGTGTTACGATCGCAACCGCCGGGAAAAAGGAACGGCCTGAGATCACACTACACTGGCAGGGAGAACTGGCTGAGCTCGATCAAAATCTTGATCACGCGCAAACCCTGGGACGCCCTATTCCAGTGAGTGGTCATGCCGGTACATTTCTCCCCAATTCTTCCGCATGGTACCCCGCCATATCCGGTGCACTTGCACGCTATCAGGTTGAACTTGCGCTGCCATTTGGCCAGCGCGGATTGGTAGCTGGAAGACGAGTGCAAGAATCTGAATCCGAAGCTGACGGCTATCATGCCCGTTTTGTCTTTGAGCACCCATCCGATGGCATTGATTTGATGGCAGGGCCTTATCAGATCAGTAAGAGCACAATACGTAGCGCCATCAGTACCAAAGAAATCCAGTTGAACACTTACTTTCACCCTGAAATCAGTAATCTGGCAGGAGATTATCTGGATTCCGTCAAGCAATATATTGCCTTCTATGAGCAGTGGATTGGTGAGTACCCCTTTACCGAATTCAGTGTGGTATCCAGCCCGACACCAACCGGCTTCGGTATGCCAACGCTGACTTATCTCGGTGTCAATGTTCTCAAACTGCCCTTTATTCGCGCAACCTCCCTGGGGCATGAAGTGTTGCATAACTGGTGGGGAAATGGCGTCTATGCCGATTACTCACGTGGCAACTGGTCGGAAGGTCTGACGACTTTCATGGCGGATTACACTTACAAGGCCCAGCAAAGCAGTGAAGCTGCGCGTGAAATGCGTTTGGATTGGCTGCGCGATTTCACTGCTCTTGCCCCCGGTCAGGATCAACCACTGCTTGCCTTCACTTCCCGTACTCATGGTGCTTCCAAGATTGTCGGTTACAACAAGGCGGCTATGTTCTTTCTGATGCTGCGCGACTGGTTGGGAGAAGCCGTCTTTGACCAGGCCATCCGTAAGTTATGGCGTGAGCAGCGCTTTCATATCACGGCGTGGCAGGATATCCAGCGGATCTTTGAACAGGTGGCCAATCGTTCACTTGACGCTTACTTCAGACAGTGGCTAACTCTAACAGGAGCGCCAGAGATCAAAGTTACGCAGGCGATCAGCGATACATCCAGCGATGGCCAACACAGATTGACTGTCGTACTGACGCAATCTGATGACGCCTATCAACTGCGCGTGCCCTTGCTGATACGCGACCAGTTCGGTATTGAAGAAAAGCGGTATGCCGATCTGCAATCCACGCAGCAGGCTTTCGAGTGGATACTACCATCGCTACCAGATGAAATAGTGCTTGATCCGGATTTCCAGTTGTTTCGATTACTCGCTACTGAAGAAGCAGTACCTATATTAAGAGAAGGCATGGTCAATCGATCAGCCAGAACCCTGCTTCTATCTCGGCCAGACTCTGAAAATTTTCGCATTGCCTCTACTCTGATTGGCAATCTGCAAGGACACCAGCCCTTACTGGTCAGCAAGCAAATTGACTTTAATCAGACGCCACTGATAGTGGCAGGTTTAACCCGGCAGGTAAGTGACTGGTTGATGCAGCGCAACTTGCCAGCCATGCCGCAAGCTATTCAGAATGAAAAAGCCACCGCATATGTATGGACAATGCGCTCATCCGATGGAGCAGTCATTACGATCCTGTCGGCACGGGATAATGATTCGCTACGGGCATTGGGTCGCACGCTACCACACTACGGCCGCCAGAGTTATCTGGTATATGATGGTGCAACTGTTATTGAAAAAGGGATCTGGCCAGCACAAACACCAGTCATCAAGGTGCAGGCAAACAGAAATTGATTTTGATCAGGCATTGATTTGCTCTGGTTTGTACAGTGAATAATCGAGCTGGTGTCGATTCAGCAACTTGTAGAATTCGGTGCGGTTACGCTTGGCGAGCTTGGCGGCTTGCGTAACGTTACCGGAAGTTATTTTCAGCAACCTGACCAGATATTCGCGCTCAAACCGCTTACGCGCCTCCTCGAAAGAGGATATCTGAGTTTCGTCCTTATGAATGGCGTCACGCACCAGTTCCTCTGAAATAATGGGGATAGTGCTCATGACCACGCTCTGCTCGATTACATTCATCAGTTGCCGGATATTGCCCGGCCAGGGCGAGGTCAACAAGAAATGGACTGCTTCAGGGGAAAGCCCGTTGATACTTTTCTCGTGCTTCAGTGCAAATACTCGCAAAAAATGGTTGGCCAGTAACGGAATATCCTCCTGGCGCTGCGCAAGTGAAGGAATGGTCAGGCCGACAACAAATAGCCGGTAAAACAGGTCTTCCCGAAAGTTTCCTGCTGCTATTTCTGCTCTGAGATCCTTATGGGTGGCAGATATCACACGCACATCAATGGAAATATCCTCATTGGAACCCACCGGCCGAATCATTCTCTCCTGCAGGGCACGCAGCAACTTTACCTGAAGCAGCAAGGGCATATCACCAATTTCATCCAGAAAAATACTGCCCCCTTCGGCCAACTGGAAAAGACCGGTATGATCTCTGACTGCACCGGTAAATGCCCCTTTGACATGCCCGAATAATTCCGACTCCAGCAGATGTTCCGGAATAGCGGCACAATTGATCGTAACAAAGGGTTGGTCACTGCGGGTGGACCCTTGGTGAATGGCGCGTGCAAACAGCTCCTTGCCCACACCACTTTCGCCGTGCAGCAATACACTCGCATCTTTTTGCGCTACCAGTTCGACTTTAACCAGTAGATCTTCCATGATTGCACTTTGCGTGATAATGCTACTTTTCCACTGATTTTCCTGATCACTCTCGGTGGATAACTGCGTACCGGTCACCACACCCAGAGATAGCGTCATTGCGCGCTCAATCTGACTCAACAGAATTTTAGGATCATAGGGTTTGGTAAGATAGCCAAAAATTCCTCGCTGCACTGCTGCAACAGCATCAGGAATGGTTCCGAAAGCGGTCAGAATGATGACCGGCAGAGTAGGCATCGTTCGGTGTATCTGCTCAAACAATGCCATGCCATCCATTCCCTTCATTTGCATATCGCTGATCACCAGGTGGGGGCGGGTAATATCGAGGTGATTCAAAGCGGTCTCAGCACTGACTGCTGTCGTTATGTGATACCCGGAGGATTTCAATCGCATGGATAGCAGTTCCAGCAGATCAACATCATCATCTACCAGGAGAATTTTTTTAGCGGTGCCCATTATCGGTTGCGTCGGATCCAATTCTACGGATGAGGTTTCTCTCAATATTTTTAATTGCGTTTATCTTTTGTTTTAACAAGCCAATTTCTGCGCGACTGGCATTCAATTGCATAGATAACTGTTGTACTTCTTTTTTTGCTGCAATCTGTTGCCGTAATAGAACATCCAGTATATCGGAAAAGGCCCGTAAATCAGAAGGCAGCGCGTGGCTGCTTTTAATCTGCTGCAACTGGTTAGCCGCCACCCTGGTATCAAAATATTTTGTATCTGCCTGCAGCAGCAGCATCAAGAACATAAACTGTTCAGCAGGCTCGGTACTATTACGATAGTAAGTACTGGCGTAATTATATTCCCAGGCAAACTCAAGAGCAGTTTTATTCCGTAGCCGGGAGACATAATCCATCATGTCCTGCACATGCGCAGGTACTTCCGTGATTTCTGACACGGGTACCGGTGCCTTCACAAACTGCATTTTCGGCTCCATCAGACTGCATCCCGCAATCAGCACAACCAGCAGAAGTCGCATAAGAATATATAAATTTCTGGTAGCTATCGGAACAAGCATATTAAATTGGCAGAGTTAATCGGAAATTCGCACCAGGGCAGCCAGTCTGAATAAGTTCAACGTTACCGCCATGCTCAAGCGCGTACTCCCTGGAAATAGCTAGTCCGAGACCGGTTCCTCTGACGTAATGATGCGGCAGGTTGCGGCCTTGGTAAAATGGCTCAAAGATTTTAATACGATCTGTTTCATGCACGCCGGGGCCTGAATCACAGATATCGATCTGAACCCCAACTTTCAGGCTGGTAACAGAAATTTTTATTTGGCCGCTATCCGGGGTAAATTTCACGGCATTGGATAACAGGTTATCCAGAATAGTATCCAGCTTCTGTTTGTCGCATTCTAGCGACAATTCTGGACAAAGCAAGTAAATTTTAATTTGCTTGCGCACAATAGATAGATCATGCGCCCGAACGGCAGCGATGATAAATTTCCTCACATCAACGGATTGCTTGACAAGCTTGGCCGCATTTCCTTGCAGGGCGCTAAAGCTGAGCAAATCTTCAATCTTCCGCTGCAATTGCAGACTATTGTCATGCAGAATGCTCGCAATACGTGACTGCTGTTGGTTAAGACTGCCGGGAACTCCCTCTACCAGCAGGCCAGATCCCTCCCGGATCGAGGTCAGGGGCGTTTTAAGCTCATGCGAGACGTGCCGGAAAAACTGCATTTTCTGCTCCTCCAATTTAAGCAGTCTAAGCCTCAACCAGTCGAGGCGTTCACCGAGATAAACCAATTTTCCAGGCCCATTTACTCGAACTGGAATTGTCAGCTTTCCTTTGCCCATGAGCGAGATGGCTTGATCAATCTGGCGTATCGGATAGGCAATAATTGTTGAAAACATCAAGGCCAGAAAAATCACCAGCGGGACAAGAATCACCACCTCTGATTCCACCAGTGAACGCGTTTCTGAAGCAATTTGATTAATATGCTCAACACTTTGCCCAATCAACAGAAAATTGTTAGTTGAGAATTGCTGGGAAAGTACTAACAAGTTGGCAAATTGTTCAGGCAGCGCCTGCAAAATTTGTGGTTGTTCGTTGAGTGCCAGAACCTGACCAAAAATACTATTCTCCTGGGATTGTATTTGTCTCAACAATTGAAACTGACTCTGCTCGCTGATCACATCAAACATACGCTTGATAGTAGCGTCGAATTTATTATGCCCCAGCAGATAGCCTTCCAGCAGCGTCGTATCGTCCAATGCCAATGCCTGATTGACACTGCGCTCCATTGCCATGATCTCATCTATCAGAGTACGACTACTGTGGGTAATCTCGGTCGCACGATACACCGCATTGCGACTTATTATCGTTAACTCATCAATACGGGCGGCACTGTAGGCAAGTGCTAATATCAACGGAAGAGCGACAACAGCGAACCCGATCAGCACCAGCCCGAAGAAAGATTTTGGCCTGAATCTGGTTTTCTGTAATTTGTGTGGCGGGAAAGTGCCATTAACAACCTCTTCCCGTTGATCAGATTTCATTTTTTGAGCTGTTGCAGTATCATCCATACCCATCGATATCGTTGATTGTATAAATTAGTAACGCACGATTTATCATCAATTCCCTGAAACGTTATTCAATCAAGAAACAAGCAAAGCGGGCTTATTTGCTATTGTCGAGCCTGCCGCCAAGAGTTACATTTAGAATTTACCGTGTATCGGCCATGAGCGTTTATACTTGGCCATCTTATTACTATGAGCACAAATTAATTAAACAATCACTGTCCGCCATGCTATTGATGATAGATAATTACGATTCGTTTACTTACAACCTCGTGCAATATTTTGGTGAGCTGGGCGAAGAAGTCAAGGTAGTACGCAACGATGAGATCACTCTGGAACAGGTTTCGCAACTGATGCCCGCGTGCGTGGTCATCTCACCCGGACCTTGCACCCCAGACGAGGCCGGCATATCCCTGCAACTGATTCAGCATTATGGTGGCAGCCTGCCTTTGCTTGGTGTTTGCCTGGGGCATCAAAGTATTGGGCAAGCATTTGGTGGTCGTATTATACGAGCCAAACAAGTTATGCACGGTAAAGTATCCCCAATTTTTCACGAAAACTCAGGCGTGTTTCGTGGTTTACCCAATCCATTCATGGCAACCCGATATCATTCCCTGATTATCGAACGCGAAAGTCTGCCGGATTGCCTGGAAATCACGGCCTGGACAGAGACAGGTGAAATCATGGGGATACGCCATCGCACACTGACGATAGAAGGTGTGCAGTTTCATCCCGAATCAGTCCTGAGCGAACACGGTCATCAGCTGCTCAAAAACTTCCTGCAGTTTACTCACACCCATCATCCAACCAAGGCACTGTTAAGCGCGTGACACCCCAAACCATTCTCGAGCAAGTTCTTGAGCATCAGGAAATTGCGCATGACGACATGACCCAGCTAATGCGCGCCATTATGGCAGGAGAAGTCTCTCCAGTCATGACTGCTGCGTTAATTACAGGCTTACGGGTAAAACGTGAAACAGTTGGAGAAATTACTGCGGCGGCAGAAGTCATGCGCGAACTGGCTGTTCCCATCAGGGTAACGGATACCACACACTTAATCGATACCTGCGGTACTGGTGGCGATGGCGCAGGCACATTCAATATCTCAACTGCAACAGCATTCGTTGCGGCAGCGGCGGGGGCGCGGGTTGCCAAGCATGGTGGCCGGTCAGTTTCAAGCAAGGCGGGTAGTGCGGATGTGCTGGAAACCATGGGAATCAATCTCGCGCAAACACCTCAGCAAATAGAACGCTCAATCCATGAAATCGGCATCGGTTTCATGTTTGCCCCCAATTTCCACCATGCGATGAAACATGCCGCTCCCGTGCGGCGTGAACTGGGAATTCGCACCCTTTTTAATCTGCTGGGCCCGCTGACTAATCCCGCCAAGGCAAGCAATCAGTTGCTGGGCGTCTTCCATCCCAAACTGACAAAAGTATTGGCGCACGTCCTGCAGCGCCTCGGAAGCCGGCGCGCCCTGGTCGTGCATGGCAGCGACGGGCTGGACGAGATCACCATATCCGGCCCCACCCACGCAGCTGAGCTACGAGATGGGGAAATTTACGAATATACCCTGCAGCCAGGAGATTTTGGCTTACTCTGCGCGTCTATCGAAACTCTGCAGGTAACCGGCCCGGCTGATGCGGCAGCAAAATTACTGTCCGTGCTGGAAAATCAGCCCGGACCGGCGCGCGATATCGTGCTGCTCAATGCTGGCGCGGCTATTTATATTGCCGGACTTGCCGAATCAATCGCTGCAGGAATCGAATTGGCACGCAAAGCACTTACCAGTGGTGCCGCCAGAGAGAAATGGCAAGCACTGATCAAATTTTCCAATAAAAACTAAATTGCACGCATCATGTCCGTAATTCTTGACCGTATTCTGACGGTAAAAAAGCAGGAAATTATCAACGCCAGTCAACGCAAACCGTTACAGGCAGTTCAACAGGAAATTGCCCTGGCTGCACCGATCAGGAATTTTGTTCAGGCTATTCATGACAAAATCGCGCTACGACAAATAGCAATTATCGCTGAGATCAAGCGCGCAAGCCCAAGTAAGGGATTGCTGCGTGGCACCGCAACTGTACCCACTGCGTCACTACCCAAGACAACAGCCACTTCTCCGGAAGCTACTTTACCCCCTGATTTTGATCCGGACAAGATTGCAGCAAGCTATGCCAGTCATGGCGCAGCTTGCCTGTCAGTACTAACGGATGAGCAATTTTTCAAAGGAAGTGCTGATTTTTTGAAGCAAGCTCGGGCAGCGTGCCTTCTGCCCGTTCTGCGCAAGGATTTTATTCTGGATGAGTACCAGGTCTATGAAGCCCGCGCAATGGGTGCGGATTGTATTCTATTGATTGTTGCGGCATTTCACTCTCCTGTATTTCGCGATGATCCAGCCATCAACCAGAGTAAAAATACGCTCATACACATGCAAAAACTGGAATCCATCGCCCACAATCTGGGTATGGCAGTGCTGGTGGAAGTGCATGACAGGAACGAACTTGATCTGGCATTGCAACTCAAGACCCCTCTCGTAGGAATCAATAACCGCAACCTGCGCACATTTGAAACCAGACTAGACACCACCCTTAAACTGGCACAATTTATTCCGGAAGATCGCATCGTCATAACAGAAAGCGGCATTGTATCGAGAGATGACATCGCAACCATGCAGGCACACAACATTCACACTTTTCTGATTGGTGAAACCTTTATGCGTGCACCCGATCCCGGCATGGCGCTCAGCAATCTATGTGCCGTTGACAATCAACCGTAATATTTTGACTCGCGTGTATTCAACTTTTCTTACGTGCAGTCACCTGAATCTCAATACGCATACGCGGATCGGACAAGCCTGCTGAAATCATCATGGCTGCGGGACGGACCTTACCAAGGTATTCACGTAATACGGGCCAGCATG
Organism: Nitrosomonas sp.; assembly: GCA_016703745.1. Lineage (NCBI taxonomy): Bacteria > Pseudomonadati > Pseudomonadota > Betaproteobacteria > Nitrosomonadales > Nitrosomonadaceae > Nitrosomonas > Nitrosomonas sp. Next base: position 1,866,029 of record JADJBK010000006.1, on the reverse strand, counting down.
GTTCAAAATCGGCGACGTTTGGCAATACATAAGTAACCCGAACGATATCCTGCAAGCCAGATCCCGCCTGCTGCAGCGCGGATTCAATATTCTTGAAACACTGCTCAGCCTGCTCGAGCAGATCATCCGATATCGTCATGGCAGAATAATCAAAACCCGTGGTGCCGGATACAAAAACCCAGTCACCCTCTACAACCGCACGGGAATAACCAATCATCTCTTCAAATGCGGACCCTGAACTGATCAATCGCCTTGTCATCATCTCTCCTGTTAATGAATAGTATATGCATGCTAAAACACTTCTTCCACCCACACATTCGATAATTTTACCGCCGCGCGCACCCAGTAACACGCTCTGGAGCAGGAATTGCTCCATTCACCAAGCGCCGGCTGTGCTTGCATTCCTGGAAGGAAGTGACAGAAGCCGTGGTGCAATATTTTTCTTTTGGTGGATACGCTTGCCGTGCCTGTCGGCATATTCAGAATAGCAGCACTATGATTGCCAATGCCCTCAAAGTACTGCATTAAAGTTCTTGAGGTAAACATCAAATTCTAACTGATTTCCAATACCTGCTTCGCCAGTAGATGTTTTCCATATGGGAAATAGTGACGCCTGCGCTGGTGGAAGCATGCAGAAATTTCTTGTCTTCCAGATAAATGCCGACATGACGGGTACGCTTGCCTGTCTTGAAAAAGACAAGATCACCCGCTTTGAGCTCGTGCCTGCCGATTTCATTACCCAGCTGTGCCTGTATGCCGGTTGCTCGTGGCAGATTCAGGCCAAACGCAGACTGATAGACGGTTCTGACCAGCGCCGAACAATCAATCCCAGAACGGCTCTCCCCACCCAATTGGTAAGGCACTCCGCGCCATTGCTGATAATGCGCGTAGAGCCGGTCAAGAATAACTTTTATGTCTGCGTCAGTGTCTTTATTGAGAGAAAACTGTGAAGGATATGATAATACACCGGTGTTACTGGTAAACGTACCACATCCCGTTACGATGCCGATACTCAATAATGCTATGAAGAAGTATCTGAACGCAATATTGCTGGCTTGTCTCATCTATTTTAAATATTTGAACTTTGCCTTTTCATTGTAACGGCTTTTTAGGAACAAGTTTCAGCAGTTTACCGTTTACTTCATCCGTCAGCAGATAAAGTGCTCCATCTGGACCTTGCTCAACATCACGGATACGTGCCATACCCGTGAGCAACGATTCTTCGGCGATAATTTTTTGACCATCGAGAACTAATCTGACTAGCTTCATACCTGCCAGCGCGCCGATGAACAGGTTTCCCTGCCAGGCTGGGAAAAGATCTCCCGTATAAAAAACCATGCCGGAAGGCGCAATGGAAGGCACCCAATGATAAACCGGTTCTTCAAATCCTTGCTCGGCATGCTCATCCTTGATGGGAACCATCCAATAATGCATGCCATAGCTGGCATGTGGCCAGCCATAGTTTTTTCCAGGCTCAGGAATATTAATCTCATCCCCGCCCCGAGGACCATGCTCGTGTATCCATAATTTGCCTGTTTGCGGATGAACCGCTGCACCTTGCATATTACGATGACCATACGACCATATCTCCGGCTTAGCCTGCTGGTTGGCAATAAAGGGATTAGATTCGGGAATACCGCCATTTGGACGAATTCTGACCAGCTTCCCAAGGTGATTGTTAATCTGCTGCGCTTCCTGCATAAAATCCCAACGATCGCCCTGGGTGATGAACAAATTGCCATCTGGTGCGAAAGCCAATCGGGAGCCAAAATGCTGTGCCCCCGGGGTCTTGGGAAGTTGGCGGAAAATAACCTGCGAATCCTTGAGTGTCAATCCATCCAGTCTCGCACGCGCCACTGCCGTACCAGCCAGCTGCCCCTGCGGCTCGGCATAAGAAAGATAAACCAATCGGTTACGCGCAAAGTCTGGATCGACCGCGATATCGAGCAACCCTCCCTGTTTTTTGTTGAGAACGGTCGGCACCCCCATCAAGGGAGCGGAAATTTCCCCCTCAGCTGAAATAATACGCAATTGCCCGACGCGCTCCGTCACCAATAATCGTCCATCCGGCAAAAAAGCCATGCCCCAGGGAAAATTCAGACCAGCAGCAACGGTTTCGATCTCGAAAGTGGATGACAGCGACTGGGAGAATGGTGTTGAAATCGATAGACACCAGAAAAAAATAACCAGCACGACACGTCTACCCAGTGATTTATTCATCACGCTCTCCGGGTAAAGCTAAAATAAAATCTACCTCGCCGAGGTAAGCAATGCCAGCGAAGAATTACTCCACAGATGGATCGGTGACAAAACCAATACGACTGATGCCTGCCTGCGCAGCAGCACTCATTACCTTGGCAACCAGTTCATAATGAGCCTCGCGATCGGCACGGATATGTAATTCGGTATCAGGAGATTCCGTAATCGTTTGCGCAAAGCGTGCAGGTAATCCATCGAGAGTCACCCGTTCACCACCCCAAAAAAAATTACCGTCAGCATGAATAGCAAACTCGATATGTTCTGGCTGCGTCAGATTGGGTGTGCTGGATGCTTTCGGCAGATCCACCTTGACCGAATGCGTCAACAGAGGTGCAGTAATGATAAAAATAATCAGCAAAACCAACATGACGTCCACCAGTGGCACGACATTGATTTCAGACATAGCGCCCTTGCCTTGATAACGGGCTGAATCGCCGAATGCCATCAGTCTTTTGCTCCCATCACTATCCCTACCGCACCAGCCAACGGTATAGCAGGCGATACAAATGAAGCCGGCGTATTTCCCTGTGCCACAGTTTTATCTGATTCCACCCCGACCTTACCACCCATTGTGAAAATAGCGTAAAGATCATGGGCAAAGCTATCGAGCTGTGTCATCCATACACGATTGCGGCGAGTAAAGGCATTGAATGCGAGCACTGCAGGAATAGCCACCGCCAGTCCCAATGCAGTCATGATCAGCGCCTCTCCAACAGGACCAGCCACCTTATCCAGCGTACCCTGCCCGGATATGCCGATTTGAATCAGGGCGTGATAGATCCCCCATACCGTACCAAACAGTCCAATATAAGGAGCCGCAGAGCCAGCAGAAGCAATCACGGTCAGACCATTTTCAATTTTTGCCGCTTCCTGATCAAGAGAATTACGCAGCGCACGGGTAAGCAACTCTCCAGTACCACCCGCAGCGGCCAGTTTCTCAAATCCATGTTTGCGCGAATCACTCGTTACTGCCAGAGCTGTTTTTGCTAATTGCACGAAGGAATGTTCACCTTTTGTCTGTTTTATCTCCGCCTCCAACTGTGAAATCGTATCAATATTCCAGAAGCGTTTCAAAAAATGATTGGCACGGCGCTTGGCCAGATAATTGGAAATACTTTTGGTCACAATCAGATACCAGCTGGCAACCGACAAAGCCAGCAGCAAACCAAGCACAGCCATACCAACATGGTCTATCTGTGCCAGAAAATTGGCAAAGCCCAGTGAATTTTCCATCAATTACTCTCCTTGAATAACAAAATTAAAAGGCTGCAAGGCAACCGTGCGTACAGGCTGTCCATCGCGGGTAGCGGGTCGGCAGCGCCAGGTTTTTACTGTCGCAACCGCAGCACTGTCTAGCCGGGAATAGCCACTACTTTTGACGATTTTTGTTTGCGTGATTTTTCCAGATTCATCCAGTTCCACCTGCAATGTGAGCTTGCCCTCCTCTCCCAGGCGTCTGGATAACGCCGGATACGGTGGACGCGCCATCTCGGGACAGGATACGGATAATTCGGTAGATAACGTAACCGGGCCAGCCGGCATTTGCGCCGGTCTAGCCGCCGCCACGGTTTGTGGTACTGTTTCTGCAGGTGTGAGCGGAGACTCCTCGACAGGCATAACAGGAGCAACAACATCCTGCTGTGTTGTGGCCGGCGCTTTTGCGACCAGCTGGCGCCTGGGCTTCGGCTTTTCCTGCACAACTGGCGGCTGTGGCTTAACCTGCGGTGGTTTGGGTTCCGGCTGCAGATCCACCTTTGGCGCTTCGGGAATATCAGCTTGGACAGGAGGAGAGATAAACTCAGCGTAAAGCGTCACTGCTGACGTCTCCACCACATTGAAACGATGCTGCATCAACCCATAAATTAAGGCCGCATGCACCCCAAGCACAGCAACCAGGCTGAGTAAAGAAGTAATAGTAATAACTGGCTGACGATTTGTTTTGAATATACCCATGACGAGATATTACCGCAAACGATAATGATTATCAATATAGACACTATCTTTTCCGCAATGATAATTTAATTAACCTATTGTGCCAATGTGGCAAATTGTCGCACCCGCAATTCACCTCATATTGTCATGGAGATGATCGCAGTCAATATTCACTCGGCGCGGAGATCGATTACGTGGCCTTGATTGATGTATTCAGACCTAACTAGTGTCTGCCCGAAAACCCCATTTTCACCCTCAATCCACCTGATTCCTGATCACCCTGAGTAAAACATAGCCGAGCGATACCGCCAGCAACACGTCCATTTGTGATTTTTTTATGATTTTTGGGAAATATTTCCGAAAACCCCGAATTTTGCCCAGCAGTCATCGCTGATTGTTCACAATCATGCGTTTTTTCGTCTAAAAAGATTTTAGTTACTAGTTACAAGTTATAGTTACGGTGACAGTTTACCAAATAGACCAAAAAACCATTAACAGTAATAACTTGCCGTGAGCCTAAAGCAAAAAACGCATGCTCAAAAGAAAGGAAAAGGGTTGAGATGGAATATATTTGGTGAACTGTCACCGTAATTCCAACACAAACACCGCAACAAACATCGAACATGTTGGGGTTCATTGCTTTCACCCCAACCTACTCGCTACCCTCTATTGCGCAGGGACATCCGTGATTGATTCGATATCCGGTATCTCGCGTCAATTATCTTGGCCGCTTTGACGACAATTATGATGGCCGGTTGAGTTTATTAGCTACTTCATGATTTTTTCTGGTTTTTCCTCCTATAACTTTCACTGTCGATTTCGATGATGGTTGCGTGATGGATGATCCGGTCGATGGCGGCAACAGTCATCATGGTGTCGGGGAAGATTTGATCCCACTGGCTAAAAGGCTGGTTTGAAGTAATGATGAGACTTCCGCTTTCATAGCGATGGGCAATGAAGTCAAACAATACTTGTGTTTCCGAATCGGTCTTTTTGACATAGCCGATATCATCAACGATCAGTACACGGTATTTATCCAGCCGCGTCATGGCGGACATCAAGTCCAGTTCTTTCCTGGCTTGCTGCAGAAGTTGAACGAGTGCGGTAGCTGATATCCACTTGACGCGGATGCCTTGTTCAATCAAATGCAACCCCAATGCTGCCGCCACATGTGATTTGCCGACACCGGAGGGACCGATCAGCAACACATTGTCTGCCTGGCTTGCCCAGTAGGTATTGTCGCGCAGCGTGATGATTTTTTTCTGAGCGGCTTGAGGCAGTTCGGTCAGAGCCAGAGTGGCAAAGCTTTTGCCGCGCGGTAGTCTGGCTTCATGCGTCCAGTTGCTGATTCTGCTTTGGAAGCGCTGGGCGACTTCCTGTTCGCACAGGGCGGCGAGATATTGGCTGTAGCTCCAGGCGTGTTCTGCGGCTTGATCCTGGAAGTGCCGGTAATGCTGGCCAAAGGCAGGGAGTCTGAGTTCCTTGAGCATCAGTGGGAGCGATTCAGACATGAGCTGCCTCCTTGCGTTGCCCAGTTTCCGCTGAGGAGTTGATCGTAGGTATCCGCAGTGTGTTGTTTAATTGGGATGTCCGGCTGTGGCGCATGCTGCCGCAGAAATCGCTTTTGCAGTGTTTGCAGTTCAGGTAGCGGATGTTGTTGCAACAATTCAGCGGCCAACTGGCTCTCGCAATCATAGTCGTAGGCAAAACGCAGCACTGATACCATCCATTTGCAAGCGAGTCCGGGATCAAATTGTTGTTGTACCCGCGCCCACAGCTGGTGATACTGTGGCGTTGGCAACAGATCATCCCGCAGCCGGGAAAAGCGAAAGGCTTGTGGCTTTGCCGCCAATGCATGAATCACATGACGGTAATCGATGCGCCGGGCGCGTCCTTCCGGCGCTTTCGGATACGCGCGCGGTAAGGTAATGACCGGTGTTTGGCCGACAAAGCATTCCAGACGATCGTGATAGAGATGAACCCGGATGTTCTCGCCAATGAGTCTGGATGGCACACTGTAGAGTCCCCGTTTGACCGCTATGGTGCTACTGGTGGTCACTTTGACGGTCAGTTCACTGAAGTCCATGAAGCGGTAGCGTGGCAGTGGCTGGAGATGCGATTGCTCTTCCGCCAATCGCCCCCTGCAGCGCAGATTGAGCTTATCGACGATCCGTTCAAGAAAACGGCGGTAGGCACCCACACTTTCGAAATCCGCCGATCCCCGCAGTTTGATCGCCTGCTCAATCCGGTGTTTGAGCGAACCATGGGCATTTTCTACGGCGCCATTTTCATGACTGACGCCCAGGTTATTGACCGTAGGCTTCATGCCGTAGTGTTGACACAGCGCCGCATAAGATTGCGTGAGTTCTTGTTTTTGGCTCGCATTGACGTATGCGGCACTCAGGCTGTCGGTGCGATGTTCCCTGGGCACGCCGCCCAGTTTATGCAAGGCGGTCTGCAATCCATCGGCCAATGCACTATAACTTTCCCCGCCCCGGATGATATGAACCGCGCGCCAATGACTATAAGCCAGACAAAACTGATACAGCAGGTGATCAAATGGTTTGCCTGCAATCGTAATTGCCGTGCGCGGCCAGGTAAAATCGGACAACCCCTGGTGCCCGGCAGGCACCGACTGGCAAAACATGACCGCCTTACCGGGACCTTGCGTTGCCCGCCAGTGTTTTACACGGCGCTGCAAGCTTCTGAGCAATTTCTCCGGGTATTGGCCGGGATATCGATCATCCAGGTACTCCCAAAGCGTAGTCCCGGTCAGTTCAGGTTCCCCGTACAGCAATGGAACCAATTCGGTCTCCCAAACCAGCTCAAAAGGATCCTGGCGCGTGCGCCATTGCCGTTGCGACTTCTCCACCCGCACACCCTTCTCAATCCTGCGGCCACTGCGGATACTTACCCCCGCTTTCGCAGCCGCTGTCTCCTGACCATGCCCTATCTGACGATTCTTCATATAAATAGCTTCCTGTTGATGAGTGATATGTTTTCCAGGCAAGTTCTTTCTCCTTATATAGAAAAGAACTCATACTGATACTTTCACTCAACCGGTCAAGATAATTGTCGTCAGACCGGACAGGTTAATTGTCGTCTAATACGTGAGCCTAAAGCGAAAAAACGCATACCCAAAAGAAAGGGAAAAGGGCTGAGATGGCATATATTTAGTGAACTGTCACCGTAATTTAAACCGCATTGGGTAGGTTGGCGGTGAGCTTGCGAACCCCAACACAAACACCGCAACAAACATCGAACATGTTGGGGTTCATTGCTTTCACCCCAACCTACCCGCTACCCGCTGAGATGGAATATATTTGGTAAACTGTCACCGTAATTCGTAATTCGCCAACCGATTAAATTATCGCTTATTAAGTCACGGATTCAGGTTAGTCTCATTTGCTGTTGATACGGCAAAACGCCTGGTTTTTTCCAATTCTGTAACAGTAAGACAAATGTTTATTTGATCAACCACAAAGCCGTTAATATTATCCTGTTTTCCGATTTCCAAAACACGATTGAATCGTTGGTGGTTTATCATGTCATCAAAAGCCATCGGAGAAATCGTACTCAAGCTTCTGTCAGCCCCTTCTTCAATCAAACCATATCCCACCCATAATTCACCATCATCAACATGAGCACTGATATCTACCGGATAGTTCGATATAAATGTCTGTATGACAGGTTGAAGCTCTGTAGTCTCAAAGCCATTTCGTACTGACGCAATAAAAGGGACTGGATAATCTGAACCACTGTTATTTGTCCATTCCAATCCATTAAATAACCATAGCTCGTCGGGTTCGCTTTTGAGCCGAAAACCAACATAAACAAATCCATCCTTAAAATGATGTTCTTCGGAAACAATCAAAAAATGATCCAACATGACACGATTAAATTGGTTGTATTCGGCATATAGCATTGTTTGTGGAAAACACAGCTTTCCGGGAGATGAAAGCTGGATCTTGTTTTCTGAATTTGCTTGAACCAATGTAGAACAAATGATAAAAACAATTGAAAGAAGGGTTCTTAAAAGAAGATTTTTCATAAATTATCTCCTTAATTAGACGCTATTAATCTGGCACACGTACTCGTTGGAAACGAAGCTCGCTTGCTCGCTATATCTTCGATTGTTACCGTGTCGTCCAGGGTAATTAATACCCGAGCAAAACCTTTCGAATGGGCTTCATCAAGAAGACTCTCGTAATCGCTGGCATCATATTGCGCTGCCAGTGACAGAGAAGTTGATACTGCAAATAGAAAAAATACCGAGAAAAGATTCCGTATTATCCTATGCTTGCTTGCTTGCTTGCTTGCTTGCTTGCTTGCTTGCTTGAAAACAGGTTACCCATGTTAGCTCCTTATTTTTGGAGAATGAAATATCGCTCAACCTTGCAGATCAACTCATCCTGCATGTCGGCACCAGTAAGCTAACAGCACCAAACTACGAAGTCAATGCGGCATAATGTCGCAGCTCGGCAGGATGTGCCGACCGCAAGGAGGCGCATCGGTTGTATCATTCAAGCCCCCTTGGGAGTTGCGCGCAATCAGGTTGAAAATGGCGCGGAGGGCGTTGCAAACAAGTATCAGGCTGAAGTGTCGAGATACAATAATATTTACTTCTGTTCTTCCTCCGCTATCTGACTCTGGTCTGCCTTGAAGCTATCAATGATCAGCAAAAAAGCCCCTATAAAAATCGCCGAGTCGGCAACATTGAAAGCTGGCCAGTGATAGCCCGCCACGTGAAAATCGAGAAAATCCACCACATGCCCCAGCATGATCCTGTCCAGCAGATTTCCAATTGCTCCTCCTAGAATCAGGCTAAGCGCGATGGAGAATCGTTGATTGTCGGCATGCCTGGACAACAGGTACACGATCAGGATGGATGCCAGCAGCGCGATGGCGCTGAGAAACCAGCGTTGCCAGCCTGAGGCATCGCTCAAAAAACTGAAAGCGGCGCCGGCATTGTAGGTAAGCACCAAATTAAAAAAATCCGTCACTTTGATGGCATCACCAAAAATCAGAATAGACTCGATCCAGCGTTTGCTTATCCAGTCCAATAGCAGTACCAGGGTTGCCAATGCCAGGCTGTAGCGTAGTTTCATGACTGCTGTTTCCAAAAGAACCTCATCAGGCATGATGCCGGATTTCTCCGGCACCGGAAAGATTGCTGACACAGCGACCGCATAGCGAAGGATGATCAGTATGCGTACCGACATCCTGCCGGTAATGCCAGCACCGTTCACACTTCTGACAGGGGCTCGGTCTGACGATAATCGCTTCTTCATCCATCGTGGCAACCGGATGCAGGATGACCTCAGATGTAATCAGAACAAAGCGAAGATCTTCGCCCAGGGAATCAAGTAGCGCATAATTTTCACCTGCCGCACCTATCTCCACGATAGCAGCGAGTGAGGAACCTATTTCTCCCTGAGCCCGCGCTTCTTCCAGCCGTTTCTGCACCCGCGCGCGCAGTTGGCGTAACTGCTGCCAACGGTGCAGACGCTGCTCAACTGCCGCCGCATTGTCGAACGAAGGCGGAAACTGGTGCCAGGTATGCAGCAGCACGCTGTCGTCCTGATTCCCAACCAACTGCTGCCAGACTTCCTCGGCGGTAAAACTCAGAATGGGGGCAAACAATCTGACCAGACTGTGGGTAATATGATAGAGCGCATTTTGCGCAGCACGGCGTGGCGTACCGCTAGCCGCCGTAGTGTAAAGACGATCCTTGAGTATCTCCAGATAAAACCCGCCCAGATCTTCCGAGCAGAAATTATGCAACCGCGAAACGATTTGATGAAAGTCGTAAACATCATACAGCTGCGCGAGTTCAATCTGAAATTTATGCGTGTAATCAATCATATAATGATCAATTTCCAGCCAGGATGCAACCGGCAACACATCATTGACTGGATGAAAATCTGCTAGATTGGCCAGCAAGAAACGCAAGGTATTGCGGATACGGCGATAGGTTTCAACCGTGCGCTTGAGAATTTCGTCGGAAATGAACAGCTCACCAGAGTAGTCCGTCGAAGCAACCCACAACCGCAGAATATCGGCACCCAGAGTATCCACGATTTTTTGTGGTGCGATGACGTTACCCTTCGATTTACTCATCTTGTAACCCTGGCCATCGACGACAAAACCATGTGTCAATAACGCCCGATAAGGTGCCTGGCCATCAATGGCGCATCCGCTGAGCAGTGAGGACTGGAACCAGCCGCGATGCTGGTCGGAACCTTCCAGATAAAGATCCGCCGGGTAGCTCAGCTGCGGATTGCTTTTCAGGACTGTCGCATGCGATGTGCCGGAATCAAACCAGACATCGAGCGTATCAGTCAGCTTGCGATAGTGTTGCGCATCCTCACCGAGAAAGCTGGCCGCATCCAGACTGAACCAGGCTTCAATTCCTTCCTGCTCAACAAGCTGGGCGATTTTTTCCAGAAATTCATCGCTGCGCGGATGCAGTGCATTAGTGTGCCGATGCACAAAAAATGGTATCGGCACACCCCAGTTACGCTGACGGGAAACGCACCAGTCGGGCCGATTTCTGATCATCGCCTCCAACCGGGCACGCCCCCAGGCAGGATAAAAACGGGTGGATTCCACCGCATCCAGTGCCATCTCACGTAATGGCGTTTGCGTAGATGTTTCGTCCGTTGATCGCATGCCGATGAACCATTGGGGTGTCGCACGGAAGATGATCGGAGTTTTATGGCGCCAGCAATGCGGGTAGCTATGCTCGATGGTTTCACTATGAAGCAGATGACCACTGCCTTGCAATGTCGCGATAATATGATCATTGGCCTTCCACACGAACTGCCCACCGACCAGCGGCGTGCTATCGACAAACTTGCCATCGCCTCCCACTGGGCTTTCGTTCGGCAACCCGTATTGTTGCCCGACAAAGTAGTCGTCCAGCCCATGTGCGGGCGCGGTATGCACCAGCCCGGTACCCGTTTCCAGCGTAACGTGCCGGCCACAGATAACAGGCACCTTACGGGATGCGAAGGGATGCTGCAGCACAAGATGTTCCAGCATCTGTCCTTTGCAGCTGGCAATCAGGTCACCAGCAAGCCCATAGCGGACAAGACAGGCCTGCACCAGTTCAGTGGCGAGAATCAGCCAGCCTGAACCGGTTCTCACCAGGCTGTAGTCGAATTCTGGATGCACGCAAACCGCCTGGTTGGCCGGCAGCGTCCATGGAGTAGTGGTCCAGATGACGGCCTGAACGATGGCATCAACCGGTATCGTAGTTGTAAAAACAGGATCCAGCGGGTGTGTCTTCCCCTCTGCAACAGCAATAACATCAAAGCCGACATCAATAGCAGGAGACGGTTTGTTCTCATATTCCACTTCCGCTTCCGCCAGGGCTGAACCACAATCGATACACCAGTTAACCGGCTTTTGTCCCTGGTAGAGGTGACCGTTGCGCTGAATCCTGCCCAGCGCACGGATAATACCCGCTTCAGTGGCATAATTCATCGTCAGATAAGGGTTTTCCCAGTCACCAAGCACACCAAGACGAACGAAATCCGCTTTCTGGCGTGCCACCTGCTCACGCGCAAATTCCCGGCACAATTTCCTCACCTGGTCAGCAGGCAGGCGCTTGCCGTGTTTTTTCTCAATCTGGTGCTCGATCGGCAAGCCATGACAGTCCCAGCCAGGAACATAAGGCGCATCAAACCCCGCCAGGGTTTGGCTCTTAACGATGATATCCTTGAGAATTTTGTTGACGGCATGACCAATGTGAATATCACCGTTGGCATAAGGCGGGCCATCATGCAGCACGAATTTCGGGCGTCCCTGACAAGCTTCACGAATTTTTCGGTAAAGTTGCTTTTCCTGCCAGATTTTCAGCATCTCCGGCTCGCGCCTCGCCAGATCTCCGCGCATGGGAAACAGGGTATCAGGCAGGTTGAGCGTGTCTTTGTATTGGATAGTCATGAATGAAAAGAATAAGCCTCAAGCGGAATATTGTGCTTTGCCAGAAAAAATTGCCGGGCATCTGCGACATCCCGGGCAATTTGCCGGATAAGGATATCCAGATCGGCATATTTTGCTTCATCGCGCAATTTATGCAAAAAATGCACACATAGCCGATGTCCGTAGATTTCCCTGTCAAAATCGAAAAGGTGCACTTCCAGCACCGGTCTACCCGCTTCATAAATAGTCGGTCGCGTTCCTAGACTGGCCACACCCGGCAGACGTCGATCCGGGTGCAGACTATCCTGGTCGCTTATTTCCACTACAAAAATGCCGCTCAATGGTGGATTATCAGGTTTCAGACGAATGTTGGCCGTTGGAAAACCAATTTTCTTACCCAGTTTGTCTCCGTCGACCACCCGTCCGCTGATACAGTAGTCCCGTCCAAGCATGGTTTTAGCCTGCTGCATATTGCCGCTCGCAAGCGCATTTCGTATGGATGTGCTGGATACGCGCAATCCATTTATGGAAAAACTTGGCATGATTTCGAGTTCGAAGCCATCCGGTCGATCTGCATATTGCTGCAATAACGTGCGGTCACCGCTGCGGTTGGCACCAAAACGGAAATCATCACCAATCAGCAACCAGCGCACATCGAGCTCCTGGCGCAATATCCGCGAGATGAACATGTCAGCTGGAATATTTGCAAACACCCGATTGAAGTGAACGAGCTGCACGCGCGCGATACCCGCCTGTGCCAGCAGTGACAGCTTCTCCCGCATACTGGTCAATCTTACCGGCGCCTGTCCCGGTGCAAGAAATTCTCTCGGATGCGGCTCAAACGTCATGGCGCAGGCAGTTAAATTCAGCCTTTCTGCCGCCTGCTTTACTTGTCCCAACATTGCCTGATGCCCCAGATGCAGGCCATCAAAATTACCGATTGTCAACGCCAGAGGCTGCCTGGCAGAACCGGTAGCCCGCCTGGTAATTAACATAAATGACAAAGCATTAGGTGGTTAAGCTTGCAGTTCTATTTATGCGGTCTCGGTATCAAGCTCAACTATCTCCTGTTGCGGAAAATGACTCATCTGATAGCCCATCCACAATCTGCCGGCAATGAATCCGGCAATCGCATCAGCATGGTGTTTAAGTTGAGGGTTACCCATTTCTTGTGTTGTCTCGCGAAACAGGTGCAGCCAGCGCCTGAACAAATCCGCATTCAGCTCGGGCAAAGCGATATGCTTGGGCATAGGCGCACCTCGAAAACGGCTGGTACCGCGTAACTGGGCTGACCAGAAATTGGTCATCTGCACAAAATGGGCATCCCAATCGATGACATGTTCTTCGAAAATGGGACCAAGACCGGGATCTTGTCTGGCTTTGGTATAAAAATCATGCACCAGCTTTGAAATTTCTTCCTCGCTATACAGCGCCGGACTGGGTTCGGGAATAGGATTTTGCATCATAATGAATGTCTATCAACAATCAACGTCATTTGTAAAAATAAAAAAACCTGGAAAATCGGCCTGCAAGAATCGCCTTGCCATAACCGGCACATCAACCCGTCATGAGTTTTTATTTTCTCACACTTGTGGTCACACTTCGAATCTTTGTATATGCTTGAGTTTTCAATGCGCCCTGTCCAATGGGTTACCAACCGTATGTCAAGTTTCTTTCCAGCAGGGTTCATTGCTTTATTTCGTAATGTTCATGGCTTCCGGCATTGGGGATGCAGTCTGCTGCTGTTATTGACTGCCTGCGCAGAACCATGGAACAACCCCTACCCTGCCGCGCAGTCTGGCGAGAATATTCTCTATAATGCCTTTGCCGAACGGCCCAAACACCTCGATCCGGTGCAATCCTACAGCTCGAACGAGATTCTTTTTACTGCACAGATTTACCAGCCGCCACTGCAATATCACTATCTAAAAAGACCATTTGAGCTGATCACGCAGACGGCAACCACTCTGCCAGTGGTTCAGTACTATGATGCCAATGGAGTGACATTGCCTGCCGATGCGGAGGAAGTTGCTTATTCAATTTACGAAATACATATTAAGCCTGGTATTCGCTATCAACCCCATCCCGCGTTTGCCAGAGATGATCGGGGTGATTTTCTTTACCACACCCTGACAGCACCGGATCTCAAACAAATACAGAAAATAGCAGATTTCGGGCATAACGACACCCGCGAACTACTGGCAGATGATTATCTATACCAGATCAAACGCTTGGCACATCCTAAACTGCACTCCCCAATCTTTGGCTTGATGGCGGACTACATCGTGGGGTTACGCGACTATGCGGATGCCCTGAGTAAGCATGCAACAACCAACCCCAGCGACACTTACCTGGACTTGCGTCAGTTTTCCCTGCCAGGCGTGGAGAAGGTAGATGATCATACCTACCGTATTCGCATCAAGGGCAAGTATCCACAATTCATCTACTGGCTCGCAATGCCATTTTTTGCGCCAGTGCCATGGGAAGCAGACCGTTTTTTCTCCCAGCCCGGTTTAGCAGAAAAAAATATCACGCTTGACTGGTATCCAGTCGGAACCGGACCTTACATGCTGACTGAAAACGATCCCAATAGCGTCATGATCCTGGAGCGCAACCCGAATTTTCAGGGAGAGTATTACCCAGCAGAAGGCATGCCAGAAGATGTCGAGACAAATCTGCTACAGGATGCAGGCAAGCCGCTGCCATTTATTGACAAGATTATCTTCAGCCGGGAAAAAGAAAGTATCCCTCGCTGGAATAAATTTCTGCAGGGGTACTATGACGCTTCTGGCATTGGATCCGACAGCTTTGATCAGGCTGTGCAGATAAGCAGTCAAGGCGAGGCAGTCGTCACCGAGGAAATGGAGAAACAGGGTGTCCGTCTCGAAACGGCAGTGGCACCCTCGACCTACTACATGGGTTTCAATATGCTGGATCCGGTAGTCGGCGGACGTACTGAGCAGGAAAAACAGGCTGCACGCAAGCTGCGCCAGGCCATATCGATCGCAGTCGATTATGAGGAATACATTTCCATTTTTGCCAATGGGCGAGGACTGCCCGCGCAGAGCCCCATTCCTCCCGGCATCGAGGGGTATCGCGATGGCGAAGCGGGAATCAACCCCCTTGTTTATGAATGGCATAATGGCGCGCCCAGACGCAGGCCCATTGAAGCAGCCAAAAGATTACTGGCTGAAGCGGGCTATCCGGGTGGTGTCGATAACAAAACCGGCAAGCCATTGGTGCTGTATTTCGACGTTACCGCACGTAACGCAGATGACAAGTCGATACTCGACTGGATGCGCAAGCAGTTTCGTAAAATTGACATCCAGCTGGTAGTGCGCAGCACGGATTACAACCGCTTTCAGGACAAGATTCGCAGCGGTAACGCCCAGATTTTTGAGTGGGGATGGAATGCCGATTACCCCGATCCGGAAAATTTCCTGTTTCTGCTCTATGGTCCGCAGCGCAAGGTAGGGGATAACGGCGAGAATGCGGCCAATTATGACAATGCCGAATTCAACCGCCTGTTCGAACGCATGAATAATATGGAACCCGGCCCGCAGCGCGCCCAGATCATCGACCAGATGCTGACAATATTGCGCGAGGACGCCCCGTGGTTGTGGGGGTTTCATCCCAAGGAATACGCTTTGTATCACGACTGGTATCATAATGTGAAGCCCAACCGGCTCTCCAACAACAACATGAAATACTGGCGCATCGATCCCGATTTACGCGCACGCAAGCAACGGGAATGGAACAAGCCGGTTTTGTGGCCGATTGGTATCGTGGTATTTTTGTTGATGAGCGGGCTGCTGCCCGCATGGCTCGCTTACCGTCGCCGTGAACAAGGCCGCAGTTCCGCCATTTCAAGCAGTTGATCGCAACCCATCTATACAGATGCTAAATTACATTATCCGTCGAATTCTCTACGCCATCCCGATCCTGATCGGCGTCAATCTCGTCACGTTCATGCTCTTTTTTGTAGTCAACACACCTGACGACATGGCGCGCATGCAGCTTGGCACCAAACATGTCACGGACGAGGCCATTCTTAAATGGAAACAGGCGCGCGGTTACGACAAACCATTGATTTACCACGATGCCGCACCGGGTACCCAAAAACTCACCGATACTATTTTTTTTGAAAAATCCCTCGCCATGTTTGCGTTCGATTTTGGCCGTGCCGATGATGGCCGTGACATTGCCCTGGAAATCCAGAACCGGATGTGGCCCAGCCTGGCGATCGCCCTGCCGGTATTTTTACTCGGATTGCTCGCCTACATTACATTTGCCCTGTTAATGGTATTTTTTCGCGCAACCTATATCGATTTCTGGGGCGTAGTACTCTGCGTGGCATTGATGTCCATTTCCAGCTTGTTCTACATTATCGGTGGTCAGTTTCTGATCAGCAAACTATGGCATTGGGTGCCGATCTCTGGTTATAGCAGCAATATCGATGCCTGGCGCTTTTTGTTTCTACCGGTTCTCATCGGCGTAATCAGCGGCGCGGGCGCCAATTCACGCTGGTACCGCACCATTTTCCTTGAGGAAATGAACCGGGAATATGTGCGCACGGCGCGTGCCAAGGGACTGCCCGAGCGTGTCGTATTGTTCAGACATGTTCTCAAGAATGCCATGATTCCCATTTTGACCGGGGCGGTTGTGGTTATCCCACTCCTGTTTCTTGGTGGATTGATCACCGAATCATTCTTTGGCATACCGGGACTGGGCAGCTATACTATCGATGCCATCCAGTCGCAGGATTTTGCTGTGGTGCGTGCCATGGTGTTTTTGGGTTCATTGTTGTACATCGTAGGTCTGCTGCTGACCGATCTATCCTACACGCTAGTTGATCCACGGGTGCGCCTGGAATAACCACCATCGAGAGAGTATTCATTACCTTTGGAAAACCGGTACTTGAAAAGCATAAAAAGCAAAATAGTCCTGTTCGCGTTGATTGCAACCCTGTTACCATCGATAGGACTGGGATTGCTCACTTTCCGGCAGAATGAGGCACTGGTCAACGATGGTGTTACGCGGGAGTTACGCGCATTGACGAACAATGTTTCACAACTCCTGGAAACCTGGCTAAATGAGAATATTCTCGCTGTCCGCGCACTGGCAGCGGCCAATCCCGTCATTGAAGGACTAGCCGTATCCAGCCAGCCTGAAAACAGCAACGAGGTGGAACGAACACACAGCATCACGGCCAGTTATCTGCTATCGGTCCTGGGAAAGCTGAATAATATTACTGCGCTAGCCGTCTTTGACCTTGAGCGTAAGTTGATTGCCAGTAGCGCGATAACTCCCGAAGCCGGCGCTGCGCTGCAAGACTGGCCACAGGCTGCACCTATGACCCCAACCCATACCAATCACGCCGCCTCTCTCGCAGGCTGGGAGATCTATTATTCGGCGTCCAGATTCAGCATCATTTTCCCGGTGCTTTCTAATGAAAACACGCTCAAGGGTTATCTTGCCGCCACACTTGATCCTGACACCCTTGCCAGGCAACTGCGAGAAACCCGCAAATTTTCGCTCGGAGAAATCATTCTGCTGGATCAGGCTGGCCACGTTTTTCTCAGCAGCGCGACGCAACTCGATCAAACCGCGACGCTTGATCCGGGAATTTTTTCGGTATTACGCAATCCCGTTTCAGAATCACTGATTTACGATGGGCTTGTTTATCCGCTTGCAATCGGTCTGGTTAGTGCTTACGAGAAACTGCCTGCCTTCATTCTGGTAGAACGGGATTATGCTGACGTACAGACTGCCTGGGTCAAGCTGCGTGACCGCTTTCTCACTTTGGTTGCTATTCTGATAGCCGTCATCACTGCGTTTGCTTTATACATGGGGTACACCATAGTCGCATCACTGGAAAAGCTGAATGCTGCCGCGCGAAGTATTGTTGACGGAAAGCTGGACGTACATCTGCAAGTTCATCAACGCGATGAAATTGGTCAGCTGGCTGACATGTTTAATCAAATGACTGATGCATTACGGCACAAACATGCCGAAATCATGGCAGTAAATGAAGATATCCAGCAAAAGAATCAGTTACTGCAAAAATTATCCGTGACCGATGGACTAACCGGGCTATATAACCGCAGCAAACTCGATATGATTCTGGTCGACCAGCTGGCGCGATTTAAACGCAATAACCGTCCATTTTGCCTGTTGATGATTGATATTGATTACTTCAAGCAGATCAATGATGAACTTGGTCATATAATGGGGGACAAAATTCTCATGACGGTATCAACCGTACTGCTGAAATCCATACGGGCAATTGATTACGCCGCACGTTACGGCGGAGATGAGTTTATGATCATTCTGACGGAGACCGATATGGATGCCGCCATCAAAACTGCCGAACGAATACGAACACAAGCAAGCGCACTTTGCCAGGCTTTCGATGCCTCACCGGTCAAAATTTCGCTCAGTGTCGGCATTGCTCAAAGCCAGCATAGTGACATCATGCCCAATGATCTGATTGCGCGAGCAGATGCAGCATTGTATGAAGCCAAAAAAGCCGGACGTGATCAAGTCAAAATTGATTGTGGCAGAGCGTTATCCACATGAGCACCCGAAACCAGCCTGATAGCGTTTGATGGAATATAAAGATTATTACCAGATCATGGGGGTGGCGCGAGATGCCACGCAGGCAGAAATCAAGCAGGCCTACCGCAAACTGGCACGTCAATACCATCCGGATGTCAGTAAGGAACCTGGTGCGGAAGCACATTTCAAGGAAATTGGCGAAGCCTATGAGGTGCTCAAAGATCCTGAAAAACGCGCTGCCTACAACCGGCTGGGTGAGCGTTGGAAAAGCGGGCAGGAATTTCAACCACCACCAGAATGGGATCAGGGATTTGAATTCCATGGCAGACCCTTTTCTCAAACAGATGCCTCGCAATTCAGTAGTTTCTTTGAAAGCCTGTTTGGAAAAAGACATCAATCAGGCAGACCAGGCCAGGCGCATGGTTTTGATCTGAAAGGACAGGATTCCCATGCCAAAATTTCTATTGACCTCGAGGATATTTTTCTAGGTGGCGTTCGCAGTCTAATGCTCCAGCATACCGAACTGGGGTCAGATGGCAGACCGCAAATCAAGGAACGGACTCTGAATGTGCGTATCCCCAAGGGCATCCTTCAGGGACAGCATATTCGCCTGGCTGGCCAGGGAAGCGCCGGGCAAGGGCAGGGTAAGGCGGGTGATCTTTACCTGGAAGTGATGTTCAAACCCCATCCATTGTATAAAGTAAACGGTAAGGATATCTCAATGGAATTGCCCGTTGCCCCATGGGAAGCCGCACTGGGAGAAGTTGTCCAGGTTCCCACCCCGCAGGGCAGCGTAGATCTCAGAATACCGGCTAACTCCCAGTCTGGTCAAAAACTAAGACTTAAGGAACGCGGTATTCCAGGAGCCGCGCCAGGCGATCTTTATGTCACATTGAAAGTTGTGCTGCCACCCGCAGAAAATGAACAGGCAAAAGCCATCTATCAGGAAATGAGGCAAAAAATGGCATTCAATCCACGCGCAAAACTCAATGGCTAAGTGGAATGGGTTGTTTACCGGTTACCTCTATCCATTAGTACTGTCAGGATGTATCAACCATGACCAATACCCAAATTAAAATCCGTATCCAGCTTGACCCATCCGTCCAGCGAGCGGCATCCGATCTGCCTGACCCGGAATCAGAAGCTGACAGCAATCTTCCCGCTGACGATGAGCAGATTTACGATCGGCGAAAGCTTTTTCTGGCTGCATGTATATTGCTGCCAGCCCTCGCGGGGCTGATCTGGCTTATTTCTGCTGTGTGGGTAACTGATGAGATTGATCCTCAGCGATCTTTACCGGAATCATCCTCCTTATCCGAGATGCCAACCACAGCACAGATTGAACATGACACCAGATTATCTGAGTCAGCCAGGCTGCTGGGGGCCGCGCCAACCCACGAAACTGACGCTGTCACGGTTGCTGATGTGACTGATATGACTGATATTGCACCACCGGATCATGAAGCGGTATTAACTACGCGGGAAGCTGAGATCGCAGCCACTCCCATACCTCAGCCAACACCCACAGTAAAACCCATATCTTCTTCAGATAATTCTGCAGAGCTGGAAGTGGATCACGCGTTCAACCCACACTCGGTTACAGACCAGGTTTTTCGTGCGCAACTGACCTCTGCCATCAGCCAGCGTGAGCCTGTAGACGATATCAAACAGATATCGCTGGCAGGCCGATCGAGTCGGCCAGTCTATTTATTCCTGCACTTGCATAATCTGAAAAATGAGACTATCCGGATCAACTGGTTTTTTCAGGAGCAGTCGATCGCACAAGTGCTGCTGCCAGTAGGAAACAATGACTGGCGGACTTATTCCAGCAAAACTCTGAATGCCAGACGCCTGGGAAAATGGCGGGTCACCGCCCAAGACTCATCCGGCAATCTGCTGGCAGAATTTCCGTTCGAGGCGACACCGTGAAGTATTGCAGCCATTGCGCTAATGAAGTCACACTCCGCATACCGGAAGGCGACACACTGCCTCGCTTTGTCTGCTTGAATTGTCAATCCATTCATTATCAGAATCCCAAAATGGTAGTGGGCTGCATACCGGAATGGGAAAATCGCATACTGCTGTGCCGGCGGGCAATCGAGCCGCGCAAGGGTAAATGGACACTACCTGCGGGCTTCATGGAAAATAATGAAACCCTGGCACAAGGTGCTGCGCGTGAAACGCTGGAAGAAGCAAACGCCCGCGTGGAAATTCTCGATCTTTATGCTGCTTATAGCCTGCCGCACATCAGCCAGGTTTATCTGTTATTTCGTGCAAAGCTGCTTGATCTGGACTTTTCGCCAGGAATCGAAAGTCTGGAAGTCAGCCTGTTTGAGGAACGTGATATTCCATGGGATGAAATCGCTTTTCAGGTCATCCGCATTCCACTTGAACGTTTTCTGGCGGAACGCCGCACCAGTCAACCTGTCTTTCATACAGGACAGATCGATCACAATCCGATTTGACTTACCATTGTCCAGTTACGAGGGTTCCTGTCATGAAAAATAGATTACCTGGTTTTAACTTCTGGCCGATTTGCTTGCTGTTGTGGTTCCTCAGTACCCCCTCACTAGCCGGATTGACCGCCGACCAGACTGCTTCCACCTCGGTTGACATACTACTGGAAATATCACCAGCGAATCAGGCCAGCGAACCCGCTCAGTCTGCTTTACTCCTTCACTATGAACCTCTGCACGGCGGACTGCGGGAGGGAATGACCAATCCATCGCTAACAATCTATCAGGACGGTTATATTCGCGTGTTTTATCCCGCTTACATGAAACAGGAAGGAACCTATGTCGCTCATTTGAGTTCGGCCGGTTTGGAAAAACTTTGGCAGAAACTCATAGACCCACGTCTGTTGCAATTCGATTCACAGAAAATTCGCAACGAAATGTATTTTCAGGAACGCAGCAGAAGCGAACGACCTTCGATAAGGCAAGGGAAATCTGACGAGGTGACCGCTGTGGTGGAATTTTATCCCAATCGGGGATCCCCGCATTCAACCGCCATTCCGGGCAAGCCTGATGAGAAAAAGACGATTTCGTGGTACGGACTGAAAACTGACGCAATGCGCTATACAACAGTTGCCGAAATTCAGTTGCTTTACGAGATTTGCGAGCAACTTGATGCCATCATGCGCAGCGATCAACTCAGTAAAATTCCGTAACAAGCATGCATAAACAGTTCCTAATAAAGCTGGCGGTCACAGCAAATCTGCTAGTCTTGATTCCGGCACAGGCTGGAGTTTTCATGCTGAGCGACCAGTCTGCCAATACGATTACTCACCCGACCGGTTACAGCGGAAAAGGGGGTGAACTCTCCGTCTCGGTGGGTATTGCTTCACCCGAAATGGCCATTCCTACACTCAATGCCATTCATACCTGGAATAACCTGAAACCCCTACCTGGCAACGTCATCAAGACCAGCCATGACGTACCGAATGACCAATTTGATTTTGAATCCGTGTTACTGCATGAGCTAGGACATTGCATCGGCCTTAACCACCCCACCCTGTCTTCGGAGTCGGGTTTGAGTGGATCTGACCGGGATTACACCAAAACCATGCGAGGCACGAATAACCGGTTTGATTTACATCCCGGGCTCGATGGTGTCATTGGATCCGATGACGACCAGCGTGACGATGATATCAATCTGTTCTGGTTCCACCGGGAAAGCAACCATCCTTTCACCCATGCTTCGATAGTAGATAGCACCACGTACAGCCGGGATCTGCAGAATCTACCCCCAGGCCACCTGTTTGCAGCCAATGCCAGCCTGGAAACCGCTCAACTGCTAGGCTTCGGAAATTCAGAAGCCGTGATGCAACAAGGTATCTCGGCGGGGGAGACCCGCAGAGCGCTGAGCATGGATGACAGCGCGACCCTGCGTCTGGCCATGAGTGGTTTTGATAAAACGGCTGGAACAGGTGATGACTACACACTTGCACTTGAATTTGCTGGTGTAACCAATAACGCGGATATTGTGATCAGTTTTAACTCAACGGGCTTTGCCTCTTGTGAAATCAACGCCACCGAGTTAAGACCGGGCCACTTCGTTATCAGACAAGCCAATGTTTACTTTAATAACAATGTTAAGTGGTTTTTCAATACCACGCCTAATACGAAACCAGGACTGACGATAACCGCCAATAATAGCAATAATAGCGTTTCGGTAAGGCAAATCGATCAACTGTTGATCGATGTTTCGCTTTTGCCGGGCATCCATGAACAATCCCCCGCCGATTACTGGTTACGTGCCGAAACTCCAGTCGGGGAGTATTGGCTAAATGAACAGCTGGAGTTTGTTCGATCAGACCTGCCGATTCGCGCCTATGGCGGAATGCTGATTTCACTTAATCGCTTCCCCGTATTCAATATCCCGGCAAACGGATTACCGTTAGGGGAATACAGGCTAACATTTGCAGTTGACAATAATCAAGATGGGATATTTGATTCCAGCTTTACTAGCGGCATCACTATCGACATCATTCCATGAAGTTTCCCACCGATTTGCGTATCAGTGATAACTGATACGCAAACTGATGCACCCATTCCATCTGGCTAAGGCTGAAAAATCCTGCTTTTCATTCAGGGGATTATGATAAGGTGTGCCTTTATAGGAGGAGAATATTCATGGCTAAAGGGCAACAACGCAAAAACAAGGAAGCAAAGAAACCCAAGAAGGAAGCGCCACCGAAGTCAACAGGTATGTGATCGCACCCAGTCGCGCCATTGCTCAAATAGTGTTTCATTGAGCGCAGCAATAACAGAACGGCGCCAGGTATGACCAGACCAGTAGTCATCACTTACCAGCGTGCACCGATAACCACCGGCTTCTTCGAGAATCAGGCAGCCGGCAGCATAATCCCAGGGTTTCTGGCCGCCATGCAGGTATAAATCAAAATAACCGGCAGCGGTGTAGCACCACTCCAATGTGCAAGCGCCATAATTCCGTTGCGAAGCATAGGGCGGGGAAGCGGCAATTGCACCGGCCAATTGCCGATCCAGTCGCTTGAGGTCGACATTGGCAATTGCACGTTGCAGCGAAATCTGACGTCTGGATAGAGGTAATGCCTGACCGTTGAGATACGCACCTTTGCCCCGTTCAGCATAAAAACATTCATTGGTCGCGGGGTTATACACCACACCAAGTTCACTTCTGCCATTACGCATGAACGCAACAGAAACTGCAAAATAAGGCAAGCCATTCATGAAATTGGATGTTCCATCGATCGGATCAATACACCACAATCCTGAATGTCCTGCCTCCCACTGCTCAAGCTGCACTGCGTCCGCCATTTCCTCCGCCACCACCGCAGCGGGAAAAATCACACGCAACTTTTCCGCCAGGCTGTTCTGTGCCGCCGTATCCGCAACAGTATAGAAACTGCCGTCACTTTTGTAGATACGCTCCACCCGCAAATAACGCGGCATGATTTCTTCATGCGCCACCATTTTTACGGCAGCGACCATCTGCTCCAGCAAGCTCAATCAACCCGCCACTTGATAGAACAACCCATGCCGGGTATTTGCTCTTGTGGTCCGTGACCTGTTTGGGCAACCTGCACCATTGCCTCGAACAAATCACGCCGCAGGTCAACCGGACCTGCGGCCTTGCGGGAAGCGTCCAGGCGACCACGATATTGCAGCGCAAGCTGATTATTGAATCCAAAAAAATCAGGGGTGCACACCGCACCGTATGCTTTGGCAATGGCTTGTGTTTCATCCCAGACATAAGGAAACGGATAGGCGTATTCTCTCGCGATTCTGGTCATATTATCGAATGAGTCCTCCGGATAATCCGCAGGATCATTTGACATGACCGCAATACTCCCGATCCCGTATTCTGCCAATTCTTTGACATCACGAATAATCCGGTCACGGATCGCCTTTACATAAGGGCAATGATTACAGATGAACATCACCAGCAATCCATTCTTCCCTTGTGCTGATGCCAGGTTATAACGTTTGCCATCCACACCAGGAAGATCAAAATCCACCGCCTTCCAGTCAAAATCACAAACGGGGGTTTCCAGACTTGCCATATTATTTATTGCTCCCTTTCCATTAAGTGCTGCCCGCTATGCTTTATCAAAATTGGCATAACATCTTCGATAAATACAAATACCGGGCAGACCACCAAAAACTTCTTGCGTCCTGCATATAATGGTAGCATGGAAATGTTATCAATCTTTTTGAGCTGCGCGACTAAAAGCAGTGGTTGCCCTTGCTAGCACGCTTCTATCATCACGAATCCATATCGGCTGGCACAACCGTTGTTCTTGATCATGACAACAGCCATCATGCTGCCCAGGTATTACGCCTGAAAATCGGGGATCAGGTTACGTTGTTCAATGGCGCGGGTGGCGAGTTTTCGGGAGAGCTGTCACAAATCAAGAAATTGCAGTGCCAGGTGCAGATCAGCTGTTTTCACGATATTGAGCGAGAATCATCCTTGTCGATTCAATTGGCGCAGGCAGTTTGTGCCAATGAAAAGATGGATTGGGTTATCCAGAAAGCGGTTGAGCTGGGTGTGACGCATATTCAGCCGCTACAGACTCAACGTAGCGTCATACGATTGAGTGGTGAGCGGGCGGAGAAACGGCAGAATCACTGGAAACGCGTAATTATCTCGGCCTGCGAGCAATGCGGTCGCAACACCATTCCCCAGTTATTGCCCTTATTGATGCTGACCGAATGGCTGGAACAAAAACTCAAACAACCCAAGTCATCAGGCAGTCATAGCCTGATTCTATCTCCTACAGCCAACTTGCGCCTGGCACAGTTAACTGCACCCGGTGACGGTGAATGCACAACAATTTTAGTCGGCCCGGAAGGCGGATTTACCGTCGAAGAAAGTAAAGCGGCCAACCTGGCTGAATTTTCCGCCATTCAGCTGGGCAAAAGAATTTTGCGTACTGAAACCGCCGCTCTGGCTGCTATTGCCGCTATGCAATCCCACTGGGGCGACTATTGAATAAACTTCAAAATAATTGACATGCAAATAGATACGAATTTCATCACCTGGTTTCGTGCGGTTACACCTTACATTCAACTTTTTCGCAACAAAATCTTTGTGATCGCCTTTGGTGGCGAAGTCGTCGTTGATGAAAAATTTGTGGCGCTGGTTCATGATTTCAACCTGCTCGCCAGCCTTGGCATTCGTCTGGTACTGGTTCATGGTGCACGCACTCAGATTGAATCCCGCCTGCAGACTGATGCGCATGAAATTGCTTATGTGCAGGGAATGCGCGTCACCGACGCAAATACACTGCAATACGTCAAGGAAGCCGTCGGTCGCGTTCGTAGCGAAATAGAAGCGCGGCTGTCCATGGGGTTGCCTAACTCCCCAATGGCCCATGCCGCCATCAAAGTAGTCAGCGGAAATTTTGTCACTGCTCGTCCTGTCGGAGTAGTTGACGGCATTGATCTGCAATATACCGGAGAGGTTCGTCGCATCGATGCCGGCGCGATTCATGAACAATTGGCACAAGGCAATGTGGTATTACTCTCGTCGCTTGGCTATTCACCGACTGGCGAGATTTTTAATCTGACCCTGGAAAATATCGCTGCAGAAGTGGCCATTGCCTTGCAGGCAAATAAGCTTATTTTTTTGATGAACAAACCGGGGGTCTGTCAGTTATTAGAACCGGAAGAATTCCTGTTACATGAACTAACCGTCAAGCAGGGAAAAGTCTGGCTAAAACAGGCGATAGAATCCGGGTATCCGGATGAAGATACCCTGCTCTATCTCCCCTGGGCGCTACAAGCTTGTGAACGCGGCGTGGCACGCGCACATCTCATTAGCCACCATGTCGATGGTGCCCTGCTGCTCGAACTTTTCAGCCACGAGGGAGTAGGCAGCATGATCGCGCGCGATCCGCTACAGGTTATCCGGCAGGCAAAAATTGAAGATATTGGTGCCATTTTGCAACTGATCGAGCCACTGGAGAACAGCGGCATTCTGGTACGGCGCAGTCGTGAATTGCTGGAAATGGAAATTGACTATTTCATGGTTCTGGAGCATGACCAGATGATTATTGCCTGCGCTGCACTTTACCCTTTTCCCGATGAATCCGCCTGTGAGCTCGCCTGCCTTGCGGTACACCCCGACCATCGCAAAACTGGCATCGGGCGCACGTTGATCGACTACCTTGAACAGCATGCCAGGCAAAAGGGATTCAACCGGCTATTCGTCCTGACAACCCGTACCGCCCACTGGTTTCTGGAACGCGGTTTTAATCCCGCCACACTCGATCAGCTTCCACATCCCAGGCAACAACTTTATAACTATCAGCGACGTTCCAAAGTATTTCAGAAAACGCTGACTGAAAATCAACCAAAATAACCCTGATATTCATCAGCACATCCTGGCTTAGCCATCATATCAGCTCCATAAAAGACCCCGCAGATCAACGGCACCCTTTCCTGGCATCGCTGGAGCGCTTTGTTGGACGTTAATTCATTTCTGTCCTTCAGTGGGGCAAAGGCATCTGATTTCAGGTTAAGTGTATTTAGTAAACCGTCACCGTAATTCCACCGTAATTCCGTAATTCTATGAAGATAAATTTTAATAATTGTAATGCCAGCCGCTATTTCGCCAATGCCAACGATATGAATAACCTGAATACCAATTGTTATAAAACATTTGCTGCCAGTGTTTACGCCATTGAAAATCATCCAGTTCTGATTTTCGCGCCTCATTTGCTATTTTCAACAATTCCAGGGCTTCTTTATCCCCCTGACCGGCAGTCATATTGAGCCACTTTTGCGCTTCTCCGTAATCGGCACCCATTTCACCTAGTCCGGTCAGATAGACTCGCCCTAATGCTTTTTGAGCCTCAAAATCACCTCTCTCAGCAGCTTCTCGCATCCATTTAATCGATTTGTAACTATCTTGACGCACGCCATCACCTCTAAAAAAACGCAGCGCAAGATCATAAGCAGCACGCGAATCGGTTGCGGCTATTTTTTCCAAGGCTTGGATCTTAATTTCTTCGGGTGAATTCATGTCTTCAGGTTTGAATGAGGTATAATTTTTCGGTCGTTCATTACAACCCTGATCGTCACAAATAGTGATGGTTTCCGGCCTGGGCTTTTCATGAGCACAGGCGGACAGCAGTAATAACGTCAGAAACACTGGCAACAATTTTGTTAGTAGCTGTTTAGACTTCACAAGTAAATTCCCCTATAACCTTGTTCAATTATTATGCATTATTCATCCAGTTTGACATGGACGTTGAGCATATTAAATCAAAACGATAACTTTTTCTCATGAGGTGTGTTTATGGTCATCAAACCATTTAGGCAATTGTCTGCTTTAATTTCCGTACTTATACTGAACGGCTGTGTTCAACCCGGTGTGCAGACCGGCGGCAGCAGTAATTTAATATCGGGATCAGCGGGCGGCGGGACCAGCGTAAATGCCAACAAATCACTGGAACGCTGCGCCACGCCACTTGGCACTCTTGCTGTAAGCGATGGTCGAATCACTGGTGCGCATGGCGTTACCACTGTCGATCCACTACTCCGGCTTGCTGTTCAGCAATCCAATTGTTTTGTGATTACCTCTATTGGCAACATGGCTACCGAAGCACAACTGGATCGCATTCTGGATAAACAAAGAAATTCTGGTGAAGTCCGCGCCGGTTCCAAACAACACAAAGGCCAGCAAGTTGCTGCGGATTATTTTTTAGAACCACAAATTATTGTTAATAATGAATCAACCAGTGGTGGTGCCGCTAGCGTGGGTGGCGCCTTATTAAATATCGGCCTGGGTGCAGCGGGTTTGGGCGGCATTGCCGGTGCTGCTGGTGCACTTTCCGGATCAGTGGGAACCAGGACTTCCGATGTGGCCTTGACGCTTACCGATATTCGTTCAAGAGTTCAAATTGCCATTGCTCAAGGTAGCTCTACTGCCAACAATATGAGTCGCACGGGAGCAGGCGCATTCGGTGGCTGGAGCGGCCTATTCGGTGGCGCTATCGGCGGAGGTATCAGCGCTTACAGCCGCACACCCGAAGGTATTGCGGTAGCAGCAGCTTTTTTTGATGCTTACAACGGGATGGTGCAATCGCTTAAAAACTATAAAGCACAGGAAGTTAAAGGGGGTTTAGGTCGTGGTGGCGCTTTAGGTGTTGGTGAATAAGTTAACTGTGACCACAATAAAGCCCCAATTGCTTTATGCAACCGGGGCTTTATTGTGGTGGTCCATTTGCAACCGAACCAGGCAGTTTCTATTTTTTGTCAGAATGAGATCCATCGGATTTATTTGAGTTGCGAAATCAGATGCGCCGTTTTACACTTCTCCTTTACCAAAATAGCTCGGAATATCTTTGTATCAGGTAGGCTTTTTTAACCAACCAGGAGTCTGGATGTGATGAATGATTTAGGAGTCAACAACCGACGAGGATGGGAAAGAAGATCACCGATTGGTCTCTTCTGTCCCTATCAGCTTGGAATCAAGAACGGCAGACGTAGTAACGTGCGACGTGCTGAAGCAAGTGCTGCATATGTTGATAACTACGCCTGGCACATTGGTTTTTGTTGCCTGGCAATCGTGCTACTGAGCGCGACCGACGCCTTTCTGACGCTCAATATTCTGGCTCGCGGCGGAATGGAGCTCAATGAATTCATGGCCGTGCTGATTGAAGATAACACCTCTAAATTTGTGATGTTCAAACTGGCGCTAACATCCTTGGCCGCTGTTTTTCTGGTCATTCATCATGAAGTTGAAATTATGGCCAGATTTCGTTGCAAAAATCTACTATACGCCATATTGACCGGTTATCTGTGTCTAGTGAGTTACGAACTGATCCTGCTCAATTTTATCATTCCAGTCTACTAAACGAGAGATCATGGAGCAACCAGGGCGATGGCTGATGTTCGCTGGCGCGGCAATATTGGCGTTAGGGTTCGTACTGCATTTTGCTCCCTGGCTGCTGAGCTGGTTTGGTAAATTACCGGGCGATATTCGAATTGAAACCGGGCGCGGCAGGATTTTTATCCCAATTACCTCAATGATTCTGATTAGTATTGTGCTGAGTATCGCTGTCAATCTGTTCAGAAAATAATTAGCTAACCCAAGATGGTGTTTGACATATCGCATCAGAAACTTCTGGTTTTTCCATGAACATCACCTTTATCGGCGGCGGTAACATGGCAGCCGCGATGATTGGCGGCTTGCTGCAACGGGGATCTTCCCCTGAAATGGTGACCGTTGCCGAAGTTAATGCGGACAGGCGCGCACAACTTCAGCACCAGTTTGGCATCCACGCCAGTCCTACTGTAATTGAGGCAGGCATAAATTCTGAAATCTGTGTATTGGCAGTTAAACCGCAGCAACTGCGGACCGTGGCAACTGAAAATGCCACACTATTGCACGATAAACTGGTCATTTCAATCGCGGCCGGTATTCGCGCAGCGGATTTAAGTGTCTGGATGGGTAACCACCCGCGTATCATACGCGCTATGCCCAATACTCCCTGCCTGATCGGAAAAGGTATGACCGGCTTGTATGCGCTACCAGGTGTGGGTGTTACACAAAAATTGCAGGCAGCTGATGTTCTTGGTGCGGTTGGCTCCGTGATCTGGTTTGACGATGAAGCTCAGCTGGATGCCGTTACGGCCATATCAGGCAGTGGTCCCGCCTATGTGTTTTATCTGCTGGAGGCCATGCAGCAAGCGGGAACAGAACTGGGGTTGTCTCCCGAAACCGCACGACAGCTTTCGCTGGAAACCTTTGTTGGTGCATCCCTGTTGGCTGCGGAGAGCCATGAATCCTTCAGTACATTGCGTGCTCGCGTTACCTCACCCGGAGGCACTACCGAACAGGCAATTCTCTCTTTGGAAAAGGCTAATGTTAAATCCGCACTGACAACTGCAATTGAAGCCGCATACAAACGCTCACAGGAAATTGGCCATATCCTGGGTCAATCTTGATGTACACAACCAATCTCTGACTTAATCACTCTAAAATAGCC
This sequence comes from Nitrosomonas sp., assembly GCA_016703745.1. Classification (NCBI taxonomy): domain Bacteria; kingdom Pseudomonadati; phylum Pseudomonadota; class Betaproteobacteria; order Nitrosomonadales; family Nitrosomonadaceae; genus Nitrosomonas; species Nitrosomonas sp. The sequence continues at coordinate 1,835,368 of JADJBK010000006.1, read as the reverse complement.
ATGCCCAATCAAATCTTAATGTTTTTACTTGATAATCTACTAGGCTTATTTTCACTGGCCTTGCTGCTGAGATTTTACATGCAATGGCTGCGCATACCACATTATCACCCTGTCTCCCGATTTATCGTCACCGTTACCGATTTCATCGTCCGCCCTGCGCGCCGTTGGATTCCGGGCTGGCGCGGTATGGATCTTTCGACCCTCGTCCTGGCCTGGCTTACCCAGTTCATTCTTCTCCTCGGACTGAGTTTTTTACATGGACAGAGTGAGGATAGCTTGCTCGGATTAGGTTTATTGGCACTTGTAGCCATCGCCAGATTGACGCTGATGATCCTGCTGGTCTCTATCATCATGCAAGCGGTTTTGTCATGGGTCAATCCACAAAACCCATTGATGCCGCTACTGGAAAGTGTCACCCAACCCTTGCTCGGCATATTCAGACGGGTCATCCCACCGATTGCCAATGTTGATTTATCACCTTTATTTGCACTTCTGCTGTTACAGGTGCTGCTGATGTTTATCGGTAACCTGCAATACCAGATTGCATCATGGCTTTGACCCACTGGTACCACTTTGACCCTGTCGGCGATCTGGTTTTGCAACTGCATGTACAACCTGGCGCCAGAAAAACTGAAATTGTTGGACTGCACGGTGACGCGCTTAAAATTAAATTGGCTATACTTCCCGTTGAGGGTAAGGCAAATGGGCTGCTAACAAAATTTCTGGCCGAACGTTTCACCGTACCGCTTAAACACGTCTCATTGGTGAGTGGTACGCACTCACGCCACAAATTGGTTCGCATCAGGCAAACCAGTTGCAACCCTGAAAGCCTGCTTGAGACGTGACATCCCCAGCAATCACACCTGCTTTATTCCCATTTTTTTCTGCCCGGAGCGCTAGTGATGCACGCAGTTTTTCTCGATTTTGATTCGGTCACAAGGGGAGATATCGATCGTTCCGCACTCGAAAAAGTAACGTCTCCATGGATTTTTTATGGTGATACCGATTCCAACCAGCTGGCCAAGCGAATACAGGAAGCGGAAGTTGTTGTGACCAACAAAACCGCGCTTGACCAGGATGCCATTTTTTCAGCGAACAAACTCAAGCTGGTCTGCATATCGGCAACGGGTTACAACAACATCGATCTGGTTGCGGCTGCCGAAAGAAATGTCGCGGTATGTAACGTGCGTAGTTATGCGACACAATCAGTCACACAGCATGTTTTTATGCTGATGCTGGCGTTGACCCGACATTTCATTGATTATCAACATCTGATCAACAGTGGTGGCTGGCAGGCGAGCCGTTTTTTCTGTCGTCTCGACCATCCGATCGAAGAGCTGACCGGTAAAACCCTGGGCATCATCGGTTATGGCGAACTTGGGCGCTCAGTTGCACGTGTAGCGGAAGCATTTGGCATGCAGGTGTTGATTGCGGAGCACAAGGGCGTGGCAACCCCATCCATTCGCACAGGTAAAATGGCATTTGATGAAGTGCTGGCCCTCGCGGATTTCATCAGCCTGCATTGCCCGTTATTCCCCGAAACACATCACCTGATCAGTGAACGGGAATTTGCATTGATGCGACCTTCCGCCTATTTGATCAATACTGCGCGCGGGGGTCTCATCGATGAAACCGCACTATTGCGGAGTTTGCAGACCGGACAGATTGCCGGTGCAGCAATCGATGTGCTACAGAAGGAACCACCCACAGCGAATCACTCCCTTCTAACTTATCCTCATTCAAACCTGATCATCACGCCCCATATTGCGTGGGCAAGCCGGTCAGCCAGGCAACGTCTGCTTGAGCTCGTCGCAGAAAATATTGATAATTTCCAACAGGGGCGCAATTTTAACCAGATTACCGATGCGCTGAAGGATCGGGCAGGTCAAAATTAATACAACTCAGTCACGAAAATTGCGAAATTGTAATGGCTGTTCAGTGATGCTGCTTTTCACCAGTTGAATAACTTCCTGCAACACATCACGCTTGGCACCCGTTACACGTACCACTTCCCCCTGAATACTTGCCTGAGTTTTGAGTTTGCTATCCTTGATGAGCTTGATGATTTTTTTTGCAAGATCACTGGCTACTCCCGTTTTTATCGTAGTTTTACGCCGCACCTTATTGCCGCTAATTTTCTCGATATCTCCATGCTCAATACTGCGCACATCGATCTCACGTTTGGTAAATTTGGCAATCAATATGTCCATGACCTGGGAAAGCTTAAACTCGTCATCTGCATAGATGAATAACTCATAATCAGTCTGCTCGACTCGCGCATCCGATCCCTTGAAGTCAAAACGGGTGCTAACTTCCTTGTTGATCTGGTCGACAGCGTTACGTATTTCCTGTTTATCGACTTCTGAAACAATATCAAATGAAGGCATGTATGCTCCTGATTTTGATTACAAGTTTGGATTGATCAGTTTTTCTTATCCAGCCGTTTTCTGGAAATACGTAATCTGAGCGCGTTCAGTTTGATAAATCCAGCAGCATCCGCCTGATTGTAGGCCCCTTCATCTTCCTCAAATGTTGCGATATCCGGGTCAAACAGGGAATCTGTTTTTGAATCGCGTCCGAGCACGATGACATTGCCTTTGAAAAGTTTAAGTCGCACCCAGCCATTGACATCCGCCTGAGACTCATCGATTAATGTTTGTAAAAGCTTACACTCTGGGCTCCACCAGTAACCGTTATAGATTAGGGCAGCGTAACGGGGCATCAAATCATCTTTGATATGCGCCACTTCACGATCCAATGTAATGGATTCGATTGCGCGATGCGCGCGCAGCATGATCGTGCCTCCGGGAGTTTCATAGCAGCCCCGTGATTTCATGCCAACATAACGATTTTCAACCAGATCCAGCCTGCCAATTCCATGTCTACTACCCATCTGGTTTAACCGGGTCAGTATCTCTGACGGTGATAAACGCTCGCCATTCAACGCAACGATATCGCCACGCTCATATTCAAGTTCAATATTTTCTGGACTATCAGCAGCTGTTTCGATAGATTTCGTCCAACGCCACATGCTCTCTTCCGGAGCTACTGCCGGATCTTCCAGCGCGCGACCTTCGTAGGAAATATGCAACAGATTCGCATCCATGCTGTACGGCGAACCAGTATGGTGTTTCATTTCAATTGGAATACCCTGTTTCTCCGCATAGGTGAGCAGTTTTTCCCGAGAGGTCAAATCCCATTCGCGCCATGGCGCGATGACATGCATATCCGGCTGCAACGCATAATAACCAAGCTCGAAGCGCACCTGATCGTTTCCCTTGCCCGTTGCTCCGTGAGATACCGCATCCGCACCAGTCTGCCGCGCGATCTCGACCTGCCGTTTGGCAATCAACGGCCTTGCGATACTGGTGCCCAGCAGGTATTCCCCCTCATAGATCGCATTGGCACGAAACATGGGAAACACATAATCCTTAACGAAGGTTTCTCGCAGATCCTCGATAAAGATTTCTTTTACCCCGAACTTACGAGCTTTCTCGCGTGCCGGTTCGATTTCCTCGCCCTGGCCGATATCCGCCGTGAAGGTAACAACCTCGCATTGATAGGTATCCTGCAACCATTTAAGAATGACAGAAGTATCCAGTCCGCCAGAAAATGCCAGTACAACTTTTTTAATCTTATTCAAAATAAGCAACCTTCAAAATTGACTAATCGTTCAAATTACCCAGCAACAAGTACTCCATTAGCGCCTTCTGCGTATGCAAACGGTTCTCCGCCTCGTCCCACACTACAGATTGCGGACCATCAATCACATCAGAATCGACTTCCTCACCTCGGTGCGCGGGCAGACAATGCATAAAGAGCGCATCTTGCTTTGCTACAGCCATCATCTCGGCATCCACACGAAAATCAGCAAAGTCGGTTTTGCGCAGATCGGTCTCATCTTCAAATCCCATACTGGTCCAAACATCGGTAGTCACCATATCCACATCCCGGGCTGCCTCCAATGGAGAGGAAAACTGTTCATAGTGATCAGTTCCATAAAGTCCCGCACGCTCAGGCTCGACTTCATAGCCAGGTGGCGTAGCTACATGTACGTTGAAATCAAAGACTTCTGCCGCCTGTAGCCACGTATTGCACACATTGTTGGAATCTCCGATCCACGCTACTGTTTTACCGGAGATATCGCCACGATGCTCCATAAAGGTAAAAATATCAGCCAAAATCTGGCAAGGGTGGTATTCGTCGGTCAGGCCATTGATAACGGGCACACGCGAATGCTGCGCAAAACGTTCGATAATGGAATGTTCATAGGTACGGATGGTAATAATATCCACCATTCGTGACACTACTCGCGCGGCATCTTCCACCGATTCACCGCGACCAAGTTGGGTATCGCGAGTAGAGAGATAAATAGCGCTGCCACCGAGCTGATGCATACCTGCCTCGAATGACAGCCGAGTCCGGGTCGACTGTTTGTCGAAAATCATAGCGAGCGTACGATCTGCAAGCGGCCAATAGCGGCGATACTGTTTGAATTCGTTTTTGATCCAGCGAGTGCGCTCGAAAATATATTCGAATTCAGCTCGGGTTAAATCATTGAATTGCAGGAAATGTTTGATCCGCATTAATTATTGTTTGAAGAATAGAGATTTCAGGTATGCCCAATCCTGCCTTCCACGGGAGAGCTTGGACTTGCCTGGTAAATTTTTCTGGGCATACGCCCGGCCAGATACGCTTCACGTCCGGCTTCTACCGCCTTACGCATGGCTTGCGCCATCAGTACTGGGTTATGGGCGCCTGCAATTGCCGTATTCATCAGAACGCCATCGCAGCCAAGTTCCATCGCAATCGCTGCATCTGATGCCGTCCCAACCCCTGCATCGACCAAAACCGGCACGCGTGCATTCTCGATAATAATCTGTAAATTCCAGGGGTTAAGAATCCCCATACCCGAGCCAATCAATGACGCGAGCGGCATAATGGCAACACAGCCGATATCTTCCAGTTGTCTGGCGACAATCGGATCATCTGAGGTATAAACCATTACCTGAAATCCTTCCTTGACAAGTAATTTTGCTGCTTCCAGTGTAGCCACCACGTCTGGAAACAGAGTTTGCTGATCTCCGAGTACTTCAAGCTTTACCAGCGAATGACCATCAAGCAGCTCACGCGCCAAACGTAATGTGCGAACTGCATCCATGGCGGTGTAGCAACCTGCAGTATTAGGAAGCAGGGTGAATTTTTCCGGCGAAAGCACGTCCAGCAGATTAGGCTCATTGGGATGTTGACCAATATTGGTGCGACGGATAGCAACCGTAATAATTCGCGCACCACTAGCTTCCACTGCCGCCAGCGTTTCAGTAAAATCCCGATACTTTCCGGTACCCACCAGCAGGCGGGAATGATAACTTTTTCCGGCAATGCTCAACAAGTTGTCTGTATCGATCATGAATAATCAGTTTTATGCGCGTGAAGATATAGCAATACAAACAACCGGACAGATTTTCGGTAAATCCAAATACCCAATATCAGCCACCACCAACCGCAACAATAATTTCCAGCTGATCGCCGTCAGTGAGTATTCGGCTGGAAAATGTGCTTCGCGGAATAATCTCGCCATTGCATTCGACAGCAATGCGTTTGTTCTGCAACGATAGCGACTCCAGTAGTTGTTGAACGTTGTCCACATTGTCAAAACACCGGGACTGGCCATTAATGACAATTTGCATAGTCTAAAAAAAATTTAAGTGCCATGTTTCAAATGTTAAGATTCGTATTCTAGCATGCGGGTGTAGCTCAATGGGAGAGCAGAAGCTTCCCAAGCTTAAGACGAGGGTTCGATTCCCTTCACCCGCTCAACAGAATCTTTACATCTGCTCGCCGATCAAACGAGATTGCATTCAAAATTTGAGAATACCATGTTGAGTTGTTGTTGCACCCGATGGATGAATTTGTTGATAAAGCTGTCAGGATTGTTGCTGTTATCGATGCTGACTCATGGCTTTGCGATTGCCGAACAGGTTTCCAATACAACGACACCATTACCGGTTCTGGGATGGGTTGAAAACGTCCGTATTGAGCCTTGGGGAGTAAAAACACGGGCAAGGCTGGATACGGGCGCCAAGACTGCCTCAATCAGCGCGCACGATATTGAATTATTCAAGAAAAATGGTGCGCAATGGGTCAGATTTATCTTTGATTTCAGCACAGCTGGCAAGGAACGATCCATACAGATTGAACGTCCTGTGATTCGCATCGGGAAAATAAAACAGCATAATGGACCCTTACAGGAGCGTCCGGTCATTCATATGGATATCTGTTTAGCCGACGAAGTGAGAACAGTTGAATTTAATCTGATTGATCGTCGCGCATTGAATTATCCGGTTTTGCTTGGGCGTAGGGTGCTGGCAATGCGCGCACTGGTCGACTCTTCGCGAACTTCTCTAAGTAAAGCTGACTGTGGCCATAAGAAGAAAAAGAAGAAAAAGGGAGTAAACGAAAATACCCCCCTTGATGCCGGAACAGTTGAATGAGACGACTGCACTTATTACTGCTCACACTCTTGCTGTGTGTGACGGGTCTGGGACTGGCTTATTACAAGGTTACAGTTATCGGTCTGCCATTAATGGCCTCTGAACAGGCGTTAGTCTGGAACATCGAAACCAGTATTTCATTTCGCGCGAAGCCAGAAAGTTCCATTAAGGTGTCATTACCCCTGCCGCTGAATCCCCCGGGTTTTACCATCCTGAGCGAGGATTTCACAAGTGCCAATTATGGATTGGCAATCGAACAGGATGAACGTGGCCGTGTAGCGTTATGGGCCAAGCGGCGCGCACAGGGAAAACAGCTGCTGTTCTTCCGGACAGCTTTAATCGATGCGAAAGAAAGCAATTCCGTGGGTGATAATAAATCCATTTCCAAACTGACTACTTCATCAGCTTCAACGCCTGTTTTTCCCGCTATTCCGCAATATCCGTCCAAGCTGCTGCCAGTAATTGAAGGATTGCTTGACAAGGCACGGCAGCAATCAGCTGACACCGTTTCCTTCTCACAACGCGTCATTGAAGAGTTAAATTCAACTACACCCACACCGGAACTAAAAACACTCCTGAAGCAGATTGACCGACCACGTGAGTTTGCTAAAAATATTGGCTGGATACTCGCTGGTGCGCGCATCCCTTCCCAGATCATCCGCGGTTTACGTCTGGAAGAAGGCAAAGAGCATTCCGAGCTTGAATCTTTTCTACAGGTTTATGATGGCGCCCAGTGGCGCACACTCAATATTCACAATGGTCAGGAAGGATTGCCAGATAATTTCGTAGTTTGGCAGCTAAATGCTGACAAAATTTTTTCTATTGAAGGTGCCAGTGAGTACAGCATCAAATATTCGGTTGGCAAAACTTTGCGAGAAGTACTTGATATTGCGGAAATTATGTCGGAAAAGAAGGGGCTGCATTTAATGGAATTTTCCCTGCATTCTCTGCCAGTTCACAGTCAGAATGTTTACAAGGTATTATTGATGGTGCCATTAGGTGCGTTGATGGTAGTTTTAATGCGTAATCTGATTGGTATTAAAACCTTTGGCACCTTTATGCCTGTGCTGATTGCACTGGCTTTCCGCGAAACCGAACTACTCTGGGGTCTGATACTCTTCAGTCTCATTATTGGTATCGGCATGCTGCTGCGCGCCTATGTCGAGCAATTAAAGCTGCTGCTCGTACCCAGGCTGGCCGCTGTGCTTACCATGGTCGTATTACTAATGGCTGGTATCAGCGTGATCATGCACAGACTGGGTTTGGAAATGGGATTGTCGGTTGCCTTATTCCCGATGGTCATTATGGCCATGACGATAGAGCGTATGTCACTGATCTGGGAAGAGGCCGGGCCTACCGAAGCATTCAAGCAGGTATTTGGCAGCTTGATTGTTGCCATCGCAGGCTATCTCGTCATGAATATTGACGAACTACAATATATGTTCTTTGTATTTCCTGAGCTATTGCTTGTAGTGCTGGCGATCATCATTCTGCTCGGACGCTATTCCGGTTACCGTCTGACAGAGCTGTGGCGGTTTCGCGCGCTGGCCAGGCGCTGATTTCATGCTAAGAACCTGGTTGAATCTCAAAAAAGCCGGCATCGTTGGCATGAACCGCCGCAATGCCGACTATATTTCAGCTTACAATCAACGATCACGTTTCCCATTAGTCGATGACAAGTTACGGACAAAAATTCTAGCGGAAAAAGCGGGTATCGCTGTACCAGAGCTCTATGGTGTCATTGAAATCGAACATGACATTGCCAATTTTGCCAGTATTACTCAGAATCGCGAAGACTTCGTCATCAAACCAGCGCATGGTTCAGGTGGTAACGGTATCTGCGTTGTCACTGGACGACTTTACGACCGTTACCGTCTCAGCAATGGCAATCTGTTGACACAAGATGATATTGCCTATCACCTCTCCAATATTCTGAGTGGTCTTTACAGTCTGGGCGGACAGCCAGACCAGGCGCTGATCGAGTATCGTGTAAAATTTGATCCGGTATTCGAGGCCGTTTCCTACCAAGGTGTCCCTGATATTCGTACCATTGTATTTAAAGGTGTGCCGATCACGGCCATGGTACGACTACCAACCCGCATGTCCGAAGGAAAGGCAAATCTTCACCAGGGTGCCGTTGGTGCAGGTGTTGATCTCGTCACTGGACGGACGACTTCCGCCGTTTGGCAGAACTTCCCCACTGATCACCATCCCGATACCGGCGCACCAACCAGCGGTGTGCAAATACCGCACTGGCAAAAACTATTGACCTTGGCCGCACAATGTCATGATCTGGTTGACCTGGGGTATCTCGGTGTCGATATTGTGCTTGATCGCGATCTGGGACCACTGGTGCTGGAATTAAATGCCCGACCCGGATTATCGATTCAGATCGCCAACGCTAAAGGACTCAATAAGTTGCTACAAGCTGTTGAGCAACTTGAAACGATCCCGGTTTCCCCGCAGAACCGCGCCGCACTGGGACAAGCAATTTTTCATAGAATATAGATCACTCACCTTGAAAAATTTAAATATCATTCGAATACTGAATTGGGAAAGACGCAAATTTGACAATCCCCCCCATAATAGGGCAATCTTTCGCGGTTCTGCAGCTGTGCTGCGGCATTTCTCAGAATAAAGTTCTTCTGGCAGTTACACATTAGCCGTAACGCATCAGTGTATAAGCCCTGGTAGCTCAGGGGATAGAGCAACCCCCTCCTAAGGGGTAGGTCGGACGTTCGATTCGTCTCCAGGGTACCAACTTAGTTTAGCTTTTTTTATCTCTCACCGGAACCTTGAATAACACCGGAAGTGATTCTGTATCTTGTTGTTTTTTGTACGGTAAGATTGATTTATAGGAATCATCTCCACCAGCTTCCGCCGAAATTGTTGGAGCAACTATTCCACCAGGTGTATAGGGTTGCGTAAAGATGGGATCCTGCTTCGATTGTAGTGATGGCTTGCGAGCAGGAGAATGGTGGGGAGCGACTATTTTCTTTCCCTGCAATGGACTTCCAGTCACTGGAATATCTGCAACAAACCCGGGGACGTCCATTAGCTCAAGTTTGGCATTCAATAATCGCTCTATATTGACCAAAAGCTCCTTTTCATGCTCACTAACGAGCGAAATAGCCTTACCTTTGCTGCCTGCACGACCAGTTCGCCCTATTCGATGAATATAGTCTTCTGGCGTACCGGGTAATTCAAAATTGATAACATGGGAAAGTTTATCAATATCCAGACCGCGAGCTGCCACATCTGTTGCAACAAGTGCCTCAATTTCGCCTAGCTTGAAAGCCTCGAGTGCCTGGGTACGCTGCTGTTGATTTTTGTCACCATGAATTGCCAAAGCGGATATGTCATGTTGCGCCAGCAAAGTTGCCAGTTTTCCAGCACTCTGCTTGGTTTTTACAAATATTAAGGCTTGTGTTAATTCTGATTGCCTGATTAAATGAACCAACAACTTAAGTTTATCTGCCGAACGAACCAGATGCACAACATGTGATATAGATTCATTTACCGTATTTTTTCTTGAAACTTCAATTTTTATTGGGTTCTTTAACAAACTATCTGCCAGTTTTCTGATCTCTACCGAGAAAGTTGCTGAAAACAGCAGACTCTGGCGTTGCCCAGGAAGCAATGCCATCACGCGCTTGATATCAGGCAGAAACCCCATATCTAGCATGCGGTCTGCTTCATCCAATACCAATATTTCAGTTTTGGAAAAATTGACTACCTTTTGCTCGACGTGGTCCAGCAATCGTCCCGGTGTGGCGACCAATATCTCGACACCATTACGTAAAATTTGTGTTTGTGGCGGCATGCTAACGCCCCCATAAATAGCCGCAACTTTGAGTGGAAGATATTTTCCATACTTTCGAACACTTTCATCAATCTGGATGGCCAGCTCACGGGTTGGCGCCATGATTAGCGCGCGCACAGGGTGTTTGGCTGGTGATACGCTCGTGTTTGCAAACGCTTGCAACTGATTAAGTAATGGTAGGGTATAACCGGCAGTTTTACCTGTCCCTGTTTGGGCGCTTGCCATCACGTCCCGACCGGCTAAAATTACAGGAACTGCTTCGGCCTGGATAGCAGTTGGTGTCACATAACCCTCATCAGCAACTGCTTGTAAAATTTCTACGGACAAACCCAGTTGCGCAAATGTTATTTCACTGCTCATAGATCACAAGATTAATCTTCAATAGTAAGCCTCTAAATTTTTTCTAATATATTTTGCCTGGCGTTTTGTCAAAAAGGATATTGGGGATTTACATCTTTAGAATATTAAAAACCAGCAAACTAGTTTTTCCAATATTTATCCCTACAGTCCTGACCTAGGATAATCAAACCTTATTTTTGCTCAGAATCGCCCTAAAATTGAGTACGGCAGCTTTCAATCGCTTGAAAGCTGAACCAGATTTATGAAAGGCTTGTAATGCGATTGGTGCACAACCAATTGCAACAGCATCTACAAGACAATACCAAGCCGCTACGCCGCTTGGAGGATTGCCTTGTGATAAATTGAATACGGGCTCGATAGTCGCCCATCGCCAGGTACCTGCCGCTGTTCCAATCAACTCCAACCAGGTAGTGATAAAAAAAGCCGCCAGATAAACCAGTGGCGATCTCCCTTTAAACAAATAAATCAATAAAACAATATACAGCAGCGCACCAACCTCATCTCCCTGTTCCGGAATTCCGCTGATTCCCCAAGCAGACCACAGACCACAGGCTACAATCACAAATACCGCAATCTTTTTGGCATGGTTAAGAAAAAAACCAGACCGCGCCAATGCAACTGCGGTTAGATAGACCATACCATGTCCAGGAGGAATATACAGCGGGACGTTTTCCAGTCGGTAGGTGTACCCTCCCATATAAATTGATGCAAAATGTTCGCCAGCCGTAGCAAATGTGACGGCAATCGCCACTTGCATTCGTATCTCGCGATTTTCTCCCAGCAAAAGCCCAAATAAAAAAATCCAAGCTACTACACCCAAAAAATTCTGAAAAGCTAAGCTTGCATGCGCGTCTATCACAAGACTTATCGCTACGCAAAAGAAGGTGAGCCCGGCGATAAAATAATCCCGCTTACAATGTATATGGATATTCTTTGATTCCGGGAGACGATTAAATACATTCATAGCGCCACAAATGAAAAAACCGCCCTATCAGACGGTTAAAAAAACCACTAAATTAGCTCTGCTCGTTTCAGAACATATCAGCTTTACTTGATTCTTTTTTATCGGCGGCAAATAAATCTTACGATATTGAATAAAAAACTCTTCAAGCATAAAAATTTATAAAATATATGTACCCGCATAACCAGAGGAAAACAGAAAAACTGTTTTCCTCGCAGGAGCAAATTTCATTAATTAAATTGACCTACTGATTATTAGTCTTTTCCTTTTTTGGTTTCTTTAGCACTGGCCTGAAATTCGTCGTGATATTTGAATTTAGGCTCTCCGCTAAAAACACCATCCAGTTTGTAATGTTCGTGCATGGCTTTTTCGTTTTTGACCATTTCATCAAATTTAAAAGTATATTTCGCGTCCACATCCGGTGTAAACGGGGTATAAGGCGGTTTGGCACCTTTCCACGGAGAACCTTCGTAATTCAGGTGGCAGGCATTGCAGCTTTCTTCAAAATGGAAGTCCTGTCCTTTGTCCGCCAGTGTTTTACGCGGAGTGGTCTTGCCGGATTTCTCAAAGGTTTGTCCCGCCTTGCGATGATCACCACGATATTGTCGCCCAGCACCATGGCAGGATTCACAACCAACCGCTGCCAGCATTTTGTTCGGGGCGTCGATGTTGTAGCCGCCTTTTTTGTTAAAACCATCTACATGGCAACCTACACAGTCTTTGTCTTGGGTGTAGTCTTTGGCCGGATCAAGTTTGGCTTTGATCTTGGCTTCTTTTTGACATTGGGTTCTAGTGATTTCATCGCACTGGCATGCGCCGTGCTGTTCCAGGATTTCGCCTGCGCCTTGTGGCACGAGCTGCATTTCTTGCGGCCTTCAAACGGTGCTTCCGCTGCCATGAGGTTGCCAGCTATCAGGGTGATGAGCGCGACCGCCAGCAGTTTGGCGGTAGTGATGAGTTTCATTGTTTCTCCTTTTGTGGGGGACGGTTGGTCAAGTCGCCAGTTAGTCGCCTGTTTTTCGGGCGACTAACTGGCTTGCAACTGCCCTGGTTTTATCAAAATGACCTGCGATTCGCTCGCCGTCCGCTATTGTACCCGATCACGACAGGCTGTAAATCATTGCAAACAGGGTATCCCGTAATCATTCTCCACTCTGATCGGATGACTCTGCCAGCAGTCTGTATACCCAATACCCGCCTTGCTGGTAGATCAGTCTCGGGGTGTCAAGTTCCAGCGGCGGCGGTCGGTCGGTTAGGGGCAGTAGCGGTGCAATCAGGGTCTGGTCACTCGCTTCATCTGTCAGAAAAAAAGCACGAATCAGTTCTTCCGATAGTGATTGCAGGGTGTAGGTGGTGTAGCCGCGCCGCCCCATTTCAGTTTTGAGGTGGCTGATCATGCCGTGAATGTTACCGGTCATGCGGTAGTTTTTGTAAGCTACTCCGAGTTTTTCCGGGTATAGCAATCCCAGTTTGTACAGGTCGGTGACGTGTACTACCAGGTAGGTTTCCCGCTCAGGATCACTTAATGCGCGCAATTCAGCCAGTCCGATTTTATGCGGTTGGGCCAGTGCGTGGGTGAAACGCTGAAACCGGGTGCGCTCTTCATCACTCACTACGGTGGCAACCTGTGCACTCTCGTAATCAAGGATGGCAGCGCGCTGTGTCTGCCAGACTTCCGGGATAATGAGCGGTTCATGTAACGGGCTGCGGGACAGGACATGACGTCCGGTCAGTAAGGCCAGTTGCGCGGAGGTGTCCCACCAGGCAAGTATCGTGGCATCTGCTGCGGCATGTTTCTCAATAGCCGCCGCCAGTGCACTCAATTCAGCTGGTTTGCGATCAAGTATTAATAGCGGTTCGCTGGTGAGATTCTGCCAGTCAAGCAACACCGGGGGATGTTCCGCACGTCGCCCAAAATAGGCGTAGGCAACGACTTGGTCTACCTCCGGTACACGCACTTCGTATTGATCAATGGTCAGGTCAGGCCATGCGCTCAGTTCCAGTTGCGGAAATTTGCTGCTATCTCCCGTCTCCAGCAATTGATACTGATATGGAGCCGTTCCAGGAGTGAACCATAGCCAGGAAAACCAGGCGAGTAAAATAAATCCTCCCGTTACCAGCAGGATGCCGAGTAACGGGAGGATCTTGTCCAGCCAGCCCGCTCGCGCGCGCTGGCCAGTCGTCAGTGGCTCGCTCAAGCCTGTTTCTGCTTGCGGCTGCGCCAGCCAAGCAAGGCCAGTGTGCCCGCGAGCAGCATGCCACCACCCAGTCCACCCAGGGAGATTTTGTCCTCAGGGGTCGTGATGTCCAGCAGGCTGGTTTTCTTGCTCTCCAGTTTGTTCACCCGTTCCTGCAGAGCAGCCATTTCCTGCATTTTGGTGTGTTCATCCTGAATTTCAACATAGGCACGGTTGATCGGACCCCAACCTTCGGTATAGGTCCAGCCACCCGGGTTGGTATGCGCCAGACCAACGTGCATTTTTGCCAGGTCGTTTTCAGCCATTTCCAGTACTTTCAGTTCGATCGAGGCCGGGTTGTTGCCTTTCGACCAGAAGAGCTGGGTGAAAATATGGAAACCAGGTTTCTCTGGCTCCGGAGGAGCAGGACGATTGGTTTTCTGTCCCGTCAGGTTGCCTGCCTTGTACAGCTTTTCAACCAGTTCATGGGCTTCCTGATATTTGGCCAATCCTTCCAGTGTGCCTTTGTCCATCAGTTCCAGGTAGGAGCGGGCAAAACGTTCGGAGTGACACTGGGTGCAGGTGACAACCCAGGAGTCAAGCCGTGCTTCTGACCAGTCGCTGGTGATGTTTTCTGCAATGCCCGGAACAAATGGGTAGTTCGCCCAACGAATCTTGCGTGTGATGTTGTGGGTGTATTCGCCTTCATACTCGAAATGGCAACCCGCACAGGTCGGTGCATTTTGTCCACCAACAGCGTAGGCATCTTTCAGCGGTGCTTCCCAGTTCCATTTATCGCCCAGCATGGCAACCATCTTGCCGTGCTTGGACATGGAATAGGTTTCCCAGTTGTTGTGGTCTACTCCGCTATGGCAGGTGGCGCACGCTTCCGGTTTGCGCGATTCGGCTGCAGAAAATTCGTGACGTGTATGGCAGGAGTCACATTTGTTCTGGTTGGTATGGCACATGGTGCAGCCTTCCGCAACTTCTCTTTGCGGCATCGCGGCCCAGACGGTGGTCTCAACGTTGGCGCTGTAGTCAAGCGCATGGGATGGACGTCCGTCCGGCCATTGTCCATTCGGCCAGATCATGGTGTCACGCTCGGATTCACGTTCGGCAAATTCACGCAGGTGGCAGGCACCACAAACATCTGCTGTCGGCATGATCAGGTCTTTGCTGTGATCAATCTTTTGCTTCGAGTCCGCATTGATCGATACGTGACAGTCTATACAGCCAACTTCTTTCAAAGGTTCTTTCTCGCCTAACTTACCCATCGAACGCAGATTGGCTTCGACTTCTTCTAACTTGGCTTTCTTGTAGTAGGTCGGATCACTCGGCTGCAGTTTGCGAACCTTGTCCAGGTTCGCATGGGTGCTGCGCTTCCACGCCTGTACCCATACCGGCGACTCATCTGTGTGGCATTCTACACATTCCTTCCGGCTCGCCTTGTCGCGCATTGAGGTCGGTGGCTTGTAAAACGTGGCCGGATCCAGGTACATGCTGTACGGTATCGGCTCCCAGTATTCCCCCATCGTGCCCTTACCCGCCCCTTGCGCCGGATCCTTGTAACGCTTCACCAACGCTTCGTGCGTCTCTTTCGGCGTCGCCTTGCTACGATCCAGACCCAACGCTTCATACGTTACATCCGGCACCGTCGATATGTTCGCCTGTACCCCACCAGCCAGCGCTAATCCACAAGCTAGCAGTACTCCCTTCAGCCAAAATCCGGCATGCATGTCTCTCTCCTTATTTACAATAGATAACACTCTTCAGCCGCAAACAACACAGCCTCAACCCATAACCCTGATAG
Organism: Nitrosomonas sp.; assembly: GCA_016703745.1. Classification (NCBI taxonomy): domain Bacteria; kingdom Pseudomonadati; phylum Pseudomonadota; class Betaproteobacteria; order Nitrosomonadales; family Nitrosomonadaceae; genus Nitrosomonas; species Nitrosomonas sp. The sequence goes on along the minus strand of JADJBK010000006.1, from coordinate 1,819,743 downwards.
CACCTGAAAGGCGACTCTTGTGCCTTGATGCTTTGTTTTTATGAATAATTCCCTTTCCAGCGATTGAATCTATGACGCTCGCTGATTTACTAAATGTTAATTCAGCCTGTTTTTTGTCGCCAGCCGCAATCGCAGTTCTGATTGCCTTGATTGCGGTTCTTAATTTTGAACGCAAACTAAAATTGTGTTCGCGTTTTTTGACTGTTTGTCTAGCTCTCTTTTTAGCTTGCGCGGTATTTGCCATAGTTTGTTTGTACCCTTATATCTGTTACCAGTTGCTGACGTGTTTCAACATAACACGTGATTCTACGTTTATTTTAAATTTAATGCAAAAATAGTCTCTTGCAACCAGCCATCTCCGCTTCCATACAAACACAAGGAAAAGAAAGCTATTCAGCGATTTTCAAAAGCAGGTTTTCGTAAACTTTCTTTTTAATCAGAGCACCATAGAATTATAAATTAAAGTGACAGATAATCACCATGCCAACACTCTCCTTTCGCAAGCATTTAAGTGCGCCCGATTTAACCAAGAAAATTCGCGCTTGTTTTGAGAGAATTGAAGACAAAGAAAGCGGCAAAGTATTCTTCCCAAGCGATTGCTTGATGTCGGGATTTGCGGTTATTTAGCTTAACGCATCCTTCATTATTGCAATTTGACCAAGACAGGGAAGATGATTTAATTCGGGCCAATCTAAAATCCTTGTATGGCGCTGACCACGCGCTATCGGATACTTATTTACGGAAACGACCGAATAATGTCTCGCCTAAGCTCTTGCGCCAGGCGCGCACGTTGGAATTGAGAATAAAACGCCTAATACCTTAAAAATAAAAGACCATCACTTCGAACATAACTTCGGGCACGGTTACCGGCATTTATCCACTGTCTTTGCCTGTTTGATGATGCTGGCGTTTTTGGTCGATCAGGCACAGCAATATTGCCGTATCTTGCATCAATGAGCAAAACAAATTGCAAGACGTAATAAATGCTTTCAGGAGAAAGCACGCTGATTCCTTACCTACCTTCTTCCGGACTGGAAGACTTTGTATAAATTCATTGCCTTTGGAATAAAACTAACCGTACCAGTCTTTAAGGATTCGACTCAATACGCCAACCAGGGCAAAGTATGTTCGAGGGTGTTTTCCAGAAGAAGTAGCCAATCTTAAAAAAATCGATTTAAGTCAGATGGTTTTGCTTTATCGTAAACCATAGATTTTGCAGCAAATGTTCTTTAAGTTAGCGGGAGGTGCTGCACTTTCGTGCTATTTCTTGACAATTACAGTGGTGGCTTTATAATCACACGCCTGCCAGCCGATAACCACAAGGGAATTGGTAATTGCAGAAATAAAGCTTCATAAGCGGGAATAGCTCAGTGGTAGAGCACAACCTTGCCAAGGTTGGGGTCGCGAGTTCGAGCCTCGTTTCCCGCTCCATTTAGAAATACTCGAAACACATTAGAATCCAGAAAAAGATTTCGCTTTTCTCTTAATGTAGCTCGACTCAATTAGGCGGGGTGGCAGAGTGGTCATGCAGCGGCCTGCAAAGCCGTCTACGCCGGTTCGATTCCGACCCCCGCCTCCATAAGAAATATTTGTGATTGCCCGGGTGGTGAAATTGGTAGACACAAGGGACTTAAAATCCCTCGGACCTTAACGTCCGTGCCGGTTCGACTCCGGCTCCGGGCACCAAAATAGATGACTTATACACGCCTCTCCAGTAACCAATAAATCTGGTGCATCAAGATTTAACCAAATATTTTTTGATCTTTCCCTCCCAAAAACAAGAGCTCCCGCCAAGATGCAAGGAACTAACAGCAGGAACGCAGGGAGACAACGGTTACCAGCTTTTCAATATGTTATTCGATCATCAGCTTTGGAAACTTACCCTGATCGATAGTGATGGTCAAATACGGCTTGAAACGGGTACTTACAGATATCTGAAAGCTACCAATTGTAATAAATACCAATGAGCCGATAATTTTGCTGCCGAGCTTTTTGTGTGCACGAAGTGACGATATATTGTAAAAATTAACTCGACTATATACGTAGACAATTCCACGCTGGAACATAACGGTATTCGCGTATTCCCACAGTTTGGCAAAAGTATAGGAAAAACGAAATTCAGGCACAACAAACACATCATAATCCCACGCATTCTGACCTGCGGGCGGCAACATGTAGGTGCACCTCACTTCGTCTTCCCGGTATTTGTCAAAATTTAACCACAAATTACCAGCGAATCGGCCTTTCTTCAATGCAACAAAACAATTTCCCCCATGATTAAAACGTGCCTGCAGCGTGCTGAATGGCCTATCCATTTGCTGCAAAACCCCATCATTCACATCAATTTGTCTTATCTCAATATCAAGTGCCTTATTGATCGGCACTAGCTTTTGTGGCGAGACGGGTTGCCGTGTTATGTAATATTTGTGCAGTCTTATTTTTCTAAAGCTGAGCCGATAAAGTACCTTGCCAAATAAATACAATAGCGTGTTTAAGGCTCCCAACTCCTCCAGATTCAGCTTTATTTTCTGTAGCATTTTTTAGTAAGTATCAGAAGTTATGTAGCTTGCCTATATTTATAAAATTTGGTTAACCGCATCGGTATCTCCAAAAATTCTGATTTTTTTCTCGCATTCTTTAACGACAAACAGATTGATCTTAATGGCGCTCTTCTAAACATGGTTGTTACAGATCGCCAATACTCACTAACGGCAACTCTTCCCCATGAAGCTGAAAATAGCGCTGGCTTTAGTGCAATGATCGGCATTCATTCATAAAAGGCATTATCAGAAACTTAACGTAATGGCATAGATACCGATTGATCGCGGCTACTATTTACCAGTATAAACAGAACCAGCAGCATGCTGAAACTCCAGGCGGAAGCAGCCAATACCAACAGAGTTTCTCGCTGCCCGCTAAAGTCCGCACAAATGCGCGCAATAGCAGCCAGCGACATCAGGAAAGTGATGGTCAGTATCAGCGGAATTCTTGAAGGATACTGTTTGACGTGCAAAAGCGTGACGCGCACCATCACATTGACTGAAAGCGTACCAAGTGCGCCAATGGTAATAGCATGCACCATCGTACTGGCATGCATCCCTCCATTCAGTTTTACCCATCCGAGCAATCCAAGTCCCAGCGCCAGCCAGGCGTAACCCAGCCCCAGGCAGATGAGATCCGGGCGTGCCAGGCAATGCCACAACTGCCAGCGGAGCAGACGGATACCAGTCAGCATTCCCGCCAGAATCAGCATCATGCCAGCTACCGGTTTAATGACCGGTGATAACATAACAGATGCCAAAACGGTGACAATTAACCATCCTTCGATATGTGGCTGCACTCGGGCTTCCAATTCCCTGCCCTGACGATAGAATTCTCCGGCAACAGCAGGTGCGAGCATTCTCCCGCCCATGAACAGCATCAACAGTGCGAATAATTGCACGCTTTCATCGATCAGATGACGACTCCATTCGAATGCCGCTATCTGTCCAGTCAAACCAGTAACGATAGTCGCAGCACAAATCATTCCCAGCAGCGGCGCAAGCAAGCGATTGCGCCATTTTTTGGCCACCCATAAACGTGGCAGTAACCGCCAGGCGAGCAGCATGGCAAAACCACCATTGCCGACAAGACTCAACCATCCCCAGTCACCTGTCAGTACGGTCAGCGTGCTCACCCGCGCCACCAGCCACATCCCCAGCAACAGCAATAGATGCCAGGCAGGCATGGGTCCCAGCAGGTAGCCCGCAATCAGTGCCAGCGCATAGCCAAACAACATCTCATAGGCATGCATGGCAGGCACAGCCAGAATGACAGGAGCAAAACCGCCCCGGGCAAATACGGTCATTGGTATGATCAGTAGCGCATAAATACAGGCAGCAATGAAAAACCATTGATGCGCATGAATCTTCTGACGCCAGAAGAACTGCTGATTATCACGCATTCACGTCTGCGCTTGCGTGATCTGACTATTTGGCGGCACACTCTGTGTAAGCCAGACGTTGCCACCTATCGTCGAACCACGCCCAATGGTGATGCGACCCAGAATAGTTGCACCCGCATAAATAACGACATCATCCTCAACAATGGGGTGGCGCACAATTCCCTTGACCAGCGCGCCATGCTCATCCACAGGAAAGCGCTTCGCTCCCAAGGTTACGGCCTGATACAGGCGCACATTGTTGCCGATAATCGCGGTTTCCCCAATCACCACACCGGTACCGTGATCAATAAAGAAACTTCTGCCAATCTGCGCACCAGGATGGATTTCTATGCCAGTCATCGAATGCGCGATTTCGGACATCATGCGTGCAATCAGGGGGATGCCCAATTGGTACAATTCATGCGCCAGCCGGTAATAGGTAATGGCCGCGATACCGGGATAGCACACCAACACTTCATCGATACAGTGTGCAGCGGGGTCGCCAATATAGGCCGCCATAATGTCATCATCAAGCATTTGGCGAACTTCCGGCAAACGCTTGGCAAATGCCTGGGTAATCGCCACCGCGCGTGCATGATCTTCCTGACTAAGTACTTCCGTCTCGGCATGAAAATGCAGCTCATGCTGAATCTGCACCAGTAAGGTACGCAAGGTTACATTTAAAATATAACCTACGTAATGATCCACTCCCTCGACAGACAAATCAGCCGGCCCCAGGCGATTAGGAAACAGCGCCATGCGTAATCCATCCGCAACCGTAGCGATTACTTTGCGAGAAGGCAGCCTCGGTGGTCGGGTATGTCCCTGTCGCTGTTCAAGTGCCGTTGTACGCACAATATGTAATTCCGCGACAACTTCATCGGTCTCCAAATACGTACTTTTCAACAACAAATCACTTGTACTGATGTCATCATCCACCACGACGCTCTCCTGTTTAACCCTGTTGACCGGGTTGTTGCACAAGCAGGTTATTGTACCTGCCATTGCCAGTTTTGCTACCATTCGTGGATTGTGATCTCTGCAGGCAACTCTATGAGCCCAACCCTGATTTGTGGTGATATCGGCGGAACGAAAACCCTGCTGCGAGCGGTAACGGCACAAGATAATATCTTTAACCACCTTCTCGATCGCCACTACGATAGTCGTGCCTATGTTCATTTTGATGAGGTACTACATGATTTTCTGCAGCACCTGTCCGTTGCTCCAGAAGTGATCTGTCTGGCCATTGCCGGACCGGTAACCGCTCAACAAGTGACACTGACCAACCTAAACTGGCACATCAACGCCCAACACATTCAACAACGGTTTTCAATCCCTCTCGTCAGAATCATGAATGATTTCGAGGCAGTCGCCCACTCGATCGAAACACTCTCCCATGACGACCTGGCAACTCTGCAGACGGGCAGTCCACAACCCGATGCAACCCGCGTAGTACTGGGTGCTGGCACCGGTATGGGTGTAGCCTGGCTGGTAAATTGTGTTAATGGAACAACCATACTTGCCACCGAAGCCGGACATATCGATTTTGCGCCTGCTAACACCTTGCAGATTGCACTGTTCGATTATCTGAAGATACGCTACGGACACGTATCAGTTGAACGTATTCTTTCCGGACAAGGATTAGTGGATCTTTTCCATTTTTTACAGAAATATACCCCCGAACCTGGACAAGTAAACGATAGACAACCTGCAGTGAACGAAGCTGCAATGGTTACCAGGCTGGCATTCGAACAGCAAAACCCCACCGCCTTGCAGGCACTTGAGCACTTCAGCGAGATTTATGGCGCCTATGCGGGCAATCTGGCGCTGGCGGGGCTATGCCATGGCGGAGTCTACATTGCAGGCGGTATTGCACCCCGCATTCTGCAAAGCCTGCAGCAACCCGGCTTTATCAATGCCTTCCAAAGTAAAGGGCGATTCCATACCCTGATGCAAACGATTCCGGTTTATGTCATTACCCATAACAAAGCGGGTCTGCTGGGTGCTGAATCCGTAGCCAGACAGATGCTGCACTCCACAGGCAATGCCCATACTAAGCGACCATTTCTTCAATAAACAGGCGATCATATGGAAAGCTACGAAGCTCTGATGGCTACCCTGGCGCTCACGATGGGCGCCTCCTGGGCAAGCGGCATCAATTTATACGCCGTGCTACTGGTACTCGGCCTGGGATCTGCCACTGGCAATGTCGCGCTACCCGACGAACTGGCAGTTTTATCCAACCCCTGGGTTATTGGCGCGGCTGCGATCATGTATCTGATAGAGTTTTTTGCAGACAAGATTCCAGGATTCGACAGCATCTGGGATGCCATACATACTTTCGTGCGTATTCCGGCTGGCGCCCTGCTGGCGGCCGGAGCGGTCGGCGATGTTTCTACCGGTATGGAAATTGCTGCCGGCATTCTGGGTGGTGGGGCAGCTGCGACCAGTCATGCAACCAAAGCAGGTACCCGCATGATGATCAACACCTCACCCGAACCAGTGACCAACTGGACCGCTTCGGTCAGCGAGGATCTGCTGGTATTGGGCGGTTTATGGACAGCATTAAATCATCCACTGGTTTTCCTTGGTTTGTTCACTGTTTTTATGGGTCTTGCCATCTGGCTATTGCCCAGATTATGGCAATTAATCAGATCATTATTGCAGAAATTATTCAAGCTTACCGGGTCTGCCAAGGAATAATCCTCTCGCTTTGTCAGACCTGCTTTTGATCATGTTATGATAATGGCAACTATTTAGATCCAACCCTTTACATCCTCATCAATCCTCATCGAATTCATGATAAAACCCGAGCAAGTTGCGCAATATCTGCAAGATCATCCTGATTTTTTTGTAGCACACCCCACCCTGCTGGATTCCATTCAGTTGTCGCACCTGGAAGAGCATGCCGATGACGAGCAAGTCATCTCGATCACTCAACGGCAGGTAATGATGCTGCGCAAGAAAAATGAATTATTGCAGGACAAATTGATGGCACTAATTGAAATTGGCGAACAAAATGATGCCATTGGTGAAAAAATGCATCGCCTGACAGTGGCTCTGCTGGGATTCAGTTCACTGGCAGAGATGTTGCATGGACTGCAATATCACTTGTGTGAGGACTTCTCCATTCCACATGTTGCCTTACGGCTATGGAGATCGGATGACCTCGATCCCCCACTTCCCGATTCAGTGGTGGATACCGTCAGCGACCAGTTGCGTATCGTCACCGCCGGACTGTCACACCCACGTTGTGGCACAGATGTTGACGACGAAATCAAGCAATGGTTTGGCAGTGACATGCAGCATCTGCAATCCTTTGCACTCATTCCCCTGAAAAAAATGCAGCATTTTGGTCTCCTGGTTCTGAGCAGCCCAGAAGTAGAACGTTTCTATCCGGATATGGGTACGCTTTATCTGACACGCCTCGGTGAACTGGCAAGCAGCTCTGTCATCCGTCTGATGCGACAATTTCCTCAAACAACTGTTGGCACGGATGAATCCACAGCATGAAAAACAGGAAACCGCACTGCCACCCATTTTCAGGCAGTATCTCGTCTATCTCAGGGATGCCCGCAGACTAGCCGCACTGACTTTAGTCAGTTATGAACACGATCTGGCTACATTGGCACGTTTTACCACACAGAAATACCCGGATGACTCGCGAGTGCCCGATGACCTTTTACGGCAACTGCAAGCGCACGATATTCGCTATTTCATTACACGACTGCATGGCGAGGGATTATCTGGCAGAAGTCTCGCAAGAATGCTGTCGGTCTGGCGCGGTTTTTATCGCTACCTGATCCGCCACCACCACCATAGCGACGATCCCTGTTTGGGTGTCCGTGTTCCCAAGTCAACCCACAAACTGCCCAATGCGCTCTCACCTGATGAAGCGGCCCAACTACTGACTTTCAAGCCAACCGATCCCCTGGCAATCAGAGACCTGGCTATGTTTGAATTATTTTATGGCTCAGGTCTGCGACTGGCGGAACTAGCCAGCCTGCAACCAGTGGATATCGATTTCAATCAAGGCATGGCACGCATCACCGGCAAAGGCAGCAAAACACGGCTTGTACCAGTTGGCAAACAGGCGCTACAGGCATTACAGGCATGGTTACCCATTCGTGCCACTCTATTACCACCGGGCGAAACGGCTCTGTTCTTGTCACAGCAGGGACGTCGCATTCATACCCGCACTATTGCCCTGCGCCTGAAACAACGCGCCCTGCTACAGGGGCTGGACAATCACGTCCACCCACATGCACTCAGACATTCTTTTGCTTCCCATTTACTGCAATCGAGCAGCGACCTGCGCGCGGTGCAGGAAATGCTCGGTCATGCCAGCATTCGCAGTACACAGGTCTATACGCATCTGGATTTTCAACATTTAACCAAAATTTATGATCAGACACACCCACGTGCCAAAAAGAAAAATAGCTAGGAGACTCGCGAACAGATCGCATTCGAAATTAAACGAAATTATCAACCGTTTTACCATCCAGATAACCGATATAGGTTCACAAGATTGTTGATACAATTTTCTACGAGGCTCAATTTTGCGACAAGAGTCTTCACAAACCGGGTAACCGGATTTTAATTATTTTTAGGAGAAATTAATGAAAATCAACAAACTTGCCTGTGCTTTGGCACTGAGTATTATCGCCAGTCCAGCCTGGGCAGACCGTATCGGCGGTGGTTCGCGCGCCGATTTTCTATCTGATGAGCTGGTGATCCCCTGTGTCAAACTCAAAAACTATGCGGATGATGACAGCCTGGAAGGTCTTTACTTCGATGTCCGCATGGAAAGACGTGGAGATTCCTTTAATTATCAGCTGGTCGAGGCCATTAAGGAAAACTCGGATGTCTGCCGAAAAATCGCAGCACTGGCAGCATTTGAGGATGATGATTATGACGACAGTGATGATGATGATTCGGATGACGATAAAGGATTTGATTCCACCCCAATCAGTGGCGGCAAAGCAACACGTCTGTTTGTTGGCTGTGAAATCGATAACGATGATGGTCGCGAATCCAAAGTCGAGCTCAAGGTACTGAATCTGGCTCCGGGTAACTACCGCGCCCGCGTTACCTCCGGTGACAATAGTGAGACCAGTCTTGAAAAAACAGCATCACGCTTCGAGACTGAGTTCAAATTCAAAAGTGATACGGATGACAACGATAAAACCTTAATCACAGACGATTTTATTCAGAACAACACTGTGACGGGAGAGATTCTGGATGCAAATGACGGGGTTGTTCTCAGTGCAAACGCAGTCTGCAAGATTGATGACTGATTGACTGCAGCTGATTAATTCTTAAAGAGATGTGGCCAGATTCAGTGACTGGCCACATTTCATCAAAAATATCGGAGACAACTCCCGGTCTTCTGCTAACTTTCACAGGCGATTTTCCACTCTATTTCATCCATGCTTTCAGCTCGTACCACCTTCCATTCCTGTGGCTGGCTATAAGAACGGATAAGCCTGCCCTGTTCCATATTCCAGCCGAACAATTTGAACGCAAGAATTCTAATATGCTTTCCCTGACAGTCGTATTCACGACGGATGGTTTTGGATAAAAAATTTACGCCGGATGCTTTCTGTTCAGTTTTAAAATCCAGCAAAATCCACATCTTGACTTTATCAGCTGCCCGGCGGGCCGAGCTCAGATCCGCATAAACGGTATAACCGCCTTTCTGATTACCCTCGCCTATCTGAATCCATTTAGCTAGTGTATCGGTCGATGTCATGATCAGCAGCAAAGTTAACAGTATTTTTTTCATTGTTTATTTTAACGCTCTCCAGAAGATAGCAGATTATTTAACTTATTGATAAATAATTATTTATCTATCAATGCGGTGATTAGCCGAGCTTCAACATCTCGATATTGAGCACTGTTGTCCCTGGCATGGGATGACTGAATCCAAGCCGGATTCTGTCGAAGAATCTGAATTATTTCATACCAGCCTTCCGGCAGATGCCGTGATTCTGTCGATGGATCAACCTGCTCGACGTGCATGGCAGCATGGCCACGATGCATTAACTTATTCAGTAGTTGCCACTGACGCAAATACAGTATTTGTAATGTATTGTCATCTACGCACAACCAACTGGTGCCTTGAATTTTTGCCTGAATTTCTTTGCCGTAACGACGAAAGGTAGACCATCCTGTTCCTGCCAGTGCACCCAGCAAACTGGCCGCCCCCAGGCTTAACCCGCCTACCATCAGATCAATTCCGGCACCGGCAGCTGCACCCTTAAGAGCGGAGCTGCCCATATCCAGACCGTAGGCTTTCAGTACGCCGGGAGCAAATAAATCCAGCTGCCATTGGCCATCCTGTATAGGGAGGTTCTGCAGAGCGACATCCTGCTGGGTAAAATTAAAGATGGCCAATAAATCATAGAGACAATCCTGCTCGGCCAGTCGAATCGCTTGCTGCATTTTTTGTGTGGCAGACTGTGCAATCACCTCCCGATCTTTTGGAACAACAGTTTGTCGATAACATGCCGCCATGACAATCAATACCACAATTCGTCTGGCTGCGGATTGACAGAGCTGCTGCCAAACCTGTGCGCGAAAATTAATCAACCGCTGCAACGGTTGATAGTAGCCCTCCGCAATACTCTGTATTTTCTGGTACAGACGCTTTTCCGCCTCAAAAGCGAAGGCAACCGTATCCAGTTCAAGGGATGCATGAATATTAAACTCAGCAAGTTTCTGCCGCCATGTGTCCAGGTCTGCCCGACGCGCCTCGATAAAGTTAAACACCGGAATGATTGGTTTCAGAGTTTTGCTGAGCAGCTCAATTTCAATCAGGTATTTTTCCAGGATGGGTTCGCGTACATCGATGACATACAGCAGGACGTCACTGCGCAAAACCTGCCGGATAACTTTTGCCTCTTGTTCCAAGGGGTCATCTGGCGTAGTCCGCTCAGTAAATTCCGTCAAAATTGCTGCCTGTATGGTACTTTTTCTGCTGCCAGCCATTCTGACCAATTTTTCACGCAAAGCATAAACATCCTCGATTCCGGGGGTATCGTACAGATTGAGAATGGCTTCGTGCCCGGCAGAAATGGTTGCGCGTTCCACATGACGGGTTGTGCCAGCGGCGTCTTCTATCCTGCCAAATGCGGTGCTGCGCAGCATGGTGCGAATAAGCGAGGTTTTGCCGGTATTGGTATGACCAACTACCGCAATATTGAGTAATGATGCTTCCCGGCCGTTTGCCGGTCTGGCTGTTTGCATTTCAAATAATCTGGCTAGTGAGTGACAACATGTTCAGCAGGAATGTTACAGCTCTGCGCCAGTCGGAACCATGCCAATTTGCGCGATTCAGTAATTGGTTCCGCTGATTGACTATTTAGAAGTAACAGCCACGCCGGGCCAGAAGTGGCCGCGACGAGGTCGTTGATCATGCGCTGCACACCCCGATCCGGCAGTCGGTAAACCGCTACGCCAATCAACAGCGGCTGCCTGCTCTTTTTTATTCTGTCCAGCATTTGATGGAAACTGGCCTGATCCACGATATTGTATTGACCCTTCACATCTTCTGGCCAGTGTACCCGGTCATCCAGCTCGATTCCTGTTACCAGCGCCTGGATTGGTATATCACCGTTGTGCCCGCTTGCCATTGGCACGTCACGCTCGTCAATCTGCCCAGGATCAGCATCCACTACGCTGGTATCGGGATCCTGCTTCAACAGACCTTGTCGAAGGCCGATGTAATAAGGCAGGTACAGATCCAACTGATAGCGGCGTTCTGACCACTTCAGCATCAAGGATGAAAGTGCAGCCAGCAACAGACGCGGCAGTAATCCATAAGCAATCAATGCACCCAGCAGAAATTTTGCCCAGACTCCTCTGGTTGCAGCATCCTGCAGGATGCTTCCCGAAGAATTGGCGCGGCTTGCCATAATTTGCTGGCTATCAGGCTGCACCATTCCCAGCCATTCCATGGGAGCAGCTAGCAAGCGGGTCAACTCAGGCAAGGCATGTTCCGACAAAAGCGTCGTTCCCCAGATAAAATCATACTGCTTTGCCGTCATCAGAAGAATCAGTATTGCGATACCCGCTAGCAGATAACTCAACCAGAGCCGGTGTGTGAGCAAACTGAACCGCCATTTGCCAACCCTGCCACCGAGACAGGCTTCCCACCAGCCCCTCGCCGCGCCCATAGCCAGGGGATCACTTTCTTTTTCTTTTAACCTGGCAGGAAGCCAGCCCGCCAGTTGCGCTACCATACCTGTGCTCAACCCATGAATACTAAATAATATGCCGACCAGCCACAGCAACATCGACAGAAAATTAAAACCCAGTAATACAGCAAGCAACCAATAAATATTCAAGGTATCAGCCACATCCACCGCCTTGAAGGCCGCCAGACCGCCCAGCAACGCGGCAATTATCAGCACCACTCGATAAGCGCGCCGAAATAATTTCTCAGGTTGCTGTAAGTGCCTGTTAAGCGCGTTGTCCTGAATCAGGCGGCGCGCTCGCGTCATCAGCCGTTCATAAAAAATATCCAGGCTGAACTGGCCAGTGGTGTGTGGCGCCATATCCTGGATACTGGCGTATGAAATTGCCTGTTTCTGATTGCTCTCGATATACCGTAATTGCTCAAGCTTCACCAGATCACGGAAATCGTAATTCTTGATTGCCATTACAGTTGATATAACATAGTTGGCAAATTTAATAAAATTGATAGCATCAAGAAATCGTGAAAGTCAGCTGACCCGGAAGGTGCCCGATACACAAAGCTGACATGACAAGCAATCGATTAAGTAAGGACAATCTACAGAATGACACTCAACAAAGAAAAAAATAATTCAGGACTGACCCAAGCCGTTACTAAACCTGTCGCCATATTCAGATTTTTTCCGATCGAAGGCCCGGGCTATTTTGCCACATTTCTCGACCAGCATGCTGTCCCTTGGCAATTGCTCAGACTGGATGAGGACGATAGCGTTCCAGACGATCTCTCCAGTTTCAGTGGGTTAGTTCTGATGGGTGGCCCTATGAGTGTTCACGACAATTTACCCTGGATAACGCCTATCATTCGGCTGATAAAACAGGCGGTTACTTCTGATATCCCCGTTATGGGAAATTGTCTCGGCGGGCAATTGCTGGCTACGGCGCTTGGCGGGCAAGTCAGCAACAGTCCAATTAAGGAGCTAGGATGGGGAAAGGTAGAAGTAAGCGATACTCCAATTGCACGCAACTGGCTGGGGAATATCACCGAGTTTGAAGCCTTTCACTGGCACGGCGAAACTTTTAGCCTGCCACAAGGTGCAACCCGTCTACTCTCCAGTATGTTTTGTACTAATCAGGCTTTCATATTTGGCAAACATATCGGATTGCAATGTCATCTCGAAATGACATCCGACATGGTGAAAGAATGGTGCCTCCTGAATGCAGATGAACTTCAACAGAATCAGACCAGTCCGGCAGTACAAACTCCGGATGAGATACAAAGCGATCTGCATCAGCGCGTACCAGCACTGCAAACAGTTGCCTATCGGATTTACAAGAACTGGATCACCACACTGGATAAGCATGATGCGTGCATTCAACCCATCCAGCAACCTGAAAAATAGAATAGAACGGCAACAGGTCGCGTACTGTCACTATCTATCGTCCCACCAGCCAGACAGGGCATCATGTTGCATAAACCAGACTTGAACAATCAACGCGGTTGTTGATTCTTCCGATCAGTTTTAGTGGATTTTTCTTTTGTAACTGGATTCTGCAGGGTATAACCCTTCTCTTTCATCTTGTATCCCCCATATGCGCCCGCACCCGCCGCAACCAGCGTCCAGCAGCCAGATAACAGGGGTAATGTTGCCAGCAACACAACTATAATCAATCTTTGTTTTTTATTTATCATATTTTCATTCAAAATGTTATCTTAAATTATCCGCAATATTTCAGATATTATCCGATCTCAACAGATAGCGCGTCACAGATACATATGCACCTAGCCATCCCAGCCCAATTGCGATAACCAGCAGTATCAAGCTATCCAGCCAGACAAAATGATCAAGCTTGAACGTGGTTTCATACAATCTGGCCAGCTCAAACAGTGCCTTGTTGATCTGAGCGATACTAACGGCAAGTATTAGCCAGGCCAGTAGTGCACCAGCCAATCCCTGAATCGCCCCAAAATACAAAAATGGCCGACGGATATAGCTGTTAGTGGCGCCCACTAGCCTGGATACTTCAATTTCATCGCTACGGGTCAGAATCTGCAAACGAATCATGTTGAATACCGCAAATACCAGCGCCGCGCCAAATAAAATAGCCAGCATGATAGCAATAATTCTGCCCAGACTCAGAATAGCATCTAGTTTTCGTGCCCAGTCAGTGTCCACCAGCACATGTGCGATTTTTGGCCAGGCCAGTATTGTGGTGCGCAGTGCTTCGATTTCGTCCACCGTTACATTTCCAAGATTGACAGCAAATACATCAGGCAAGGGATTTTGCTCGAGATTACGCATGATCTCCGCCAGCTCGGTCTCCTGCTGCAGCTGTTGTAACGCAATTTCCTTGGAAATAAACTGAAAATGTGCGATAGCAGACATTTTTTCCAGATTAGCATTGATGCGCTCGATATCGTCCGATGCCGCATCAGTATTCATCAGTACACTCAATTGCGGGGACTCGAGCGACTCTCCAGAAACAGTACGCAGATTATCCAAAGTCAATAGAATACCGGCCGGAAAACTGAGTACGATACCCATCACCACAATGCTTAACACGCTGCTGGCCGGTGAGCCGATCAGCATTTCGAATGCATGACCGACTGCCAGTCCATGTTGCCGCAGCCACCTGATCATTGTGCCAGCTTCCCCTGATACAGTTGCAGCACACGCGACTTATTCTCAATCAACGCCAAATCATGGGTAGCAATCAGCACGGTCACACCCACCTGATGGAAAGACCGGAATACCCCCATGATTTCCTGCGCATAGGCGGCATCAAGATTTGCTGTCGGCTCATCTGCAATCAGCACAGTTGGGCGATTAACAACTGCACGCGCAATACACATACGCTGTTTCTCACCACCAGACAGGCTGACTGGATTGGCTTTTCCCCGGTGCAGCAGTCCCACTTTATCCAATGCGGCACGTGCGCGCGCAGTAGCTACCTTGCTTTCCATCCCCACGACTTGCAGCGGCAATAAAACATTATCGAGCACGGGACGATCGTACAGAATTTTCTGCTCCTGGAAAATCAAACCAAGACCTCGCCGCAGATAAGGAACAGCACTTCGTTTCATCGTACTGGAATCCAGCTTGCCAACCTTGACCGTGCCAGAAGTTGGTTGCTCGATAGCAGCAATCAGCTTCAGCAACGTACTCTTGCCCGCACCGGAATGTCCGATAAAAAAAACCAGTTCACCTGCCATAATCGAGAAACTGACCCCCTGCAGCGCCTGAAAGCCACCCGAATAGACTTTGCTGACCTGCACGAACTGGATCATGACGAGTGGCTGGTTCAGTCAAAAAGCGCTTGCGCAAATTCTCTGGCATCGAAAGGCCGCAGGTCATCCAGTCCTTCGCCCACCCCAATAAAACGCAGAGCAGGTGGCTCACTGGCGTACTGTGCCGCAATTGCGGCGATAACCCCGCCCTTGGCTGTTCCATCCAGTTTAGTCAATACCAGACCAGTCACACTCAATGCCTCATCAAATGCCTTTAACTGACTGATTGCATTCTGCCCGGTATTGGCATCCAGAACCAGCAATACCTCGTGTGGCGCATCCGGAATAACCTTGGCAATAACGCGTTTGATTTTTTTGATTTCTTCCATCAGATGCGCCTGGGTTGTCAGCCGCCCGGCAGTATCCGCCAGGACAATATCGATTCCACGCGCCCTGGCGGCACTAACCGCATCAAAAATGACCGCACTCGGATCGCTCTTTTTCCCAGGCTCACTCTCCTGCGAAATCACCGTAATATTGTTGCGCTCTCCCCATACTTTGAGCTGCGCCTGTGCGGCAGCGCGATAAGTATCGCCCGCAGCGAGTAACACCGACTGCCCCTGTGACTGAAAATAATGGGCAAGCTTACCAATTGTTGTGGTTTTGCCCACACCATTAACGCCTGCAATCATGATGACAAAGGGCTTTTTCTCTTGTGTCTCCATCGGTCGGGCAAGCGGTTCGAGCAACTCGGTCAGCGCATCCTGTAAAGCCAGTTTTAATTGTCCAGCATCATCTAGAGCGTCACGTTTGACACGCTTACGTACCGAGTCCAACAGATGATGGGTAGCAGTAATACCAGCATCAGCGGTCAACAGCGCGGTTTCAAGCTCCTCATACAGGGTTTCATCAATTTTCCTACCGTGGAATAAGCCTGACAGCTGCTTGCTGAGACTTTGTCGGGTACGCGCCAGTCCTTGCCGGATTTTGTCTGCAAAACCAGGGGATGGAACAGATCGATCAGCCGTTGTTTCTTCTACTGGTTTTTTGGATTTGAAAATACTAAACATACTGATCAGAGGTTGCCTCAAAAAGAAAATAATAGCGAAAAACTGCCAAGAGGAGCAAAGGTTGTTTGCTGCACGCCAATGGGGAATTATACGCTGCAGCGTACCTTATCGTATTGACAACAATTACAAGTTATTCAGGAATGCGCCTGGCCAGGCTAAAGCCTGGCCTTTGCTGGAGAAACAGGCGCGGGTGTTGGTGGATAATCGGAATAATACAGAGGTGAGAAATCAGTTTCGAACGTTAATATTGGCACAATTTGTAGACTGCGCCACATGGCGAAGCCTACATTACAAATGGAAAACACTCAGAAATGCTTGCGCCATACCAGCTCCAGAGCGCGCGGCTCACCCAATAGCACTTGTGTGCCATTATTATAGGAGCGGTTTGCATAGACCGCATTGTTAAGGTTGCGCCCATGTAACGCAAACTCACCCAGTCTCGTGCGGTAGCTGACAACGGCATTCACATTCACATAATCCTGCATCACTATTGTATTGGCGCGATCCGCAAAGCGATCGCCAACATAACGGATACCAAAACCAAGGCTCAACGGCTCAAATGGCCGGTAAAACGTCCAGATATTGGCGGTGATTTCCGGTACGTCATTTGGCCGGTTGCCTTTGCGTGACACACCCGCGCCCGAGACTCGATCGCTAAACTTATCGTACTGGGCATCGGTCCACGCAAAATTGCCATCGAACGACCACTGCTTGTTGGGGCGATAACCAAGCGCAAATTCGACACCGTACGACGACTGTTTGCCAATTTGCTGGACGGTGTCCGGATTGCTGGTATCGCGCGTCAGCATGTTGCGGCGACTGAGATCGAAGAAAGCAAGCGTGGTTTGCACACGATCATCCCAGAATGCCCCCTTTAAACCGATTTCCCATTGCATGCTTTTGGTCAGATTGAAATCACGGTTGGCGGTTGTCAGGGTCACAATTTGGGCAGGTGGCTCTGCCGCGCCGCTCCATTGGCCATAAAATGTCAACGTAGGCAGAAGGTCATAGAGTACACCAACACGCCACGAATCCCCATGGTAGGTTTTCTGAAAATCATTAGCCGAATTTCTCAGATCGAATGATTTGACATGGGAAATATCATGCCGATAACCGAGCGCCAGTTTGATTGATTCGGTTAATTTCAGCAGATTCTCGGCATACAATCCCGCCGATCCAATTCCGGTTCTCCGCTGCGGAGAAAATGGATCGGGCGAACTGAAACTTCCCGGGGTGGGCCGCACAAAATTAACCGTATCACCACCACCAAACGGTGCATTGTTATTGCGCTGCTGATGATTAAAATAATATTCAACCCCGGTCAGCACCCGGTTGGACATGCCGAAGAATGTATGCTCCAGCGAGGCTTCGGAACGATTACCAAAAATATGCTGATCGTGATCAATGCGTAGAAAATCGCCACGATCCACCTGGCCAGTCGTCGTGTTAAACGTATAGACTTCAGCATTCTTCCATTCTCGATTTTCGATATTCATATAGGACTCGTTGCGTAGCAGCAGCCCATCAATCGGCTTCCAGTCAAAATTGAGTCGCACCCAGGTCACGTCTTTATCCACGCGGTCATCATCGACATTGTAATTATTGCGGATGACGCGCTTATCGATCTTGCCGTTGACGAGTGGCGTGCCGAAGTAACCTTCACCATGATCCAGAAAGGTATCAATGGCAAGACGTGCTTTCAGGCTGTCGGTAATATCCATTGCTATCTCGCCCGAAACATGCAGATCGTTGTAACGGGTACGCTCGACAAAACCCGATGAACCCCTGTTGGCAGTAACATAGTTGACATCTAGCCGATAGGCGACGCGATCCGTGATTTTCCCACCACTGCCGCCTGCAAACCGCCATTTTCCCCAACTGCCATAACCAGCCTCGAGCTGGTGACGGGGAACACCATCCGCACGCTTGGTCACAAAATTCATCGAACCAATCACCGATCCTAAACCATGCAGCATCGAGGACGCCCCCTTGATGATCTCGATATGTTCGTAATTAAACGTGGAGCGCGGCGCCACCGCCAAGCCGGGATAGCGGTTACCATCAATCAGAATCGGCAGACTGGTTACATCAGAAAAGCCGCGCATCGAAAAACAAGGTACGCCAAAACAAATACCCGTAGTCACGCCCGGCGCACTCTCTACTGCCTGCAGCGTCGTGGTATAACCCCGCTCCTCCATTGTTTTACTTGTGACGACATCGACACTGCCGGGAATTTCCTGAATGGTAACTCCGAGCCGACTGCCTGTCGTGCTTGGCATGTCAAGTGGAATTCCTTCCATGTAAGTTACAATCGGCGTTGTCTTGATCTGGATCGACGGTAACATCACCGTATCAGACTGAGCCACGACTGGTTTTTCTTTCACCCTTACTTCTTTTTTGACACCCTTAATCATTTCTTGGTGTCTATCAATCGGTTCAGCTGCAAAAACTAACCCGGATTGGATCGAAATTCCCGCGAACAAAACAAATAGTCCACTACAAAACAGCGCATAACACTCACGTTGATCTATTTTCATTTTTTGATAATTCCATCTGAGAGCCGAATAAAATCAGAAAGCATGCACGCAAAAAATCTTATAGATTATTTGCATCAGCGTAAATTGCGCGGGCATGATAACCCAATGCTAACCAATTGAAAATGCGACAAATTGTCGCACCAAGGCCAGGGGGGATTTGGAAAATCAGAAAAAATCGGAATTGTTGACTGGATAGCACTAAAAATGGGTTGAGCTATATCACCGCAAAACCACTATCTGGCGACAAGTCCTGCCAACTCACTGCATTTACTCCAGATAACACGGTTCTTCAGTCAGAGTCGTTTTCAATGATTCTTGTATACGAAACTCTGGCCAGGCATGGGCGCCAGCACAAGGAAAATGAGTGGAAGATAGTGCTTAGTTTTGCGTGCTTTACTAATGCCGGAACTGTAGCGGATACCTGAATGGGACAGATCCCCAATAATCAGCACCGGCATTTCGGATATTCAAGGAACCTCTGAAAAACAAACATTCTGAACGGCAGTCACTCAAAAACTGGCCACTATTTCAAATAGTGACGCTGATTTTTATGAAAACAGCCGTTTTTCTCTGAAAACAAGCCCATTTACTGGCTGGTTTTCAAATTTCAGGCGCAACTCAACAACAGCGATCCAGAAAAAACAGTAAATGGGCGCGAAAATAATTACACGTTACCACGCCCCATTTATAATTCACCTCATACCGCCAAGGTTAGGAAATTTACCGCCAACGTATCTCAAGTTTTGGATGCAGATCTAATTCTGGTAATTTTTCACTGGTATAGAAATTTTTCAGATTATTGTTTCCAGATACTGACATAAAGCGCCACCCATAATTTTCTGCAGCATTGGAAGCAATAATACTCAAGCGATCAGTAACATCAAAATCAACCCATCCCTGAGTCCACGCCGCATTTGCAATGGCATCTGGTGTAGACTGGTAATCCAACCCCGCAGCTCCTGCTCCTGCAATATGCCAACTCAAACCATTTGATGCCTGATTCCAGGTCGCCTCATTCTCTTTCCAAGGCAACAACATAGCGTGCAAGGCAATAACATGATTGTACAGCTCTTTATACACGGATAGAACTGCAGACTCTATTACGGCTCCATCTGGAACCGGCCCTCCTTCAGAAGCAAAGATATTGAATCGAATTAGCGGAACATAATTTTGAAGATAAAGCGGTAATTTTTGGCTGCTTCCAAAATTCCTGGTTCTATGATAGGTGGACAGATAAGTATCATTGGCATCGTTGGGATTATTCTCGCTACGCTGCAAAATCACTGTAGTTATATTCTCTCCACCGCCTCCACCATTATCCTCGCCAGGAATAACGTTTAACAAGATTGCTTCGGACAAAGCTGTCGCTCCAGAATTGTCATTAGCTTCTGCTGTTATGGTGTAGCTACCCAACGCTGAAGCAGTCCAGGTAACTGAATAGGGTTCTGATGTCAGTGTGCTAATAATACTGCCATTGACCCGAAAGACCACTGAATCAATTAATCCATCACTATCGGTGGCGTTTGCAGCAATTGTCACCGTATTATTGAGTGGAACATTCTCACTCTGCACAGGAGATATTAGGGAAATCTCTGGTGCTAGATTGCCAGCTCCCCCGCCTCCACTACCTCCTCCTGGTTTAATCCATCCGATGGGTTTATATACCCAGATATTCCCGTTAACTGCATTTTCAAGGCCAATAAACACATCAAATCCCGGAATATATTCCCATTTACCGAGAATACCGGTTCCCACATTCAGAGGGGGAGACTCCCCCTGACCAAGCGGCTCCATATTAAACTGCCAGCCGTTTACAGAAAGCGACTGGGGGGGAGTGATTCGCCAAACTTCCTGCCCCCCACACCACAACAGAAAATTTTCTCGCTTGGGATCATAATCCAATCCACAATTGGATAGCGGAATACCAGTAGCAGCGGTATAGCTCTGAATCCATGACACAAAATCAGCGCCAGTTTCTGTCATCACAACTTTTTGATCACGATTGGTAGTTCTTTCCGGACGCAAATCCCAGAACTGGAAAGGCTGTGTGTTTATGCCAGATTTAAGAAAAACTTTTCGAACCGGGTCGTAACCACAGCTTGTCTGTGCAGATGGACTGCCCCAGAATATACCCACAATTTCATACTGATCCAGAGCAGGGTTATGGATATCGGTTATCTGATAACGGTGCAGTGCAAGCCCCGTTCCCCCACCCCTGCGAGACGCCACATAAACCACATCGTACTGATCAGATTCAGGGCTATATGCGGTACACCCATTTATATGGCCACGTAAAGAATACTGATCAGGAAGATATTTGGGTAGATCACGGTTCTCCCACATTTCTCCTCCCTCGATA
This sequence comes from Nitrosomonas sp., assembly GCA_016703745.1. Lineage (NCBI taxonomy): Bacteria > Pseudomonadati > Pseudomonadota > Betaproteobacteria > Nitrosomonadales > Nitrosomonadaceae > Nitrosomonas > Nitrosomonas sp. The sequence continues at coordinate 1,798,433 of JADJBK010000006.1, read as the reverse complement.
CCTGGAAACTGACCAGCACGCTGAACATGTGATCCTGTCGCACCCCCGACCTTGTTCGGGTTAGCTTTACCCGGATCAAACAGGTAAGGACCGGTAGATCTTAATAATGCCGGGTCATTCTCACTGGGTCGTCGATAGGCGCCACCATCGGGATATATAGCCCCCCCAAAATTCAGATATCGATCAATGATGGGCAGGAAAACCGCATTGTCGTAGGTATGTGCCGAAACAGGCGCAGCATCTGCACCATCAATTGTCGTCATTAATGATGGTGCGATTTCACTGGGTAACGAAGCGCGCTCCCACTTGAGAGATCTGGAGCGCCAGCGATAAACATCATTACCAGTATAATTGGCATGTCCTCCGCCATAGAGGAGCAGATCCCCACGATTACTGTCCCAGGCAAAACTACTCCAAGCCAGAATGATTTTATCCGGCGGTGGATTGCCCAAGCCTTTAAGTGGACGCAGTTCAGGTGGCGTCCATGCTTCAGAAAAAGAATTTAAATTAACTTTTTTCCAGGTTCCCTCGGGCATATCCGTTACAACGCCAAGTAACGGTCCCTCCGCATAGGGGGAAGCCTGCGCTGGAAAAATACCTCCAAGCATGAAAAACACCGCGACCGCTCGAACCAACAAAATAGACAGAAAATTACCTGCGCAAATTTCTTTATTTGGCTTCATAACGCACATCCTCCGCTTATCCCGATTCCACAAACTTACAGAAAACTCAAAATCAGTTCTACTTTACCAGATTAACAAGACTTCAACTAAGCTCAGAGTCTTATTGTGATAACACCTTACTTTTCATACAAAAAGCCAAATTTTTATTATGTCACTATTGCAATTAAGGTTATTACGGTTCAGACTGGGAATCCGAAGTACTTCGTCCATTCAAAAAAAGAGGGGGATCAAGTGAGAACGAGTTTATATTTGATACAGTCAGTGGTAATGGGTCTGTTTTTAATTTGCTTCAGCGCGATGGCAGTTGCTGTTGAACTCGTACCAGAGGTCAGTGATGCCCAGGTTGTTGCACAATACAACTACATCATCCATATTCTGGCAATGCTGCTGGTAGGGTTTGGGTTTTTGATGGTATTTGTCCGCAGGTATGGTTTTGGCGCAATTACTGGCACCTACCTGGTAGTTGCTGTTAGCCTGCCGCTCTATATTCTGCTACGTGCCAATGGCGTTTTTGGGCACGCCCTTGATCCGCACACGCTCAATGCATTACTTTTTGCTGAACTGGCAACGGCTGCTGCCTTAATTGCAATGGGCGCAGTGCTTGGACGTTTGCGAGTTTTCCAATATGCATTGTTGGCGTTGTTACTGGTACCACTTTATTTGTTGAATGAGTGGATCGTATTGGACAATGCATTCGGATTGACAACCGGATTTCAGGATACAGCCGGCTCCATAGTCATTCATGCCTTTGGTGCCTATTTTGGTCTGGCCATGTCTATCGTGTTAACGACTGCTTACCAGCGCAGCCAGCCAATTCAATCCGATCCTACTTCTGATCGCTTTGCCATGCTCGGTTCCGCAGTTTTGTGGCTTTTCTGGCCGAGTTTCGCTACAGCACTCGTTCCTCTTGAACAAATGCCACAAACCGTTGTGAATACATTACTAGCACTCTGTGGAGCATCGATTGCCACTTATTTCGTCAGCACAGCGGTTAACAAGGGCAAAACATCGATGGTAGACATGGCCAATGCTGCTCTGGCTGGTGGCGTAGCGATTGGTTCCGTTTGTGATGTGGTCAATCCTGTTGGCGCATTTGCAATTGGTCTGCTGGCCGGCACCATTTCGGTTATCGGTTATCGATACATTCTTCCCGCACTGGAATCAAAACTAAATATTTACGATACCTGCGGCGTGCATAATTTACACGGCATGCCGGGCTTATTAGGCGGTTTCAGCGCGCTGCTGGTTGTTCCAGGCATTGCAACTGTTCAGCTTACTGGTATAGGCATCACGCTGGTTATTGCGCTAACTGGTGGGCTTCTGGCGGGTATATTGATCAAACTCACCGGCACAACCACCGAACCTTATGAAGATAGCGTTGAATTCACCCATACCGAGGGACCTGAGAATGAAACTCTGGTTGCCAGGCTGCAAGCTCGTATAGAATTACTGGAAAATCATACAACAACGCTGCCAAACACTGCCAGATTTGGGTCACACACGACCGAGATTCCTGATAAACCGGCTTCCTAAATGCTATAGTAAAACCCTCTGCCTGGACGTTTGCATGATTGATCGAAGCGTCCGGGCCATTTCCTCGCCAGAAAGCCTCCTGCTTGAGCATCATGGATACCGGAATCCCCCTCCGGTCATGCTCTCTAAACCGTTTTGCATCCTGATTGGCGTTTTATCGACTCAATTAACGATGAACAGGGTTACAAAATGTTCACTTGAAGTCTGTTAATCCGATAAGCTAGAATCGATGTTGATAAAATAAAGATAAGAAGTTGACCAGTTATTTTGGCTTTGTTGAGGATTACACGAAGTTTCCATGCGTATTTTGATCATTGAAGATGATGACATCATTGCTACCAATATCTACGAATTCCTGGAATCAAAAGGGCACATAGTAGATGTGGCGGTAGACGGTAAAAATGGCTTGTATCTGGCGATTACCGAGTCGTTTGATATTATTTTGCTTGACTTGGGTTTGCCAAATATGGACGGCCTGCAGTTATGTCGCAAGCTACGGAATGAATTGCTGATTGACAAGCCGATTCTAATGCTGACAGCACGTGACACCCTGGCAGATAAATTATCCGGATTTGATAGCGGTGCGGATGACTATCTGGTTAAGCCTTTTGCGCTAAGAGAAGTCGAAGCGCGACTGGAAGCCATGCACAAACGCTATAAGGGCAAAGTTACCCACCGCGTGGTTGAAGCCGGGGCACTTTGCTTTAATCCCCGCACCATGACCGTTACCTTTACAGGTAAACAGATCAAACTGCCGCCGAAATGTATGCGTCTGCTGGTAATGCTAATGAATGAACCAGGCCGAATCTATAGTCGAAAGGAGTTGGAGCTGGAAGCATGGGAAGAAGAACAAAGTACGAGTGATACCCTTCGCAGCCATATGCATATATTACGTCGGGCGCTAGTTCAAGCGGGTGGATATGATCCAATTGAAACCATACATGGTCTAGGATATTGCCTGACGGACGCTCGTGCTCAGAATCAAGCATAATCTCCGCTTACGCATTGCATTTACGATTACGGTATTCAGCCTGATCATTGTTGGGTTGTTTGGTATCAGGTTATACCTTTCCTCACAGGAAATAGAAGAAGACCATATCAGACAGGTGATGGAAATGGAAATGAACCATCTGACGCGCTACTACCAGGAAAGTATGGGTTTTTCCTCTGGCGTGAGCTCTAATCTGCGCAGCTACATCATTCATGACCTTACTGAAGAACAAAATCTGCCCGAATATCTCCGTGGCCTGAATAGTTTCCATCATGTGGTATATCTGAACAGTGAAGAGCTTCGCGTGTCAGTGCGTTTCATCAATGATGTTAAGTTTTTGATTGCTTATAACATCAACCTGCATGAAATACGTCAACGAGAATTTATGACACAGATTATTTTTTCGTTGATTGCTATTCTGATACCCACCTTCTTGTTTGGCTACTTGTTATCCGGGGTGCTCACCAAACAAATGACGGATCTAGTCGAACAAATAGAAAGTCTCGCTACCAGTAATGGAAAAGAATTCATTAGAATCAAACCAGAGCATGGTGAAGAGATTATCAAGCTTGCGCGTGCGCTCAAGCATTACCAAAATCGCCTGACAGAAACACTGCGTCGCGAACAGGAATTTACTGGCAATATCAGCCATGAATTACGCACACCTATTACCGCCATTTTGACGGGCTGTGAATTGATTCTGACCGATCCCAATATATCAGAAAAGACTATTGCACGAGTCAAACAGATCGAAACCGCCTCCAGAAGAATGGGTGAGCAGATCCAGTCACTCTTATTTCTTGCGCGCGAACAAGCCCTGGGAGCCATGGAGCCGGTGGCGATTTCTGAATGCGTCTATGATGCAGTAGAGCTATTCGCTCAGGATATCAAAAACAAGAAAATACTGTTTGATGTGGATATCGCTCCCGACATGACGCTTATTCTGAATCGCCAGGCAATCTATACCGTGCTGCTTAACTTGCTGCGCAATGCCGTGCAATACACGGAAAAAGGTTTTATTCGCGTAACCTTTGAAAAAAATATCCTGTCGATTGGCGATTCAGGCATCGGCATCGAACCGGAGTTTGTACCGTTTCTGTTTGAACGTTTTTTTCGGGGAGCAAAGACGGGAGAGGGTTTCGGAATCGGACTGGTTATCGTCAAACGCATCTGCGATTATTATAACTGGAAGATCAGGGTGATCTCTGAACCCGGTCACGGTACAACATTCCAGATCCTGCTCCAAGAGCAGAATTCCACAACCAGCCCGTTGCTGGTTGTGGAATAGATTGAGCTGCAGAGCGCCTTGATCAGGTTTTTTTGATTTTTCTACCGGATAAGGGATGATCGGAGAACCTGTCAAAATACTCGAATCCTCTCACATCAACTATACCGCCATGGCGAACGTGCTCCGTCTCAAAGTGTTCCAGGAACTCCATGAAAGTATGGTCAACCAGGGTTGCCTGCTGAAAATCAATAACAACCTCCTTACCTTTCTCGATTTGATGGAAAGCTTTTTTAAAACCGATCAAATTCGAGAAAATAGCCGCATCTTTGATTGTCAATAAATACTTTCCGGCATCATCTTTATTCAACTCAAAATGAGCCTTGAACAAATTGCCAATTTTGGCACCATTGACGATATGAAACACAAACTTCGTCAGAATACCGGAAGCTACGCCCATCAGCAGATCGGTAGCGATCGTGACAAGGATCGTTACCACGAAAATAGTCAGCTGCTCACTACCAATTTTGTAGGTTTTGAAAAACTCATGTGGGTGCGCCAGTCGAAATCCGACAAATACCAGCATCGCCGCCAATGCTGCATTGGGAATCAACTCAATGACCGGAATCATTAACAGCATGGCAATAAACAGGAAAAAACCGTGGAAAAAATTGGACCAGCGGGTACGTGCGCCAAACCCTACATTAGCTGAGCTACGGGCAACTTCTGAAATAGCCGGTGATCCACCCAGCATCGCAGCCAGGGTATTACCGGCCCCTACCGCAATCAGATCCTTGTTGAAATTGGACTGCCGCTTCCATGGATCGAGATTGTCGATTGCCTTGACTGTCAGACAGGATTCCAGACTACCGATGATCAGAAACATCAATACATATTTCCAGAAGACCGCAGTACCGATTCCGGAAAAGTCGGGATTAAAGCCGATCACACCCCAGAAATCACCAATTTCAACCAGCGCGTGCGCATCCTGGGTTGATTTGAAGTCAAGCAACAATGCCGCCGGTATGGCGAGCAGCAACACAATCATCGGAGCAGGAACTTTCTTGGCAAGGGGATGACTGATTTTGGGCATGATAAACATGATCGCGAGACTGATGAGTCCAATTGCCGCAATAGTGATATTGGCATTACTGATAGAACTGGGTATCGCCGCGTAAAGATCAAGCGGTTTCATGCCGGCCAGATCGGCAGGATTAATTCCAAGCAGAATATGGATCTGTTTGGAAATGATGATTAATCCTATCGCCGCCAGCATGCCGTGTACAGCCGAATGCGGAAAGAAATCACTGAGCGAGCCTGCTTTCAGGAAACCAATCACGACCTGCAGCGCACCAGCCACGACCATCACGCCCAGTGCCATCCGCCAGCCTTCTTCCCCCCCACCAAATGCCAGTACACAACCTGCAACAATCGTGATCAATCCTGCCGCCGGCCCCTTGATGGTCAGAGCGGAACCAGCAAACAGTGCTACTAGCATACCGCCAATCATGGCAGTCAGCACTCCCATTGCAGGCGGAAATTCTCCCGCCTTGGCAATACCCAGACTCAATGGCAGCGCCAGTAAAAAGACCAGAAAACCGGCAACAGCATCAGTTCTTAAATTTTCCTTTAAGCCAGATAAGCCATCTTTTGGTATGTCTTGATGAGGTGAGTTCATTTAATTTTTTCCCCGTTGTATAAATAGAGTTGTGAAGCAAGTACTAAAAAATGCTGCGGTTGATCAAGTAGCGCGATTGGGAATTTCATGATTGGTTTTAATGTGTGGCCCCAGAAAAATACGTGAATACATTCTGATTACTGATAACCCGACCAGGATATAACTCAAGGCAAGAATAATGGCAAAATCGGTTTGATCTGTATGGATATAGGTAAACACCAAATCAACTCCGAGAAACGATGGTGATATCGGGAACAACATCAATCCCAGACAAGACAGAAAGAAAAGTAGCGCCAGTTTGGGATGCTCGTAGACATGCCCCTGAAAATCATTCCAATTTATTTTTCCTTCGAGTCCTTGCAATCTGTTCAGCGTGGCATAGCCGACTATCCCAGAAAGTAATATCCCACCCAGATAAATTACCAACTCGACAAACCTGGCTTCTTCATAGAAAGTGACGGCCAGGGCAATCCATAGATGATAAACAATGATCAGCACCCAGCTGAATTTCGCATTTTTCCTTTCCGTAAAGGAACGTAATACCATCAGCAAACCAATAAATGCAAAGAAAGTCGGAAGCTGCTCATAAAGCGAATCAGGAATCCAGTTTTTTGCAAAAAGACAGAAGACGCCAATAAATGTGCTCGTCAATATAAAGTTGTACACAGTATTTTCGCGAACATGATCGAGTTTTCTGCCTATCCATTTCATCGGGTTCCAAAGGATGACGTACATGACCGAGTCCAGATGAAATTCCTTGACGGCCAATATATAAAGAGAATATTTAATCTTCCGCATAGTTTCATTTTTATCAACATAGTGTCGTGGAACAAAATTGAAAAACTGCTCACGAATCAAATAAGCCACGACCGAAGGCGCAATCAGAATCTGGTAGGTTCTGAGCAACGCATTTCCGGTCAAATGAATCAACGCCACATCATATAAACCGAATGCCACCTCAATGAAGATAATGCCGATCTGGGCAGCAGAAGAATAAGCAATTTGGGTTTTAATCGACGACTGTACGCGTGCAATTAATGTGGCAACTATGCTGGTGGCTAAACCTGTTATTGCAACCAGCGCCACGATGAAGGGCAAGTGTTCCCAAAATGGATAGGTTCTTAGCAGCAGAAACACGCCAAGATGTATCGAAAGTGAGCCATAAAAAATAGCACTGGAGGGCGTGGGTCCTTCCATGGCGCGTGGTATCCATGCGGTAAAAGGAAGTTGTCCTGATTTTACGGCTGCGGCTAGCAAAATCATCAGTGAAATCATAATGCCCATAGTCGTATGTTCATGTAACTGTGTCCATACCAGATGACTATCCAGCAATTCTGAGAAGGTGATGTTCTTGTGCCATAGATGATGGCTTAACCAGATGGCAAACAAGAGCCCCATGTCCGCCACCCTAAATACGGTAAATACCTTTAACGCATTTTTTACCGGCAAAAAGCGCTCACGATAAAACCCGATCAATAAAAATGAGCAAATTCCCAGTATTTCCCAGCCCAAAAACAAGGTTTCAAAATTTCCTGAAAATATAACAATGTTATAACCCAGATAAAATAACAGTAACGTATTGAAAAATCGTTTGTATCCTTGATCACGATGCAGATAATGCTGACAGTACAAGGTCACCAGAAAAATCAACAGCGAACCTATGAGCATGAACACAGCGGTCACCTTATCGAAATAAAGTGAAATATCAAACTGATAGGTAGGGGAGTTATATAAAGAATATACCGTAACCTGATGCGTATGGAAATGATCGGATAGTATCCAGTAAGCAACAAGTAACCAAACACAAATTAAGTGAAAACCAATAGTAAGCAACGAAACCCAGGCAACAGGACGCTCTCTGTTAGCAGGTAAAAACAGACTGAGCAGAAATCCAATCAGTGGGATATAAATCAGGTATTGGAGTAATTGGGAAAACAAAATAGTCATTTCAGCACCTTGCTGTTATTTTTGACGAGATAAACAGGTATATTTTCTCTGGTGGCATCAACGATGTGCGTTGTTGGTGCCCTGAAAGCGGATTCGATGACTGGAGTGGGATCAGAAATAGTATCAACAGTTTCTGGTAACGGTTTGAATGGAATGAATTCCCCGTCTTTGAACAGGAAAATTTCACGTGTGTCGGGGTGAACAGCCACGATATGCAACCATTCATTGATATAGAACTCATAGGTCGCGGGTTCCTGGTTAATGGACCGCAAAACAACCTCAGGATAATGTTCCACGATAACCAGCAACCTGACTGGATCATGTACTTCGATCATCTGGCTGGGTAAGCCAGGCCGCAGGTCGCCATCACTACCATTGGCGACACCGAATAGCCCCATAATATTGTATGGCAGCTTCGTGCCTGCTCCCATTCTGTGGTTATCCATGCGCGAGAAAAAATACTCGAGATTTATCCCCCCCAGTACGGGGGCTACTGGCCGCATAACCATAAGCAGATACTTTCCATCTGGATCAATAGCGTGGTTAATGGAATTCAGGAATGCTCTGCGATCCAGAAAAAGCCTGCTGGTCAATGACCGTCTTCCTACAACACAAATTGCGTTGGTTGCATGGTTTAACTCAGGCCGGGGTTCAAATAAGGCTATCGAGCGCCTGCGGGTGCTCGCATGAACACTTTGTGCCGTATTTTTGACATTGATTGACAACAAGCGCCGTGAACGCTCCTTAGAATTAAGATCCAGTGCGCCAGCGATTATGGGCACATTCCTGTGGTGACGTTCCAGATTTTCTGGAGATAAGGCATTCTCGTCAAAGTAAGAGGCATCATCGCGAGTTGTGTCATGCAATGCGCCAACAAACTGGGTGCTATCCGGAATATTGATTCCCTTGGAACGCAGGATCTCTCTGACTTTGGGGTGGTTCGCAATATGACAGATCACGCGCGCATTTACCGAACCCGGTCTGCCTGAGCAGGCCCCACAATCATAAGCTGCATAATGTGCATTATTGGCGCTGCTTGCACCATGGCCAAACACATAGAAGATCGGTGCGAAATGATCGATGATTCCGATACCTCTCAGCAGGTTTTCCAGCCGAATTGCCATTTCATCGATCGTAAAGCCAATTTGCAGGCCATTCTCAACATCATCGGGATTTTTATTCTCAATGGTTAGCGATGAGAGCTGGTACATGTGCGTGGCAGAAGAAGCCATGGCAGGCGAGGTTGTTGGCCAGAAGAAATTTAAAGCCAGCCTCACGGCAGAATATATCCCCAAGGTATGGGCAGTTAGCCAGCCCCGGAACATAGTATGTGACAGGTTGGATAGCAAGGGCTCACTTTTCCTGGCATGTTGCGTTTGGGTTTCCTTGATCAGATATTTTGGTGTAACAGGTGCCGGACAAAGCTTCATATGGAATTTTCCATGCTCTGGCTGGAAATAGAACTCAACTCCAAAAAAACCTGGCATACCAAAAGTTTCACATTCAGGATCCAGTCTTTCGATGTAGCTGCGCAAGGAAGATTCTCTGTCATCCAGGCAGAACATTGCCTGGAAGCTTTTATTTACGGAGAGCTCTTCCTGCGGCTTGTCCTGTTGCTGAATGGCCGCCAATACCGAGTTGTAATAAGACCATTCGAAGGCATCATGCCATATCTCCAGGGCTTCATCGAGCTCCGTTCGCGGCACATCGGCGAAAAGCGGCTCTGCGCGGCTGGTTAGCTTGCTGGCCATGGGTGACCAGATATCGCCAAACTGCGCATCCAGCGAATCGATTTCCAGCAGCAATTCAAAAACGACTAGATCATGCAGGGTTATTTTTTTTCGATTAAGGAAAAACTGGGGCTGATCTTCTGCGACCGCCACCATTCCGGACCATCCTGGATGCGCAAATTGCTGGTCGTACAGATACTGCTCATACAATGTCTCATCACCGACCAGAATACGTAGTAGCCTGCTAATTGAGCAGTCGTCAGAAAGTAATATCTCCCGCGCGCGGGGCTTCTTGAAAAAACTGATCCTGCTTTCCTGCTCCATTTCACGCACAGCCTGGAGAAAGTCCTGATCACCAATTGGAAATCCCCAGATCGAAATTCCCTGATCCAGATAGTTACATAAAATTCTGAATAGGAATGGATGGGTCAGCTGGTCAAGATCAACACGATATACGGCCTCCCAATTTGCTCGCAACAACCCGATTCTTGGGTAAACATAAGTGTCATAATCATGTTCAACAAGTTTTTTTATGCAATCATTCGTTTTATCTCTACCCACTCTTTCGGATACGATCCTTTCGAGAACATCCTTTCGAATCCGCCCCGACTGATAAAGCGCACGATATTCATCCAGTTGTAGCTTTGTCTTGTAGCCAAACAGTTTCGTTGCAGTTCTGCATGCATCATGAAATTTCTGTTGCTGAAACGTGTGAAGCGTATTGTGATGAATGAAGTCTTTTAATGGTGCCTGAGCGGGCAGATAGTGCTTTAAATCATGCAGCACCTTATGTTCATCAAAAGAAGTTTGTTCTAAGTGCACTCGTAATTCTCCTTAAATAGACATACTTGCTGGCATTCATAACAACACTGGTGATAAGCGAAAGATGCCACTCTGTGACCCCAGCATAGCTGATTACCACTCAATCAATTTAGCTCACTCTGGCAGCTACGCCTTTGCCTTTGCCTTCACCTCGGTTAACCAAGATTTCCCGCGAAAAAGTAACACACCCCATGTGAAGAATTCGTGAAGCAAAATAATAAAATGATGTAGCTTAAAACTCTGGTAATTATTCACCGAGAAAAATATAACAAGTACTTGACAGGTTTTTTGTGCGGAAAAACGGGAAGGGGCGTTCATATCACCGAGGACAGGAGTAAACAATGTAGCAAAGTATCGCCCGGCATCAGGCACTCGGCAAGTCGGGGTAAAACTCGCTCAGCTCGGCGATAAATAGGCGTTATTGATTATCCGCGATCTGTTATTGAGTAGAAGGCGCTATCGAGAGCTGCCGACTTCACCGGAAGGAATAGCGACCAATGTACTGGCAGACCGGTTAAAAAGCCGGAAACTGCCGGCATTGTTATGCGGCAAGCGTATCAACAAGAACCGGTAAGGCACGAATATATACTGACAAAGAAAGGAAAAGATTTGTGTCCGGTGCTGCAGGCTTTAGTGAAATGGGAAAAACCTATTATCCAGACACCACGGTACTTAAACCTGGGTAGGGCGCAACGGTATAAATTGCTCGGCACAGCCAATTGCACACGTTTTCCATGATGCCGAAACGCCCAATGGTAAAACACGCTTTCGCATGGTTAGAAAAATGCCGACGGCTGTAGAAAAATTGTGAACGTAAGCTCAACACCAGCCCACAGTTCGCCCATCCTGCTTTCTTGGTATAGTTACCACAAAGACTGTGAACAGATTCTAAGGGCTGAACTATAGAGAACAAACAAACCGTCCGGGCTTATAGCAAATAGTCCGGCAAGGCATCAGTGCCAAGGTGCAACGGGAATAACCGAAATACTGTTTTTCGGGGAGCCCTCAATGATTCTATCGCTGTATGTCAGGTAAACCAGCACGTTACGCTTGGGATCGTAAAAACGGACAACCTGCAGGGATTTAAATAGTAACGAAGTACTTTTTTTGAATACTTCCTCACCATCTGTCTTGCCGTTCTTGACGGTGTCTGGCAACTGGATTGGTCCGGTTTGCCGGCAGGCGATTGCCGCATCTGCGGTATCCTCTGCCACGCCAACTGACCCACTGATTCCGCCGGTTTTAGCGCGACTCAAGTAGCAGGTTGCGCCAGGAATATCCGGATCATCAAACGCCTCGACCATAATTTTATCATTTGCACCCAGCAGCTTGAATTTCGTAGATACGTTGCCAATTTTCTCAGCGCATAATGAAGTTGAAAGTAGCGTGATAACAGCAAACCAGCCAATTTTCCTGCAAGTTGTCCAGCTTGATGAATTAATAAGAGTCGGTTTGAAATATTGATATTTCATGGAAGTACTCCTGTATTTGTGGTAGAAAAGGGAACAATGTATCTGCGGGATGGCAAGCTGTGCTGGATTCTACCATTACAGATAGGGGCGTAATACACTTTGCCAGGTACTGATTTACCTTGCTGACAGGTTGAAATTATCACCAAAATAACGGAGAACCTCGCCATGGCTGAAGATACCTTCCATCTTAACAAACAACAACTGATGCAACGCAGCATCGAGCAGATGGCCGATGCAATGCCAGCTGCAAATTTTACAACCGTTGAGAAAGTAGCGTTGACTTGTCGCATCCTATTCGACAATGGACATGATTCAGGATTGGCTGGGCAGATTACCGCGCGCGGTGATCTGCCAGGTACATTTGTCACACAGCGACTTGGGTTGGGGTTTGATGAAACGGGTGTCAGCAATCTGCTGCTGGTTGATGAAAACTTACGGGTTCTGCAGGGTGATGGAATGCCTAACCCAGCCAACCGGTTTCATGCATGGGTATACCGTGCGCGACCGGATGTCAGCTGTATCATTCATACCCATGCCGCCCATACGGCAGCACTTAGTATGCTCGAAGTACCGCTGGTAATTTCACATATGGATAACTGCGTACTCTATGACGACGTGGCTTTTTTGGCCGAGTGGCCGGGAGTACCCGTCGGCAACGAAGAAGGGGAGCGAATTGCTCAGGCGTTGGGAACAAAGCGCGCTTTGCTGCTGGCGCATCATGGATTACTGGTCGCATGCAGCGGCGTCGAGGAAGCTTGTCTGCTGGCGCTCGCATTCGAACGAACGGCACGCCTGCAATTACTGGCGAGCGCGGCGGGTAATATCAAACCAATCCAGCCAGAATTAGGACATGAGGCACATGATTGGATTTTACAGGCGCAACGCACCGCGAGCGCATTTGCCTATTATGCAAGACGTTCATTGAAACATCATGCAGACTGTTTGCGCAAATGAAAATCAACATTACTTCGCTCACGCATCGCTTTGCTATCTGGTTTGCGCTGGTTGCCTTACTGCCGATTGCACTGGTTGGCTATGGACTGTTGCACTACTCTGAAAAAGCGGTGCAGCAGTCAACGGTTCTGAAAATTTCAGCTATCGCTGACAAAAAGGTTGAACAAATTGATGCCTATTTGCAAGGCCGCATTCTTGACGCCAATATTATTCAGGCGTCAGGAACCACCCACGAGGCTATTGGCAGACTTAGTGAAGCTTTCAAGCAGGAAGGCGTTGATTCAGAGAATTACCAAAAAATGGACGGACGTTACCGTAGTCATTTCACCCGCTTTCTCGAGAATGCCGGTTACTATGATCTCTTTCTGATCTCTCTCGATGGCTGGCTGGTTTTTACGGTCAGCCATGAGGCGGATTTTGCCACCAATCTGATTGATGGCCCTTATCGCGATACGGGTCTCGGGCAAGCATTTCGTAAAACGCTGGAAACGCAGGAAAACAGCTTGTCAGATTTTGAGTATTACACCCCGTCTCATGGTGCGATTGCCGCTTTTATTGCGGTGCCGATCATTGTTGAGGACAAGCTGCAGGGTGTGCTGGCATTACAGATATTCAGCGAACATGTGTTCAGCGTGTTGACAAACAATGTCGGATTGGGTCAAAGCGGTGAGACAGTGGTAGTTCGCAAGCAGGATGCCCAATCCGTACTGGTCATGGCTCCATTGCGAGCTGATCCAGAAGCTGCCCTGAAAAAAACCATTTCGCTGGATGAGCCTTCATTTTCTTTGGCGATACAAAACAGTCTGCAGAATTTGCCAGGGCAGGGTCTCGTTGCTGATTATCGGGGGGTGCCCGTTGTGGCGGCGTGGCGGCATTTACCACGCATGGACTGGGGTGTAGTGGTCAAAATGGATGCAAAAGAAGCCTTTACTTCCCTGGCGCAAATGCACGTCATCGGCCTGACGGCGCTCGGCCTGACATTCTTGTTGGCAGTGATGGGCGCATTGCTATTTAACCGGCGGGTGGTAATGCCACTGAAGACATTGAATGCCTGCGCGCAGGAAGTCGCTGCTGGCAATCTGCGCCATCATGTTCCCAGCGAAGGCTGGAACGAAATCGGACATCTCGCCCATGCCTTCAATGCGATGAGCGAACGGCTGAATATCAGTTATCAGCATCTGGAAGCGCGCGTGGCGGAACGAACGGCCAGGCTGGAGGAAGTCAATGCCGAGCTGGCGATCAAGGAAGAGGAAACCCGCTCAGTCGTCGAACATATGGTGGACTGTGTGGTAACAACCGATGAGCGGGGCGTGATGCTGTCAGTCAATCCCGTCATAAAAAAACTGTTTGGATATGACCCTTCAGAGGTAATCGGACAAAATGTTTCCATCTTCGTGCCTGAGCCAGACGGCAGCAAACATGAATTCTATATGCAACGTTATTGCGAAACCGGGCATGGGCAGCAGTACGTGGGACAGCATTTTCAGCCAGAGAGGCACAGCGTCGGCCTCGGGCGTGAAGTGGTTGGCGTGCATAAGGATGGCACATTGATTCCCACTTATCTGGCAGTGAGCGAATATTTTGTCTCAGGCAAACGGCATTTTACTGGGGTGATGCGCGATATCCGTAAACATGTAAAAATCCGGCAGGATCTGGAGCAGGCAAAACTGGAAGCAGAACAGGCCAATCAGGCCAAATCGGCTTTTCTCGCTGCCATGAGTCACGAAATACGCACGCCGATGAATGGCGTTATTGGCATGATCGATGTGTTGAGTCAGACCAGTCTGAGCGGTTATCAGAAAGAGATGACCGATCTTATTCGTGAATCAGCTTTTGCCTTGCTTGAAATTATTGAAGATATCCTTGATTTTTCCAAGATTGAGGCTGGCAGGCTGGAAGTCGAGCAGGTGCCAATATCCCTGGTTACGGTAGTGGAACGTGCCTGTGGCATGCTCGAGCATCTGGCGGTTGTCAAGGAAGTGGAATTGACGCTGTTCATTGATCCCGGTGTCCCCGGGAATGTGCTGGGAGATGCCTTGCGTCTGCGGCAAGTGCTGGTCAACCTCATCAACAATGCCATCAAATTTTCCAGTGGATTACCGCGCAGGGGGCATGTTGCGGTACGGGTGACAGTGGCTGAGTCTGCTGGGGATACCGTAACGGTTTCGTTTCAAATAACCGATAACGGTATCGGCATGGATGAAACAACCCAACAACATTTATTCACCCCTTTTTCCCAGGGAGATGCCTCCACAACACGCCGTTTTGGCGGAACGGGGCTAGGTTTAACCATTTGCCAGCGCCTCGTGACCTTAATGCAAGGCAAAATACGGGTAGATAGCGAACCTGAAAAAGGTTCGGTATTTACTTTGTTGCTACCTCTCAAGGTGTTGCAGGAAAAATCCGAACGTGATCAGACACGTGCGGTTGATCTGACCGGCCTGTCCTGCCTGGTATTGAGCTCTGAAGATGGACTGGGACAGGATTTGGCACTGTATTTACGATATGCAGGCGCATCGGTCAAATTGCTGACAGATTTTTCAGCCGCGCCCGAACATATCAAAGCGCTTTCGGACGGCCCATGGCTGCTGGTTATTGACGCAGGCGATGGAGAACCACCGTTTGAAACATTTCGTGCGCAACTCGATCACGATTTAGGCCATGGTCTCAATTTTGTAGTGGTACGGCGTGGACGGCGCCACCGTGGGCGGCTGGAAAATAACGGCGTAGTCACGCTCGATGGCAATATTCTCTATCGCCAGGCGTTTCTACATGCCGTGGCGGCGGCGGCTGGACGTGAAAAACTGGAGCGGGACCAATCGATCGTTGTCGGCGAGCTTGAAAAAGTGGTGCCACTGACACGTGATGAGGCAATCCGTCAGGGGAACATGATCCTGGTTGCTGAAGATAATGAAATCAACCAGAAAGTCATCCGCCAACAGCTTGCCTTGCTCGGCTATGCAGTCGATATTGCCACTAATGGACGTGAGGCGTTGCGGCGCTGGGAGAGCGGGGTGTATGCGCTGATACTGACAGATTTGCATATGCCGGAGATGGATGGCTATGAATTGACAAAAATCATTCGCGCCAATAAGTCAGACGGCAATCGTATTCCGATCATCGCTCTAACGGCCAATGCACTCAAGGGAGAGTCTGATAAATGTCGTGCGCTGGGCATGAATGATTATCTGACCAAGCCCGTGCAGCTCGAACAGCTCAAAACGGTATTGGAGAACTGGCTCGGTAAACCGTCACATCCGATTGTTGTCAGCGCAACCGAAGGGCAGCTTCACACCCACACGAACCAGACTGCCGTGCTGGACATTGAAGTACTAAAAAAACTGATTGGTGATGATCCGGCGATGATTGCCGAGTTTTTGCAGGATTTTCGCCTGAGTGCTGCTGCAATAGCCGAGCAAATCACTCCTGCCCTCAGAAATGGTCAGTTTGAGGCAGTGCAGGCAGCGGCACATAAACTTAAATCCTCGGCACGCTCAGTCGGTGCGCTGGTGCTGGGTGATTGCTGTGCGGCTATGGAATCAGCCGCCAAAGAAAGAGACGCAAACAGGTTGAATGAGCTGTTGCTCAGTTTTACTGCGACATTGGCTGAGGTAAAAACCCGTATTGCAGCCATGCTGGAAATCCATTCAGCTAACAACTTCCAGAAGGAGGCAAAATGAAAATTCATGAGTATCAGGCCAAGCAGATTTTAGGGCGATATGGTGTGGCTGTCCCGTCAGGAGTAGCTTGCTTCAGCGCTGATGAAGCGGTTGCTGCTTCCCGGGAACTGGGTGGCAATCAGTGGGTGATCAAGGCGCAGATTTATGCTGGTGGACGCGGCAAAGGGGGTGGGGTGAAACTGGCAACCACATACGCAGATGTTCAAGAAATTGCCACTGCGATGCTCAATCATACCCTGGTGACGCCACAAACCGGACCAGATGGCCAGATGGTTAAGCGGTTGTATGTGGAACAGGGTGTCGAGATTGCGCATGAGTATTATGTGGCGCTGGTGGTGGATCGCGCAATGCAATGTATCAGTCTCATTGCCAGTGATGCAGGGGGGATGAATATCGAGCAGGTTGCCGCACAAACTCCAGAAAAAATTCACAAATTGGCCATCAATCCGCTGATTGGAGTAAACACTGAGGCCATCAAAGGGATAGCTCAGGAACTTCACCTGCCGCAAGCGAGCTGGCCAGATTTTGCTCGATTGATCGCACAACTTTACCGGGCATTCGATGAAAATGATGCATCATTACTGGAGATCAACCCCTTGGTCATTACAGATAATGACCAGTTACTGGCGCTCGATGCCAAACTCAATTTTGATGACAATGCCCTGTTTCGTCATCCGGAGATTGTGGCGTTGCGAGATCTGAACGAGGAAGATCCGCTCGAAGTCGAGGCAGCCAGGCATGAATTGTCCTACATCGCGCTTGACGGTAATATTGGCTGTCTGGTCAATGGTGCGGGACTTGCGATGGCAACGATGGATATCATTAAGTTATATGGCGGCAATCCGGCGAATTTTCTTGATGTCGGTGGTGGCGCAACGGCAGAAAAAGTAACCGAAGCTTTCAAGATCATGTTACGCCATCCAAACGTTGCAGCTATTCTGGTCAATATTTTTGGCGGCATCATGCGATGTGATGTTATCGCCGAAGGAATCGTGCAAGCAGCTCGAGAGGTGAAGCTGGCCGTCCCACTGATTGTTCGCCTGGCAGGTACTAACGCCGAAATGGGTAAACAAATTTTGGCACAATCTGGTCTTTCGGTAATTTCTGTCGGCAACATGGCAGATGCAGCCAGGCAAGCAGTAGAGTTGACCGCAAGCTCAAGCTCGACACAACTGGGGAATATAAACTGATGGCTATTCTGATCGATCGTAATACACGCGTCATGACACAGGGTATGACCGGCAAGACGGGGCAGTTTCATACCCAGCAGTGTCTGCAGTATGCTTATGGGAGGGACGGTTTCGTCGCGGGAGTGAACCCCAAAAAAGCTGGAGAAAAATTTGAAGGTATTCCGGTGTTTGCAACTGTACAGGCCGCTAAACAGGCAACGGGTGCGACCGTATCGGTCATCTATGTACCCGCTCCTTTTGCGGCGAGTGCAATCGATGAAGCGGTAGAAGCCGGGCTTGATCTCGTGATCTGCATCACGGAAGGCATTCCGGTGAAAGACATGCTACGGACACGCGCACGCATGCTGGGCAGAAAAACCCTGCTGGTTGGACCCAATTGTCCGGGCATCATCACACCGGATGAATTGAAGATTGGCATCATGCCGGGGGCGATTCACCGGAAAGGCCGGATTGGTGTGGTATCCCGATCCGGCACGCTGACATACGAAGCTGTTGCACAATTGAGTGAACTTGGTTTGGGGCAATCGACCTGTGTCGGCATTGGCGGTGATGCCATTAACGGATTAAAGCATCTCGATGTACTGCGGTTGTTCAATGATGATGATGAAACCGAAGGTGTCCTGATGGTGGGTGAAATTGGCGGATCGGATGAGGAAGATTGCGCGCGCTGGGTGAAGCAGCACATGCGTAAGCCGGTGGTAGGATTCATTGCGGGTGTGACCGCACCCGCAGGTAAACGCATGGGGCATGCAGGTGCGATCATAGCGGGCGGCAAGGGGACAGCACAGGAAAAAATTGCAGTGATGGAAGCATGCGGTATTCGTGTCACGCGCAATCCAGCTGAAATGGGTAAATTAATGCAATCTGTACTGTAGCGAGAATTTGATGGGGACTCCAAATGTGGTGGTGTTACGTATTTTTTTTGGCGCAGCAATGCTGCTTCTCACCGGGTGTGTCACTCGACCCTATCCTGATCCGAAAGCGGATTATCCAGTTCATAAACCATCCACGGATCCGGCTGCTGTTCAACGCCCTGCCGGCCCCTTGCCACCGAGCGCTCGTCCGGTCTATAACCTGACGGGTTATCCGGCGGCGACCCAGGAAGGATACATAGATGGTTGTGAAACAGCCAAACAAAGCGCATACGCTTATAAAGATGCCAAGCGGTATAAGGCTGACGGACAATACCGCATGGGGTGGGATGATGGATTTTCGATCTGTCGCAAAACGCGTTAGCGTAAAACAGCAAGCCAAGAGGTATGGAAAATTGACAAGAATTCTGAAAATCGCCTTTGTTGCCACGATAGCTGCTCTGCTGTCACCGGCACACGCAAGCAATTTACCCGCATCTATCAGTCAGCTGTTGCAGAAAGCTGGAATACCGGAGGATGCCATTTCAGTTTTTGTCCAGCCAGTCGATGCCAGCCAACCCTCACTGACAGTCAATGCCGATAAAGCCATGAATCCTGCTTCGGTGATGAAGCTGGTCACCACCTATGCCGGCCTCGAATTACTTGGCTCTGGTTATACCTGGCGGACGGAGGTTTATACACAAGGCAATATCCGGGATGACCGACTGCAGGGCGACCTGATTATTAAAGGTTATGGCGATCCCAGTTTGAATCTGGAAAATTTCTGGCAGTTAGTGCGCCAGATTCGCCAGACGGGTCTACGTGAAATCAGCGGCGATCTGGTATTGGATTACAGCCATTACAACCTGGCGCCTGCCAGCCCCGCCGCCTTTGATGGTGAGCGCTACAAACCATATAACGTTTTACCGGAAGCGCTGCTGGTTAATTATCGGACTTCCGCTTTACATATCATGCCGGATGGACAGCGTGACCAGATTAGAATTGTTGAGGATCCCGAACTACAGTTAATGGATTTGCATAATCAGATGCAATCAACCAGAAAAAATTGTGGAAACTGGCGTCATCACATCCGGACAGAAATTTTGGAAAACGGAGTTGGAAGCAAGCGTCCTTCCGTGAAATTCAACGGCAACTATTCACTTCATTGTGGACATAACACCTATTATCTAAGCCTGCACGACAGCGAGCATTATATTCATGGCTTATTCAAGAGTTTCTGGCAGCAATCTGGTGGCAGTTTTAACGGCAGAGTCAGACGGGAAAAGATTCCTGGTGGGACAATGCCGATCAGGACTTTTCACTCCCCGCCACTCGCCGACGTGATTCGGGGCATCAACAAATTCAGCAATAATGTGGCAGCAAGGCAGCTGTATCTGTCTCTGGGAGAGAAACAGACAAATGGCAATCAGTCGCTCTCAATGGATCTTGCGCACGCGGCAATACGACAGTGGTTATTCACCAAGCGCCTAAACTTTCCTGAACTGGTGATAGAAAATGGATCGGGCCTGTCACGTAAGGAAAGAATCAGCGCGCGTCATTTGGGAAAATTACTGGTAGACGCATTTCATTCCCCGGTCATGCCTGAATTCATGTCGTCATTGGCAGTGATGGGTATCGATGGAACAACACGAAATCGTCTCAAGAAAACAGGGGTTGTCGGCAGGTCTCATCTAAAAACAGGCTCATTAAGAGATGTCTCAGCCATTGCCGGTTATGTGCTGGATAATAAAAACCGGCGTCACGTCTTTGTTTTTGTGGTTAATCACCCCAAGGCAGCCAGCGCCAGGGCCGCCATGGACACCTTCATTAAGTGGATCCACGTCAGCAGCTAGTTGCACTTTTCCTGAATTATCAGGAGCCGTGAAGAAATAAGGGTAGCAATTAGGCGCGTCTGGCGGGATGCAAGGCGAAAGGGGGCGTCATAGCCTGGCTATGGCGACGACGAACAACACCACAGTGCGCCCACCGGACGCGATCTAAGTATTGCCGTTAATTCAAGTATTACAGTTAATTGAACGAAGCCGCTATCGCGGAGAAACACCCCTCAGCAACCAGTTTTAATAAGCCAAGTGTATTTAGCAAACTGTCACCGTAATTTCACCGTAATTTCCGAATGTGAGAGCAATGGCAATAGCAATGGCGCTCAGGATTTCTTTGTAAGGCACGATTCCCATGCTATTGATCGCCTAACGTAGCATTAACCGGCGCTGCGCGGCTTTATCGCGCAGCGCCCAGCGACTGAAAGAAGCGAGGTTCAGCGCCATGTTAGCGGTTTTTTGACCAACGTTTCGGATCACGAGCATCATGTAACACAGCGAAAATATGTATGAGATTGCCCCGTACCGCATAAAACAAACCGTAAGGGAATCGCGGCAGGAGAGCTCGGCGAACATCAGGAATTACCTCAGCATAAAGCAGAGGTGCTTGTTCTAGCCGCTTTAGCTGTAACTCCATTGCGGCGATGAACTCTTCACCGAGACCAGGGCTTTGCAATTCATACCACTCTTGAGCTTCGCCAATTTCACGCAACGCCCGCGAAGAAAATTTTAGGCGGAACGCCATGAGCCATCTTTAAGGCAGGATTTCACCTGCTCCCAAGAATAACCAGCTTCCGGGTTTGCCTCAAACTCTGCCATTCGTGCTTCGAGCTCAATCTTCAGTTCAGGCGAAACCTTCACGGCTTCAGGCACAGCTGCAACGCTGTCCCAAATAAGCTCAACAAGACGAATACGCTCCTGTATAGGAAGCTCAAGAATATCGGAAATAGAAATATTGTTCATGTCGGGCATTGTATCCCTTTTCAGCCCGCGTAGCTCCGATTACGCTAACGCTAATCGGACCCACGGCCCTGCCCACTCCGACGCATACTCGCCCTGGTGTTCTCGCAATAGTCGGACAGCGCGTTCCCGTACTTCCGGTACCACTGGCGCAACTGATCAAACGTGTCGTGCTCCCTCCACCGCAACCACGCTCGATGAGTCGCTGCAAATGTTGTGACGGGGTGATGAAGATTGTCCGTACCCAACCTGCCGGACTTGGCAGGCTGGGGCGCACTCGCCCTGCGAAAGGGTGAAATCAGGTGAAAACGCATCAAGAATGGCAGGTTGCGCAGAACAGGTTGCTGCAATGGCAACTTTTAGCGGTGAAATTTTGGGTATGACGCGGAATAGAACCCGATAGCGCCGCACCGGTCAGAGAGATATTTCCATAACAAGCAGAATCATGACAGCCCCACCGGGCTTGTCCAACAATCGGTTCAGATTGTGGCTCGCTTCGCGATCACAATCTAACCTTACTCGTTATGTGCTCTTTGCTTTATTTGGGAACCGTTCTGGATGTTCAATAATTTCTTCCGTGAGGTCCACATCGATATCAGGCCAATAAAAGTGACCGGGTGAGGGTTCCTCAACATTCATAATTACCTTTACTGGTTGATTCTTGAACCAAGTAAATTCATCGTACGGCAAGAATAGCTCTCGGTCATGAACCAACAACCAGATTCCGTGACTGGAAATATTTGTTACTTCAACCGCCGAAGTAATGTTTCCATGCGCCGATAAGCTCATGATAGTGTTCCTCGATAAGTGACTCTATTTCTTCCAACTGCTGCCGATTGTAACGATAGTTTTTCGCAAGCAGGAGTTCCGGCTCAAGCCAGAACTTCGCTTCGCCATCCCCGGACACCACATGCACGTGCATCCGTGATTCCTCACGCGAGAAAAAGAAGAACCTATATCCCTTCTCTCTGAATACCGTAGGACTCATCTATTTTCCTTGCACATAACTACTGGCATGTGGGGCTGGCAACCGCAAAGCGAAGCGGCGCGGTTGCCAGCCCCACACGATGCCATTGTTAGGTACTTTAATTCACTCTCTTCATTTGGTGACGCAGTTCTGACGGCACATCCTGAATCAAAACAATAGATATACTTCCATCAGTTGTATTATTGTTGTGAGCTACTTTTTCATCCAAGGTTGATGTTATCTGTTCAGGGGATAGCGTATACATCGCACCATTTAGTGGATCAACGATAAACCAACCGATGAGTCCCCCAAAAATAAAGTTTCCACCAATGTACCATCCGTTTGCACGGGCAGTGATTGGGATCACTTGCTTTTCATAACCTGCTTTAGTAATTTCTACAGTAAAGCTCTTTTTGCCCCAGTAACTGCCATCACTTTTTTGTAGCGTAACACTTGTTGGTGTTAAGCCCTTAAATACTTGAATCCCTTTTTCATCAGTAATGAGTATCGTTGCATCACTTGGGGTGCTGGATATTGGAACAAGTTGAATTTTGTCCCCAACAATTGTTGCACAACCGCCAAGCAGCGTTGCTGACAGTATTAATATAAATACCGATTTTTTCATATTTTTTCCCAATGTCTTGTCCTTTTTTCTTCGGTTAAGTGCCGGACGAACACCTAACGCAGTAATAACGGGCGGCGACGTCCCGTGGAACTACTCGTTATAAACGCCCCCTGACGCATGAGCCGGACAAATATCCAAATCATGCACCAAGGAGTCTGCACAGCAGATTGCGCCAACCATTATCACCAGAAGATCCATCGTATCAAAGACATTTAATGGCAGCGTGATATCAACGATCCTGCTGATGTCCAGATGGGTCGGTAAATTGATCATTCAGGAGCTGGATATAATCGTTGGCATCATCTTTTACCTGCGCCAGTACCCGCCGATTATCGGAATTCCAGCCAGCCGGCTTCTGTAAAAACAGGGGCCGATAGCCTGCGGTACTCTTGCTAAAAGCCTGACTGAATTGTTTGATAGCGTTATGGTCGTGCCCAAATTCATTGGGTATTTTTTTCAGCATGCTGCCTGCCACCCTGCCACGGATTGTGAAATGGATATAACCGGCGAAGATGAGTGAAAGTCCGGCCATCAGTACCGAGGAAGTTTCACCGGCGGTCAGGCCATTTACGCAATCCCTCACGAGATGCCAGCTATCTGTCAGGGTCAGCGCCGTGCCAGCCAGCACCAGCAGTAAGCCGAAGATAATCCCATCAAACAGGAACACCTTGCTTTTCCATTGATCCAGCATGGCTTTCAACTTACCGACCGTCTGATTTTCGATGGTATCAGCAGTCTGTTCGAGCATGGCAGCAATACGATAAGAACGTTCGATTTCAATTTGTTGCATTCGTGCGTAGATGTCGGTCATATCTTCCTCACGTTTTTTCTCAAAACGCTCGCGTACTTGAAGGTCTTCGATTGGCATCGCGGCTTCTTTATCATAAATCCGGTAAAAACGCCCCGCCAGCAATCCGGACTGCGCCAGTGAACGCTGCCAGGCCGAGACCACTTCCTCAGGATTATCTTCTCTGGCGGTGACGTCGATCTGATTGAGAATATAAAGAAATTTGTTGGCATCCGGGCGATTGATGGTCGAAGTAACCAGATATTCCAGGGTGTCATGCATGGCACCAGGCTCCGGATGGCGCGCATCAAAGAACACCAGCACCAGATCAGAAAGATCGATAATGTGCTGCGTCAACCGCAGGGTAGAAGAACGTTGACTGTCCGCATCAAACCCTGGCGAATCAATCAGAATTTTGCCACGAATTTTTTCTGATGGGCAGGTCTTGAGTTGTATGTAGGCATCAATACGCTGCGGACCAGCCTCGGCAATTTCATCAATACTGCGGCTAATCTGGTAGAACGGAAAGCGCGGATCCGCATCCAGTGCCACACCGGGCAAGGTCTTGATTTCATCATGACGGCT
The DNA here is from genome assembly GCA_016703745.1 of Nitrosomonas sp. Classification (NCBI taxonomy): domain Bacteria; kingdom Pseudomonadati; phylum Pseudomonadota; class Betaproteobacteria; order Nitrosomonadales; family Nitrosomonadaceae; genus Nitrosomonas; species Nitrosomonas sp. The sequence continues at coordinate 1,773,915 of JADJBK010000006.1, read as the reverse complement.
ATAGCATACGACCGTAAACTTGTCATCGACGGCCTGATTGCCGGTTCGTTGCAGATGCAGGTCCAGATAAGAATTGATGAAGGTTGATTTTCCGGATGAAAAAGTGCCGAGTACCGCAATCATTGGCCACCAGGTCACTGAAGTTGCATAGGTTTCATCCCGGTTCAACAGACCAAGATCCTGTGCGACCTGATCCAGTTTTCTGAAACTGTGAACAGCCTTGGCCAGCACCGGATTATCCGGATGCTCTTCAGCCAGGTGTTTCTCAAGATTGGCAAGATGCCTGATGACATTGGCTTCGCTCATATTTAACGTTCCTTATAGGTTAGTTGACAGAAAATCCGCAATTCTGCACCTTTTTGAAGATTGCGGTGTTCTTGTTGTCGGATGACGAGAGATCAGTGTATTTCGGCCAGCAACTCGCTCATGGTCACTTCTGCCTGATGCAGATAATGCCCTCCAAATAAATTGAGGTGATTGAGGATATGATACAGATTATAGAGTTGCTTGCGCACGCGATAACCACCATCCAAAGGCCAGGCCGCCTGGTAGGCAGCATAAAAATCGGCTGAAAACCCTCCAAACAGTTCGGTCATGGCCAGATCAGCTTCACGATCACCGTAATAAACGGCAGGGTCGAATACTACCGGCTGACCCCCATCGTCAAAAGCATAGTTACCGCTCCATAAATCACCATGCAGCAGGGAGGCAACTGGTGTCGTATCAAAGAAATCCGCCACATCCTGCATTAACCGTTCCCCGAGTCGCTGCAGATGACCACCATAGCCATTTTTTTGAGCCAGTCTGAGCTGAAAATTCAGGCGATGCTCTCGCCAGAATGCAATCCAGTCAAGAGACGGGGTATTTTTCTGCAAGGTTGCGCCAATCGTATTGTCATGCTTCCAGCCAAACTGGTCGGCAGTGTGGCGGTGCATGCTGGCAAGCGCAGTGCCCAGTGTTATCTGATTTCCATGATTTTGTAACGGAATAAATTCAAGCGCAAACCAGGCATGATCCCGCTCAATACCATAACATAATGGTCGTGGCACGCGCAGCGTTGCGGATTGCCTGATTTCATCCAACCCCGCGCTTTCGCTGGAAAACAGGGGCAGGCAATTGGCGGAGTTAACTTTGATAAAGAAACGTTGCTGACTACCCTCAAAACAGAAGGCTTGACTGATACACCCCCCACCAATAGATACGATGCGTTTAGCTAAAAATTCCGGTTCAACTTCTTCTGCCAGCCGGGCCGCAATCCCTGGCCAGGGGGGCTCCGTTAATGAAAGACTCGGCGCGCGCGGCATGGCAACATCATTCGGCCACCAGTTTTCTTGCCTGCATGATTGCCTGGCGAACCTGGTCAGGTGCCGTGCCGCCTGGATGATTGCGGCTCTGCAGCGAACCTTCCAGAGTCAGAATGGCAAAAACGTCAGCTTCGATGATGGCCGAGAATTGTTTTAACTCCGGCAATGAAAGCGTACTGAGGTCACACTGTTTGCTTTCAGCGGCACGAACCACGTTTGCCACGATTTCGTGCGCATCACGAAACGGCATGCCTTTTCTGACCAGATAATCGGCAAGATCGGTTGCCGTGGCGTGCCCACGTAACGCCGCCTGACGCATTGCGGCCTGATTGACCTGTACGCCTGTCATCATGTCAGCGTAAATACGCAAGGTATCCCTCAGCGTATCGACAGTATCAAACAGCGGCTCCTTGTCCTCCTGATTATCCTTGTTATACGCCAATGGCTGCGATTTCATCAATGTCAGTAATGCCACCAGATGGCCATTGATCCGACCGGTTTTACCCCGAACCAGCTCCGGCACATCAGGGTTTTTCTTCTGCGGCATGATCGATGAACCGGTGCAGAAACGGTCAGCCAGTTCAATGAAGCCAAATGAAGGGCTCATCCACAGGATCAGCTCTTCCGAGAAACGTGACAAATGCGTCATGATAAGCGCAGCGCAGGCACAAAATTCAATGGCAAAATCCCGGTCAGAAACCGCATCAAGCGAATTCCGGCATATTCCGTCAAACCCGAGTTCCCGCGCAACGGCTTCGCGATCGATCGGATAACTGGTACCCGCAAGCGCCGCCGCCCCCAGTGGCAGCTGGTTGATACGCCGTCTGCTGTCCTGCAGACGCTGCACATCGCGTTGCAGCATTTCAAAATATGCCAGCAGATGGTGACCAAAAGTAACAGGTTGCGCAACCTGCAGATGGGTAAAACCCGGCATGATGGTGTCAGCGTGCTGTTCGGCCAGCTCCAGCAACGCCCGTTGTAATACCCGTATCAGACTGATAATTTCATCGCTGGCGGCACGCAGATACAAGCGAATATCGGTTGCGACCTGATCGTTGCGCGAGCGGGCAGTATGCAGCCTCTTGCCAGCATCACCCACCAGCGCAGTAAGTCGATGTTCGATATTGAGGTGCACGTCCTCGCGCTCAATCTGCCAGTCAAACTGATGGTTGCGGATTTCATCACGAATCTGCTCCAGGCCGCGCTCAATAGCGGCAAGATCATTACTGCCAATAATGCCAGCCGCAGCCAGCATATGCGCATGGGCAAGCGACCCATGGATATCGTATTCAGCCAGCTTGTAATCAAACCCTACCGAAGCAGTGTATCTCGCCACCAATTCTGAAACGGGTTCGTTGAAGCGACCTGACCATTTTTTTTTGTCTTGTTCCACTGCGCGTTGTCTTTTAGATAAAAGACCGCTATTTTACCGGGAAAGTTATTCTCTTCCGGACACAATTTGCTGAATATGCAACACTTGTTACAAGAAATTCCCTGAATGTTTATTACCATGCTTTCCCTTTGAAAGGGAATGATGGATAATTAGCCGTTTTCACTTGTGGCACTCATTCATTTATTTAAGGAGCTAAATTTTATGTCAGATCAATACACGCAAAATGGGGGCGATCAGTCCAAGGATAAGATTGAATGGAGCAAGCCTGCTTCGCTATGGAATATTCTGACCAAGAAATGCGCACCTCTCGCCGAACTCCAACAAAAACAATTGCCCTCCTGGTCACTTCTGGCATTTGTAGCAGTGCTGTTACTCATGTTTATCTGGAAACAGATTGCCGTCAATCAAGCTGATTCTCGTTTGGAAAAAGGACAAGCCCAGCTTGCTCAACAGCTTGAGCTGGAACGTAACGATTTGATGAAAAAAGCTCGTGAATATGCTGATAGTCAATACAAGAATGAAGAAGAGCGCTTCGGACAAGTACTTGCCTGGGCAGTACGCGGTGAATTGCTACGCAATAACCTGGATCAAATTGATCAATACCTGACCGAACTCGTCAAAACCAAGGATACAGAACGGGTTGTGCTGATCAGTGAAGAAGGCAAACTGCTGGTATCAACCGATAAAAGACTGGAAGATGAAGCCGCCGCAAAAACATATCCAAAAGAAGTGCTGAATCAACGCAAAGTCACCATGACATCAGATAGCAAAGGTAGAAAAATGCTGGTCGTACCGGTGATGGGACTAAATTCCCGCTTGGGAACCGTGGTAATAACCTACAACCCCCCTTCATTGCTGAAAGACTGACTGGTTTAATTACCTGAAAGCCTCCGGCTTAACCGGGGGCTTTTTTCATCCTCAACCTTTTATTACTCCCTTCATCCTTCCCTTATACGAGTAATATTTGCGCCAAGTCGCTCCAGTTTGGTTTCAATCTGCTCATAACCGCGATCCAAATGATAAATTCGGCTGATCTCGGTTTCTCCTGACGCAATCAGGCCCGCAATCACCAGGCAGGCAGATGCACGCAGGTCGGTTGCCATCACCTTGGCGCCACCCAGTCCAGCAACTCCGGAAACAATGGCGGTATTACCTTCGACATGAATATTGGCATTAAGTCGTTGCAACTCCTGGACATGCATGAAACGATTCTCGAAAATAGTTTCTGTTATTACAGCTGTCCCTTCAGCAATCGTATTCATCGCCATGAATTGCGCCTGCATATCAGTAGGAAAGGCGGGGTACGGAGCCGTGCGCAGACTGACGGCGCGCGGCCGACGACTCATGCTGAGATGAATCCAGTTCTCACCAGCATCAATACTGGCACCCGCTTCAACAAGTTTATCCAGAACGGCATCCAGCAAATTAGCGCGGGTATGCATCAGGTGAACTTCACCACCACAAGCCGTTACTGCAGTCAGGAAGGTTCCCGTTTCGATCCGATCAGGCATAACCACATGCAATCCGCCGTGCAGTCTTTCCACGCCTTCAATGGTGATAATGTCACTACCCGCACCTTGTATTTTTGCACCCATGCTGATCAGGCAATTGGCAAGGTCGATCACTTCTGGTTCACGCGCGGCATTTTCGAGGATCGTTATGCCGTGCGCCAGGGTAGCCGCCATCATCAAATTCTCTGTGCCCGTAACAGTAACAATATCCATAATGATACGCGCACCTGTCAGACGATCAGCGCGCGCTTGGATGTATCCCTGTTCAATGCTGATTTCAGCTCCCATCGCCTGCAATCCCTTGATATGCTGGTCTACCGGACGCAAGCCAATTGCGCAACCACCCGGTAGTGAGATGTGCGCCTGTCCAGTGCGCGCCAACAGGGGACCCAACACCAGAATAGCCGCCCGCATGGTTTTAACCATCTCATAAGGTGCGGTTGGATTGATAACCGTAGTGGCCGAAAATGCGATATCACCCTCATCATTTGCTAGAATACGCACACCAATCTGCTCAAGCAGCGCCATCATGGTTGCCACGTCCTGCAGATTAGGGATATTTTGCAATACCATGGTTTCGCCAGTCAGCAGTGACGCACACATTGCGGGCAGAGCCGCATTTTTAGCGCCGGAAATACGGATCTCTCCACAAAGCTCCTGTCCTCCCTGGATAATGAGTTTTTGCATGAATTCTGAGTTGAAATTTATATAGGCAGAAAAACCAGCAGCGGTAAGTAGTTGACATTCTATCGTAATATTTGGGAGATAAGCATGCGCAAAACAATTGTAACCACCAGCGAAGCGCCACAGGCTATCGGAACTTATTCGCAGGCAGTAAAGGTGATGGGTGGCGAAACAGTCTACCTCTCTGGTCAGATTGGACTTGATCCGGCTCAGATGAAAATGGTATCCGGGATCGATGCGCAAATCGAACAGGTAATCGCTAATCTCAAGGCTGTTGCCGTGGCAAGCGGTGGGAGCTTAAGTGATGTGGTCAAGCTTAACGTCTATCTCATTGACTTGACAGATTTTGCAAAAGTCAATGAAGCCATGAGCAGGCATTTTAGTCAGCCCTACCCTGCGCGGGCTGCAATCGGCGTATTGGCGCTACCACGCGATGCGCTGGTGGAAATGGATGCAATCATGGTATTAAACAACGATCAGGTCTAACGGATTTACCATTAATTTTTTATTGCTTATTGCTTTGTGACATCCTCAGCTTTTTTGTTCGATACGCTCAATAAAGGATTAAAGCAAAAGCTGAGCAAACTTGGGTTGGTTAGCAATCTCGATCTGGCACTGCACTTGCCGCTGCGATACGAGGACGAAACGCGGTTGCTGCCGATTGCCCGGCTGGTAGCAGAACAAATCGCACAGATTGAAGGTGTAGTCACTGCGCAGGAAATTCAGTCCCGCCCCAGACGACAGCTGGTCTGCCAGTTGCAGGATACAAGCGGCGCTATCACCATCCGTTTTTTTAGTTTTTATTCGGGGCAAGTTACCAGCTGGGCGATCGGCAAACGTTTAAGGGTATTGGGTGAAGTACGCGCCGGATATGGCGGGCTGGAAATCATTCATCCAAAATATCGGGTAGCGCAGGACAAACTGGCCCTTCCCACCACACTCACACCAGTTTATCCGGTGACGACCGGACTGGCGCAGCAAACGCTGTCCAGGCTTATCTCACAAGCGCTGACTGACGTCAGACGAAATGAATTATTGGTAGAAATTCTGCCATCAGTCATTCTGAAAGCACATCAATTGCCAAAACTGGCAGAAAGCATCATATTTCTGCACCATCCTCCTGCCGCCACGCCGCTGGATGCATTGCAATCCCGCACTCATCCCGCCTGGAAACGTATTAAATTCGATGAATTGCTCGCCCAGCAATTATCAATGCGCCAGCATTATCATCAACGCCGCAGTCACCGTGCGCCAACCCTGTCACCGCATCCCGCATTACAGCAGAAACTGCTCAACTTACTGGCGTTTACCTTGACTGCTGCGCAACAAAATGTCGTGAATGAGATCTGTAGCGACCTCGCCCAGTCATTTCCAATGCAACGTTTATTGCAGGGAGATGTGGGAAGTGGCAAGACCATAGTAGCGGCCATTGCTGCATTGCAATCCATCGCCAATGGTTATCAGGTAGCGGTGATGGCACCTACGGAAATTCTCGCTGAGCAGCACCTGCAGAAATTTATGGGTTGGTTCAAACCATTGGAAATAGAAATTGCATGGCTATCCGGAAGTCTGAAAAAGCAGCGGCGTGAGGCAGCCCTGCAAAAAATTGAACAAGGAATTGCCGGATTGATAGTTGGAACGCATGCCATATTTCAGTCACCCGTTCAATTCAAACGTTTGGGACTGGTCATCATCGATGAGCAACACCGTTTTGGTGTGAATCAGCGTCTGGCTTTGCGTCTGAAAGGCAGCAACGATACCGAAGGCGTACCTCATCAGCTCATGATGAGCGCAACCCCGATTCCACGTACCTTATCAATGAGTTATTTTGCCGATCTGGATGTATCGGTGATCAACCAGTTGCCGCCAGGTCGATCACCCGTAGCAACCAAATTGATCGATAGCAGCCGACGAGATGAGGTCCTTGCGCGCGTTCGTGAAGCCTGTCATGCAGGACGTCAGGCTTACTGGGTCTGCCCACTGATAGAAGAATCGGAAGTGTTACAGCTCAAAACCGCGATGCAAACTTTGGCGACACTACGTGAAACCCTCCCGGAACTGGAAGTAGCACTGATACACGGCAGACTCGACAGCACAGAAAAATCAGCCATCATGACTGACTTTAGCCAGGGAACCATACAGCTGCTGGTCGCCACGACAGTCATCGAAGTTGGCGTGGATGTGCCTAATGCCTCCCTGATGGTAATTGAGCATGCGGAACGCATGGGGCTGTCGCAGTTGCATCAGTTACGTGGCCGCATTGGCCGTGGTACAGATGCGGGTGTATGTATCCTGCTATTTCAGCGCCCGTTGTCCGAGCTTGCACGCAAACGTTTACAGGTTATTTATAAATATACCGATGGATTTGAGATCGCACGTCAGGATTTATTGCTGCGCGGTCCAGGTGAATTTCTCGGCACTCGTCAAAGCGGGGTACCGCTGCTGCGATTTGCCGATCTGGAAGCCGATGGTGGTCTACTCGATATTGCCCGGGAAACGGCGGATATCCTGCTGCGGGATTATCCGCAGGCAGCGCAGACACATCTGGATCGCTGGTTAGGTGAGAAAAAGGATTATTTACGAGTGTGAGCGGTAGCCGCCTCAGTCAGACTGCGATGGCGTATCAACACATGCGTGAGATCACGAAAGTAAGCCGCCAGAGTTTCAGCAAAATAGACGGATCGATGCTGACCGCCGGTACAGCCGATTGCGACTGTCAGATAAACACGATTATCACGCATGTATACCGGCAACCAGGTATCGAGAAAATGACGAATATCGATCACCATTTTAGGAACCTCCGGTTGTGCCTCCAGAAAACGAATAACTTCGGGAGACTGACCAGTCAAATCCCGCAGGCGGGGATCATAATGCGGATTGGGAATACAGCGCACATCAAACACCAGATCGGCATCGAGTGGAATACCGTACTTAAAGCCAAATGATTCAAACAGTAGCGTCAGCTGTGCAGTTGGATTGCTGTCGGTGATGAATTCCTTGACAAAGATACGCAGCGTATTAGGTTGCAGTGAACTGGTATCAATATGGTGACCCAGTGCCCCCAATGATGCCAATGCCTCACGTTCACGCCGAATTGCCTCATCAAGCGTAATATTTTCATCCGTCAGCGGATGTCTGCGCCGCGTTTCGGAAAAACGTTGAATGAGGATGTCGGTTCGCGCATTAAAAAAAACGAGCTTGGTTTCAATCGACTGACGTTCGAGCACATCAATCTGACGGGGCAAAGCGGTAATGCTGTCACCGCTACGAATATCGACCGCTACGGCGATATGCGCATAGCCCTGTTGTTGCAACAAAGACACCAGATCAACCAGCATGGGTGCCGGTAAATTATCAACACAGTAATACCCCGCATCTTCCAGCACGTTGAGCGCAACGCTTTTACCCGAACCAGACAAACCGCTGATGATGACAATCTTCATCTATTACTCCAGAGAGCCGCTACGCGGGGAAGGGTAATTGAAATACTGAAATGCTTCCACGTTGCCTCCAGCAGCTTCTCCTGTTTTGTCATTTGTAACAACACCTAGTGAGCGCGGCAGTTGTCACGATCTTGCACTTCGAGGCTATCGAGGATGATTTCCTGCGCATGGGGATCGCTGGTATCGGTCAATTCCTCGACATCAAGGCGCGCGCCTCCGGCCACGGTTCCCTTGATGGCAATCTCGAAGTGTTCGCGGAAGTGCGCGGCGCTGATGTGTGACAGCGCACCCAGTTTGACGCGGATAGCGGTGATAGCAATTTTCTCCTGGCCACCCGCTTCCTGTGCGATGCGTTCGATTTTACGCAGTAAATCGGCCATCAGTGAAAATTCATGCATGGATGGGGCTCCCTGGTTTTCATAATGATTATCGCGTAAATCCGTGACGATGGTGATGAGTATCGTATCGAGCTGTTGCGCTATGGTATCCGATACCGGAGCGCCAGAATCGAAAGTCTGGGCCTCAATACCGTAGAACACGAGTTTTTTCGGCAATGTGCCCATTGCTCGCGAAAGTTCGACGGCTTCCGTAATACCAAATGCATGGGTGGAGCAGTGAAAAAAGGTTTGTGGCAAGCGTTCGCTGACCAGATCAAGCTTGATAAGTGTGCCGGGTTGCCTGCCGGAGCGAACGGCATCCAGGAGGATGACCTCATCACAGCCCGCCCACTGCGCCATTAGGGAAGCCGGTTCCCCATCGTGGGTGATGATGCGATATTCCGGGTTACGCTGCTCTCCGAGTCGTTCGGCCAGGATGCAGCCGATGGCATCATCGCCACGGTGGCGGTTGCCAATGCCGACGATCAGCCGCAAGCCGTTACCCGTTTCACATCGAGTTTCAGAAAGTGCGTTGCACATGAAATGCAGGGGTCATAGTTACGAATGGCCTGTTCGCACTGCCATTGCAGATGTTCATCGTCAAGATACAGGTATTTTGCAACGAAATGCTGCAAATCAACTTCGATTGTTTTCTGGTTCTGCGAGGTCGGCGGGATAATCACGGCATCAAGAATATCGCCGTTGTCATCGAGAGTATAGCGGTGATACAACAGCCCGCGAGGTGCTTCGGTGCAGCCGTAGCCCGTTCCGGCACGGGGCGCGACAGGTGCGAAAGGAACAGCGGGTGGTTCATAGGCATCAATAATGCGCAGCGCTTCATCACAGGCGTACAGCACTTCTACTGCTCGAACGATGATGCTTTTGAACGGGTTGGAACAGATCGTTCCCAGCCCCGCTGCCTGGGCGGCTTCTTGTGCAAGGGGGGACAAACGATCATGGTTGAGGGCATAGCGCGCCATCGGGCCGACGAAATAGTTGCGTTTGTCCTGTTTCATGACCGAATGCAGCGCGTTGCTGTAGGCGACATGCTCTTCTTCAAACGTATCATCGAACGCGGAGATGGGGATATCCAGTCCTTGATTCGACACAATGCGGCCTTCGTTGAACGGATATTCGTGCGGGTGACGAAGCGCGACAAAGCAATAATCCTGCTCGAAATCGGGGAAATCCAGGGTTGAAGTCCAACGCACGGTTTCCAGCGCCAGCTCGCGCGCCTTAAGTAAAGGTTCGCGCAGCGCGTTGAGCTCCGTTTTTGCTGGAACCCGATAAAACCCGCCGACACGCACGTTGATCGGATGCACTTCGCGCCCGCCGACCAACTGCATGATTTCGTTGCCAGCCTTTTTCAGCTGCAATCCGCGTTCGACGATGGCCTTGTGATCTTTTGCCATGTGGATCGCGCTCGGATAACCGAGAAAATCCGGCGCATGCAGCAGGTAGATATGCAGCGTATGGCTGGAAATCCATTCGCCACAATACAAAAGCCGCCGCAATTCGCGCAATGCGCCGTCGATCTCGATGCCCAGCGAATTTTCCATTGCATGCACGGCGCTCATCTGGTAGGCAACCGGGCAAATGCCGCAGATGCGCGCGGTAATGTCGGGGGCATCGGTAAAGCGTCTGCCGCGCAGCAGTGCCTCGAAAAACCGGGGGGGTTCGAAAATTTTCAGCTTGACGTCTTCAAGACGGCCATCACGAATTTTGATGTAGAGCGCGCCCTCCCCTTCTACCCTGGCAAGGTAATCGACCTTGATGATTCGTGTTTTTTCATCACTCATGGCGATCTCCCGCTTTTCTGAATGCCGGCGCGGCTGCGTTGTAACTTCTAAACAATCTGGCAATATCTGGTGCGGCAACATCCAGTTTTTCGAGCCACGCGCTCAACGACTCGGTATTGGGTGATTCCATCGGACCATAACAACCGTAACAGCCGCGATTGTATGATGGGCAAATCGCGCCACATCCGGCATGCGTTACCGGTCCCAGACACGCTATTTTCTGAGTGACCATGATGCAGGGATTGCCACGCAGTTTGCATTCGATGCACACGCTGTGCGCACTGATTGCCGGGCGGCGGCGATGCAAGAAAGCAATAATAACTTCCAGCAGCTGATGTTTGTTGATCGGGCAGCCGCGCAGCTCAAAATCCACCCGCACATGATCGGCAATCGGCGTCGAGGTGGCAAGTGTGCTGATATAGTGGGGTGAGGCATAAACAATCGCCATGAATTCTTTGACATCCTGAAAATTGCGCAGCGCCTGGATACCGCCTGCGGTGGCGCAGGCGCCGATCGTCACCAGATATTTGGACATTCGCCGCACCTCTTGAATGCGTTCGGCATCATGCACAGTCGTAATCGACCCCTCCACCAGTGACAGATCGTAGGGGCCGGGCAGGATATCCCGGCTGGCTTCCGCGAAATTGGCAATATCAATTGCCCCGGCGACCGCAAGCAGTTCATCCTCGCAATCGAGCAGACTCAACTGGCAGCCATCGCAAGAAGCAAATTTCCACACGGCAAGCCTGGGGCGGGTCATGGTCATACCTCCCGTATTCTGAATAAATGCGCAACTTGCGGCAGGGCAAATACCGGCCCATCCTTGCAGATGAAATAGGATCCGTACTGACAGTGGCCGCAAAATCCGACCGCACATTTCATGTTGCGCTCCATCGAAACATAAATATTGCCAGGCTGCACGCCCTGTTTCACGAGCTCGGCGGCTGAAAAACGCATCATCATTTCTGGCCCGCAAATGAGCGCAATCGTGTTGTTGGCGTCAAAGCGCCTGCCTTCGAGCAATGTCGTCACAACGCCCACATGCCCGTGCCAGTCGCGCCCGGCGCTGTCTACCGTGACCCCGGTTTCGAGATCGCCACGTTGCTGCCAAAGGGTAAATTCCTCTGCATACAACCTGTCCTGCGGGGTGCGCGTACCATAGAAAAGCGTGATCCGTCCATACGCATCACGATGATTCAGCAGATGGTAAATGACCGGGCGCAACGGTGCAAGACCCAGCCCGCCTGCCATCAGCACGACATCCTTGCCCCGCATTCTGTCAACCGGCCAGGCGCGCCCAAAAGGCCCGCGCAGTCCCAGTTGGTCGCCTGGTTTCATCCCGGCCACTGCCCGGGTAACGCTCCCCACCGCGCGGACGGTGTGGCGCACACAATCGGTTTCATCGATGTCGCCACTGATCGAAATCGCCACCTCTCCTTGTCCCAAGGCATACAACATGTTGAACTGTCCGGGTTGGCATGCGGGTAGTTTGCTGTTGGATACCGGCACCAGATCCAGCGTGGCGGTATCGGGCAGATCCTGCGAAACGCGTACCACTTTGTAAACAGCGGGCAGCATCGGATCGATCATGACGCTCAACTTCCCTTGCGATAAACGTCGAGCATCTGCAGACGGGTTGCCTGCAAGCGCTGCAACATCACCTGCGCGAACCGCTGCATCAATTGATAACCCAGTTCATGGTCGGATTCCGTCTTGCTCCGCAGGCACTCGCCATCGAGCTGCACGGCGCTCACCGGTTCGATGGCACGTACATCGAATGCGACACGATACGGCGGAAACAGCCAAGAATAGCCGACCACCCCATGATGATTGACCTGAGTGACGATCTGGTGCCCGAACCCCGGTGTGTAGGCTTCCACCACTACCTTGCCACTACGGATGACATAGAAGGTATGAGCATCTTCCCCTTCTTTCATCAGAAAATCACCCGTATCAAAATGGATATTTTTGCCGCAGCCAGCAAGCAGGTTGATATAGGCGGGCGACAATCCCGCAAAAAAAGGGTGGTCATGCAAGAGATCAGCGATCAATTTCATAGATCACTCCTTTGCGTGTTGCCGTTGCCTGCGCTGTCGTTCTCGCGCATCAACCGCACTTCCTCGGTAATGTCGATTCCAACCGGACACCAGGTAACACAGCGCCCGCAGCCGACGCAGCCGGAGGCACCGAACTGGTCGATCCAGCTTGCCAGTTTGTGCGTCATCCATTGTCGATAACGCGCCTTGGTGGAAGATCGTACCGGCCCGCCGTGCAGGTAGGAAAAATCCAGCGTGAAGCACGAATCCCAGCGCCGCCAGCGTTCTGCATGGCTGCCGGTGAGATCGGTCGTGTCCTCCACGCTCGAACAGAAACAGGTGGGGCAGACCATGGTGCAATTGGCGCAGCTCAGGCAGCGCTGGGCAATGTCCTCCCAGCGGGGATTGTCGGCATTACGATACAGCAGGCTCTGAATATCAGTCGTATCCAGCCGTCGCCCCATCTGCGCAGTGGCATTGGCCACGCACTGCGCGGCGGCTTGCACTTCAGTGGATTCAGCGGAGCGTTGCGTAATCAGGCCGAGCATGGCTTCCCCGGATGAGCTGCCTGCCTGAGCGATAAAATAATGCGCATCAGCAGCAATGACTTCAGTAAGTGCAATGTCGAAGCCATCGCTGACAGCCGGGCCGGTGTTCATCGAGGTACAAAAACAGGTTGCCGCTGCCTGGCTGCAATTGACTGCAACGATAAATGCATGCTCGCGTATTCGGCAATAATGAGGATCGCGATGATTATCACCAGAGAATACCTTGTCCTGGATCTGTATCGCATGAAGCTCACAGGCCCGGACGCCGATGAACGCGTATTTTGGGGGGGTGGATTGATCAGCCTCGCTAAATGCGAGACCCGTATCGGTGATTCTGGCTTGCCACAGTTTCTGGCGGGGTGGAAACAGATATTTTTTCCAGGAATGCGGCCCGAGATTATAGCCAAACAGCGCGGTATCTTCTCTGTCGATCAACTGGTATGTCCCCGCTTCCTGGCGATCACCCTTCCCAACCGGCAGATCCTGCGTGCCGGTCAACTCATCATAAACAATGGCACAATCCCTGACCGTTGGCCCCACGAGCGTGTAACCCCGATCTTTCAGTACAGCGAACAGCTGGTCAAGACCGGAGCGGTCAATGCGGAACGATTGGGCTGGCAAATTGGTATGGTCGGTCTGGTTGCTGGTCATGTTTGACACCTCTTGCGAGTCGATGCCTCTGTTGGAATCCCTATATTTACAACACGACTGTTTTATTGTATCTGTATTTTAGCTTCAGGCCTGTTTGTCACAACTACCATCGCACTCCATCAGACCACGAATGCGCGCAGCGTATAGCCGCCTTCGCGGCACGGCCATTAAATTAGTTCTGGGTTTTTGAGAATAGCGTGGCAAAAATGCTATATTTCTGCCTCAAGAAATGCTGACTTATATGCCATCATGAAAACAAAAGGATGCTGGCAACAATAAAGTCATAAACATGTCAAACTAGCACGAGAAAAGGCCAGTAAACTTTGGGCGTCTGCAGAAGACTTACTCAATAATCTCTCCAAAAATTCAGAGTGGTGGCAAAACTTGGATTTTTAGAGATGTCCTTAAATAAATCTCGGAAATTTTTTCTGGTAAAAGGATCCAATTGTGATGAATCAGTCTAATTTGCTTAAACAAACCGCTATTTATCTGGCTATTCTAGGCGGTACAATATTTTATAATTCAGCCGTCGTAGCCAGTGCCCAATATAATCCTGGCGACAACACTGTTGATATTGCCGCAGTAGATGTGCCAAATGGAAGAACCCACGTTAATGCAGATACCTACAGTGCCAAATTAAGAGTGATCGATGCGGGTAACGGCAATCTTGAGCTGGAATTGCTGGATGCAGTCTCGATTTCCACACCTGATTCAGAACGTTCTCATTATGACGTTGTTTTCGGACAGGTCTATGTTCCTAATGTAGATATTGGTGGCACAAAATATAACGCCATTCTGCAATTGATACCGGAATCTGATCCATTGCGTTTTCAGGTAAAGCATTATCATGAAGTTGCATTTACGGGTTGCCCTGCTTTTGCTCAGCCCATAACAGATGTTCCCAATGCATGCATTATTGGAGGTCACATCAACCAGGATATCATGCTGACCAATGATATTAGATGGATACTGGATGGCGGGGTTACTGTCGGTGGCGATAATATTAATAGCGCCACACTTTCCATCGAGCCCGACACACATCTCTCTGGCCGCTCGGGTCTGGATTTTTTGCAGGTACGTCGGGGTTCTAAAATTTATGCAATTGGTACGCCACAACATCCGGTTGTGATGACTGGGGCAAATGAAGTGGCCCCCGGAGAATGGGGTGGGTTGCTACTGGCCGGAAACGCGCCTGTGAACGGCTGCTCAGAGGGTGCGCCCGTCTGTGAGCAGATTAATGAAGCAATTTTTTTAGAAAAATTTGGGGGTAACAACCCTACGGATAGTAGCGGCGTGCTCAAGTATACCTCCATTCGTTTTGCTGGCCTTGAAGTTCGCCCGAATGAGGAGCTGAATTGTTTAACACTGCTGGGTGTTGGCTCAGGAACGACAATCGATTTCGTTCAATGCCACCGGGGCCTGGATGATGGATTTGAAATGTTTGGCGGCACAGTTAATCTGACCCACCTGATTGCTACCGGCAACAATGATGATGCTTTTGACTGGCAAACGGGTTGGGATGGTAAGGCTCAGTTCGTTCTTGTGATGGGAACCTCGGATACGGGTGATGCTGGAATCGAGGCGGATAACAATCAATCCAATCACAATAGCCTGCCACGTTCACGCGGGCAACTGGCCAACTTTACCATGCGGGGCTCCCAAACCGGGGGGGATGGCCACGGAATAGTATTGCGACGTGGCACGGCAGCCAATATTTATAATTCAGTCATCACCGGTTATGGCAAAAGCTGCCTGACCATTGATGACGCTGCCACCTATGGAGTTTCGGGACCTCCGGGCAATTTAACGGGTCTACTGACTATCGAAAATTCGTATGTGCAATGTAATAAGGCATTTAATGACCAGGCTGGATTACCTTTCAATGTCAGTAATTGGTTCGATATGCAACCGGGTAATGTTGCGGGAGATCCTCAACTGAATAATTATCTACCTGCTTTCGGTTCACCACTGACTGACAGCCCCCCTCCTTCCACCGATGATTCGTTCTTCGTGAAAACTGATTATATTGGTGCTTTCAAGAATGAAGATGATGACTGGACAAAAGGGGGCTGGGCAGTCGGGTTAGAATAGTCGTGAATTAACCTGCAGATAACACCCCTGAACCAGAATCTTCAATTTGGAGATTCTGGTTTTTTTATACGTACATTGATAGGTTATTGGAAAAAGCTGATACAGCTATCCAGCGTTAATACCAGCCATTACCCGGAACCACATATACAAAATTTGTATTTGTCAGTATTAATTCATTTGTCTTGCAGGTTCATTGCTGTTGGTTGATCATGCCAGCGATGAATGCCAAGGCTTCCGTCAGTGGCAGCAGGCGGGAGCATTCATCCCGGCGTCCCTGGTATTCCAGTTTGTACTCACGCAGACTGCGTTCACCAACCACAACACGGTGTGGAATACCGATTAATTCCTGGTCGGAAAACATGACTCCAGGGCGTTCTTCACGGTCATCCAGCAACGCATCGATTCCCGCTTCCAGGCAGGATTGATAAAACTTATCTGCTTCAATCCGAACCCGTTCACTTTTATGATAGTTGACGGGGATGATGGCAAGCTGGAAAGGCGCGATGGCCAGTGGAAAAATAATGCCGCGTTCATCGTGATTCTGCTCAATTGCAGCAGCGACGATACGCGATACGCCAATACCATAGCAACCCATTTCCATCGGCAGTGATTGCCCGGATTCATCGAGAAAAGTTGCTCTCATTTTTTCTGCGTAGCGCGTGCGGAGCTGGAAAACGTGCCCAACTTCGATGCCACGGCATATTTCCAGCGTTCCTTTGCCGTCAGGAGACAGGTCGCCGGCTACCACGTTGCGGATATCGAATACCTTGGACGGCAGTGCAAGATCACGTCCGAAATTGACTGATGTGAAATGATGGCCTTCTTCGTTAGCACCGCAGGTAAAATTCTGCATCACCGTTACAGCAGAATCAGCAATAATTTCAACACCAACATTGATCGGGCCGAGGTACCCCGGCGGACAACCCAGTTCCTGAATAATGCGTTCATCGCTGGCAAATTCGAAATCCGCGAGAAAAGGCAGCTTGCGTATCTTGATTTCATTGAGCTGATGATCGCCGCGCAGCAGTAGCAAATAAAATTTGCCACCAGCAATAATCGCCAGCGATTTGAGCGTTTGCGCAACAGAAACTGTTAGAAATTGTGCAACATCTGTGCAGGATTTACGATTGGGCGTTGCTACTTTCTGCATGTGCCCAGTGACGGCAGGCTGACGAAAAGGTTGTGGGGGCAGTGCAGCTGCCAACTCGATATTGGCTGCATAGTCGGAATCCGGGCAATAGGCGATTGCATCCTCGCCTGAATCTGCCAGCACATGGTATTCATGCGAAGCGCTGCCACCCATTGCGCCTGTGTCTGCTGCAACCACCCTGAACTTCAAACCAAGCCGGGTAAAAATCTGACTATAGGTGGCTTGCATGAGTGCGTAAGTTTGCTCAAGACTGGCAAAATCCGCGTGAAAGGAGTAGGCATCTTTCATGATAAATTCGCGTGCGCGCATAACGCCAAAACGCGGACGGATTTCATCGCGGAATTTCGTTTGTATCTGATAAAAATTGCGCGGTAATTGACGGTAGCTTTTAATCTCACGACGCGCAATATCCACAATCACTTCTTCATGGGTTGGTCCGAAACAAAAGTCATGTTGGTGTCGATCCTGCATTTTCAGCATCTGCGGACCAAAAACATCCCAACGTCCACTTTCTTGCCACAGCTCTGCAGGTTGGACTGCTGGCATCAGCAACTCCAGTGCGCCGCTACGATTCATTTCTTCACGAATAATTTGCTCGATCTTGCGCAAAATTCTCAGCCCAAGTGGCATCCATGTGTATAAGCCACTGCCCAGCCGCTTGATCAGGCCGGCACGCAACATATAATTGTGGCTGATTAGTTCCGCCTCGGCTGGTGCTTCCTTGAGAGTTGAAAGAAAGAATTGCGAAACACGCATGACAGGATTCCATTATCATAGTAGAAAGAATGTGATTTTACAGCGAAACAACCCATATCAACGCGCATTCACCTGGTTCTCCGGGGCAATTTTCCATATTTCCTTCGATTTCAGGGTTAACCACAGGCTGGGCCATGAATCGGCGTGCGGATAGAGAGGGGCGGAATGTGAGGTAATTGATATAATGGTATAAAATCACAGATAAAAATATTATCTGATATAGGATATCGGGTGAACAAAATGATAGACCGTAACGGATATAGAGCAAATGTTGGCATCGTTCTGCTAAATAAAGAAAATCAGGTTTTTTGGGGAAAACGCATCCGGCATGAATCCTGGCAGTTTCCACAGGGTGGTATCAAATCAGGCGAAACGCCGACGCAGGCCATGTACCGCGAGCTGGCCGAAGAAACGGGCTTGCAACCGCCGCATGTAAAGGTTTTGGGCAGAACACGCGAGTGGCTCCGTTACGAAGTACCTTCTTGCTGGACACGTCGGGACTGGCGCACCAATTACAAGGGACAGAAACAAATTTGGTTTTTGTTACGCTTACTGGGATGCGATAGCGATGTATCACTCCGTACTTGTGCTCACCCCGAGTTCGATGCCTGGCGCTGGAATCAGTACTGGGTAGAGCTTGATTCTGTAGTCGAATTCAAACGACAGGTTTACCGTGAAGCGCTGATAGAACTATCGCGTCTGTTGGGAGATGGGGTCGTCCTTGGAAATGATGCTGCCTATAGAGATTTTGATAAGCAGAGTCCTGATTATTCAATAAACCCTATCAAAACCAGCAGGTAAGTTGTAAGTTTTGTTCTTGCAAAGCGTGACCGGCTGCGCCATAACAGCCGATATAACTAGACTAGGAGAGAAATTATGATAAAACAGATGTTAACCATGTCATTACTTGCAGGTGTAATGCTTGTACCAGCTTATGTATCCGCTGCCAACGAACCCATTCAACCCATCAAGGCGGTAGTGCCAGAAAAACCGGAAATTGCAGAACTCGGCAAAATGCTGTTTTTTGATCCAAGACTTTCCAAATCAGGGTTTATTTCCTGTAATTCCTGCCATAACCTGGGTATGGGTGGAACGGATAATATTAAAACTTCAATCGGTCACAAGTGGCAGCAGGGTCCGATAAATGCACCAACCGTCCTGAATTCAAGCATGAATCTTGCTCAGTTCTGGGATGGACGCGCCAAAGATTTAAAAGAACAGGCAGGTGGACCCATTGCCAACCCGGGAGAAATGGCATCCACTCATGAAATAGCCGTAAAAGTGGTTGCGTCAATGCCGCAATACGTAGCTCAATTCAAACAGGCGTTTGGAACGGATGTGGTTAATATTGACCGAATTACCACCGCCATTGCTGCATTTGAAGAAACGCTGGTCACTCCTGGCTCCAGATTTGATCAATGGCTGGAAGGCGATAAAAGCGCATTGAATCAGCAGGAACTCGAAGGTTATGAACTATTTAAAAGTAGTGGCTGCACCCAATGTCATAGTGGACCAGCAGTTGGCGGAACTTCTTATCAAAAAATGGGGGTAATTCATCCTTACATAACCAAGAATCCAGCAGTTGGGCGGATGGATGTAACTGGCAAGGAACAGGACAAATACGTATTTAAAGTTCCTACCTTACGCAACGTTGAGCTGACTTATCCGTATTTCCACGACGGCGAAGCAGCTACGCTGGAAAAAGCAGTTGAGATCATGGGTAAAATTCAACTTGATCGTGATTTTAACCAGAAAGAAATTGCGAGCATTGTTGCGTTCCTGAAAACCTTGACGGGCAAACAACCAGAGTTTAATTTGCCAATTCTGCCGCCATCCAATAACGCAACACCGCAACCACAACCTTTCTGAAGTTAATCAGAAATCGGACGATCAAAAAAGACAATCCGGCATCAACCAGCCGGATTGTCTTTCGCAGATAACATCTGCAGCTTTAATCTATTTATATCGGATTATTGGAATAATTTAAGCGTGATTACCCTGCCATATTAAGGACATCTCTAAAAATTCAGGGGGTTAAACAAGACGAGGCAAGAGCAAAAAATATTGACGCAGCATAGAGTTGATAGGTAAGGAGATATTTTTTATAAATCACGATGTGCTGGAAATACCGATTTTTAGAGATGCCCTTAAACTATTCTAGCAACCTGCCGAAACAGTCTGCATGACACTTTCACCTAATACTTAATAACTACAGGTAAATTATGCAAACCAGTCTGCCCGCTAATCTTACGCAGTGGGTTGAGTTTCTTGGCCACGCCGATATTCCCGTATTACGAAGAACCAGCAATCATCTGGCTCGGTTACGCAGTGAGAATATCTGTCCCGGCGCACGTGCTGTTGCTCAGATCATCAAGCAGGATCCACTGATGACGGTTAAGCTATTGCGGCATTTACAACAACATAAGCATCAGCGTCAAGCCCATGAGGTTATGCAGGCTGAGCAGGCGCTAATCATGCTGGGGGTGGAAAATGCGCTCGATCAGATTGCTACCGAATCACAAGTAGAAATTTTACTCCATGCCCATTCCAGCGCGCTGGTGAAGCTTTTGCACCGCACGCACCGTGCTCATGTCGCCGCTAATTATGCTTTCGAATGGGCAGTGCGGTTGCACGACATTCATTTCGAGGAAATTCGTACAGCAGCCTTGCTCCATGATGTGACCGAGCTATTGCTGTGGTGTTACGCTCCCGACAAAATGCTTGCAATTACGGCATTACAGCAACAGGATGAAACCTTGCGCAGTCACCACGCGCAGGAAAAAGTACTGGGGTTTGCGATTAATGAGCTGCAATCGAAGCTTGTCATTGCATGGCAATTACCCGAACTGCTGGTTACTTTGTTAAATGACTCCTGTTCCGGCCATTCACGTGTGCGTAATGTATTGCTGGCGGTTAATCTCGCACGTCACGCAGCTCATGGCTGGGATAATGCGGCATTGCCGGATGACTATCGTGCAATCGGTGAACTACTGCGCCTGTCAACCGATAATGTTATGAAACTACTGGAAGTAGACAATACGCTGACTACACCGCCACTGCCTGAAAACAACCATCAGCAAGCTAACTAAAATTTATAACCACGATGCAGCGCCACCACACCTGCAGTGAGATTGAAGTATTCCACCCGTTCAAAGCCTGCCTGCTGCATCATCTCCTTCAATTCTTCCTGCGTGGGGTGCATACGAATGGACTCCGCCAGATAACGATAGCTGCCATCATCACTGGCAACCAGCTTGCCCATAACGGGCAATGCCTTGAATGAATACGTATCATAAAGTGGCTGCAACGGTTTCCAGATTTTGGAGAATTCCAGCACACTTAATGAGCCACCTGGCGATAAAACCCGATACATTTCCCGGAGAGCCCGGTCTTTGTGCGTCATGTTTCTCAGACCAAATGCCACACAGACTCGATCGAAATGGTTATCGGGAAAAGGCAGTTTCTCCGCGTTACACTGTGCAACCGGCACTTCCTGACCTTCATTGAGCAGGCGGTCACGGCCAATTGACAACATGGAGTTGTTAATATCCGTCAACCAGACCTCCCCGCACTCTCCTACTTTATCCAGGAAAAGTTTAGTTAAATCAGCTGTGCCACCCGCAATATCCAGCACCTTATCGCCTTCTCTTACTCCACTGGCTTCAATAGCAAATCGCTTCCACAATCGATGCATACCCATCGACATAAGATCATTCATCAGATTGTAACGTGAAGCAACCGAATCAAAGACTTGCGCCACCTTGCGCACCTTCTCGGTTTCATTGATGGTAGTAAAGCCAAAATGGGTGGTATGAGTCATCCGTAATGTCCTGTTCAGATCGTTATGCTTCGGCTACCGCCGGATAATTCAATACGTTGCAGATAGTGCTGCCACATTGCCTCCTGTTTCAGCCCATAGTCATAGAGCAGATCCCAGGAATAAAGGCCAGTGTTATGGCCATCAGAAAAATCGAGACGAACTGCATAGTTTCCAACTGGCTCGATGTGCACAATAGAGACATCCTTTTTGCCGAGTTGTAGAACTTCCTGCCCTGGTCCATGGCCTCGCACCTCTGCCGATGGCGAGTATACACGCAGAAACTCACAGGAAAAACTGAAAGCCTTGCCATCGTTGAAGGTCACATCCAGTATTCCAGAGCGACGATGTAATTTGAATGCTGTCGGAATAGGTGTTTGGGAATTCAGTCCAGCCATGTTCAGTATTTTTTTCTGTGATTGAAATACCAGTAAGCAACCAGCCCCAATACGCAGGCCAGTAACAAATAAAGCACGATTTCCCGCAAATAAGTTTTGACCATGGCTTCATTGCCGCCAATGTAATAACCGAGCACCGCCAGAATCAACACCCAGATACCGGCTCCCAGACTCGTATAAAAACAGAACAGCGGCAGATTCATTCGCGCCAGACCAGCAGGAAGCGAAATATATTGACGCACACCGGGAATCAAGCGCCCAGTAAAAGTCGAGATATGGCCATGGCGTACAAAAAAATGTTCCATTTTCTGCAGAGAAGATTCGTTGAACATAACATATTGTCCGTAACGCAACAGCAATGGCCGTCCCATTCTGACAGCTAAATAGTAATTGAATAATGCCCCTGCCAGGCTGCCAAGTATTCCGAATATAACAACAACCGCTAAATTCATTTCGCCTTGATAAGCCAGATATCCAGCTGGCACCATTACCACTTCACTTGGAAATGGAAAAAAACTGGACTCCAGAAACATCAGAACGAAAATACCGGGGTAGCCAAGACTACCCACGATTTGAACGATCCAGCTCAACAGATCAGCAAACATCACAAACCCAGAACGTCATCATCATGCTGTTCAGGGAACGGCCTCTTCCTGCTGCTTGCGTTCTGGCTTGATCAGATCTTCACGTTTTACGCCCAGCAGAATCAGAATAGGACTCGCCACCATGAGTGAGGAGTAAATACCAAACAGAATACCGATAGTGAGCGCCAGCGCAAAATAGTACAGCACCTCGCCACCGAACAACAGCATCGAGACCACTACCATCTGCGTACTGCCATGGGTGATAATCGTACGTGACATGGTCAGAGTGATCGCATTGTCGATCACTCGAGTGAGGTCAGCTTTACGCAATTTACGGAAATTTTCCCGGATACGGTCGAAAATAACCACGGACTCATTTACCGAATAACCCAGCACTGCCAACACCGCAGCCAGCACCGTCAGAGAAAACTCCCATTGAAAGAAGGCAAAACATCCGAGAATTACAATGACGTCATGCAGATTGGCCGTAATACCCGCTACACCAAATTTCCATTCAAAGCGCACGGCCAGATAAGCAACAATACCCAACGAAACAAACAATAGCGCCAGTGCGCCATTTTCCAGCAATTCCTGTCCCACTTGCGGACCAACAAACTCCACGCGCTGCATTTCCACAGTCGCATCATGCTGTTTCAACGCATTCATAACAACCTCAGATAGGTCGCCGCCCGAGAACTCATGCTTAACCGGCAATCTGATCAGAACATCACGCGAGGTACCAAAGTTTTGTACCGTTGCGTCCGTAATGCCTTTTTCAGCCAGTGTCTGGCGTATTTGCGCCAGATCAGCAGTCTTGTCATAGCTGATTTCCATGACGGTTCCACCTGTAAAATCCACACCCAGATTCAGTCCCTTGCTAACAATAAAATAAACCGACAGTATAGATATGACCAGTGACAATACCAGCGAAAACTTGCCCCAGCGCATGAAAGGAATATCACGCTCAAATCTGAAAAAATCCATAGTTACTCCAATACTAATATTTAACGCGGCTTGCGGCTTGGCTTCCAGATCGAGCCAATGGGTACTCTGTCGAGTTTGCGGTTGCCATAGAACAGATTAACCAGGCCACGTGAGACCATAACGGCGCTGAAAACTGATGTCAGAATCCCCAGACACAGCACTACCGCAAAACCTTTTACCGGCCCAGAACCGAACGAAAACAATGCAATACCAGCAATCAGCGTAGTAATGTTTGAATCCAGAATGGTGCCAATTGCGCGATCATAGCCGGCGTGAATAGCCGCCTGTGGTGGTGCGCCATTACGGATTTCATCCCGAATACGCTCATTGATCAGCACATTGGCATCAATCGCCATACCAACAGTTAACGCAATTGCCGCCATGCCAGGCAAAGTGAGCGTTGCCTGTAAAATTGACAACAATCCTATCAACAAAAGTAGATTAACTGACAGTGCCGTCACGGAAATCATTCCAAAAGCAAGGTAGTAAATCATGATGAACAACGCCACTGCAATAAAACCCCACAGGGTTGAATTGAACCCCCGTGCAATATTTTCAGCTCCCAGACTGGGGCCAACGGTGCGCTCCTCAATGATTTCCATTGGCGCAGCCAGCGCTCCAGCACGCAACAACAGTGAGACATCACGCGCCTCAACGCTGCTCATTCTGCCGCTGATCTGCACACGTCCTCCACCAATTTCTTCACGAATAACCGGCGCGGTAATTACCTCGTTCTGATTTTTCTCGACCAGCAGGATAGCCATACGCTTACCCACGTTATTGCGTGTCAAGTCCTTAAAAATGCGTGCACCATTATTATCCAGCGTGACATGCACAGCAGGCTGATTATCCTGATCAAAACCCGGCTGGGCATCGGTGATACGATCACCCGTCAGTAAAACCTGCTTCTTGACCAGTAATGGATCACCGCCTCGTTCCGTGAAGAGCTCGGTCCCTGCGGGCGGCTGCCCGGACAACACCGCAGCTTCGAGATTGCTGTCATCATCAACCATGCGGACTTCCAGCGTAGCGGTACGTCCGAGAATATCTTTTGCTTTGGCTGTGTCCTGCACTCCCGGCAGTTGCACAATGACCCGATCAACGCCCACCTGCTGAATAATCGGTTCCGCCACACCCAATTCATTGACACGATTGCGCAGGGTCGTAATATTTTGCTGTAACGCAAAACGCTGCATACGGGTATGCGCTTCAGGCTTAATGGTGGCCAGTAAACCCAGGCCACTCGCATGATCAATTTCACGTAACTCCAGATCAGTAAAATTTCTAGCCAGCTCGACCACAGCCTTTTCGCGCGCGGCAGCATCGCGGAATTTGATCAACAGGCGCGACTCCTCACGCTCCACGCCAGCGGAGGGAATACGTAATTCACGCAGGCTGTTGCGAATATCCGCGCTATATCGATCCAGAGATTTTGACAGCGCCCCCACCATGTCCACCTGCAGCATAAAGTGAACACCACCCCGCAAATCCAGGCCGAGATACATCGGTAAGGCGCC
Organism: Nitrosomonas sp.; assembly: GCA_016703745.1. Lineage (NCBI taxonomy): Bacteria > Pseudomonadati > Pseudomonadota > Betaproteobacteria > Nitrosomonadales > Nitrosomonadaceae > Nitrosomonas > Nitrosomonas sp. The sequence goes on along the minus strand of JADJBK010000006.1, from coordinate 1,748,872 downwards.
TAAACGACTCATCCATTGCGGTGAATTCGGTAATAGATTGAGCGCAACAATAAACTCCCTGCCCATTTCAGTTTCCAGCAAATCTCTGGCTTTCATCTGGGTGTCGGTATCGGCAAAACGGATTTTAATTCCACCGGGTTCCAGCAGACTGCCATTGAAAGCAAGTTGATGCTTGCCCAGTAATTGCTCGACTCGCTGTAACAGGGAGGCATCCAGCGTGGCACCCGCACGTAAGGGCGAAACCTGGATTGCGGGAGATTCCCCAAAAAAGTTGGGCAATGTATAGAGCAGCCCAAAAACGAGCGAAACAGCAATGATCAGATATTTCCAGAGGGGATAACGATTCATGGTAACCAGAGTATGAGCAAAAGTGAATCCTGCCGGTTATAAAGCGACAGGATCAGTATCACGAGGAATTTCAGTCAGCTTATTTTTTTTCGCTATCAGCAGCTGTTTCAGCAGCAGTATTATCGGTTCCAGGCGCTTTATCTATTGCTTCGGGCTGAGTGACGGCTTCCTGATCGTTTTCTGATGCTGTTTCTTCCTGACGCGATCCGTTTGCCTTTTGTTGTTTACCCTGTTTCAAAGCTCGACCAGTTTTTCCGGTATCGATATTTTTGAGTGTGCCCTTAGGCAGCAGCGTTTGTATCGAGGACTTGAGCACCGTTATTTCAATATTAGGCGCCAGTTCCATCGTAATGTAGTGTTCACCCACACTGATGACCCGCCCAAGCTCGCCTCCGCTGATAATAATTTCATCTCCTTTTTGCAAGGTATCCCGCATGACCTTTTGTTCCTTGGCGCGCTTGGCCTGCGGACGGATCAGCAAGAAGTAAAAAATAACCACAATGCCGATCAGTGGCAAGAAACTCATGAATGTGGGCTCTGCCTGGGCAGCACCGGCAGCTTGTGCGTAAGCTTCAGATATAAACATTAGGGGGCTCCTCAAAAATTAACCGTAACAGGCCGCATTCTAACATGTGACTTTCAGCAAAGCGCCACTTTGCCAGTTTACGTGGAGAGAAGTTGCTCTGCCAGAGTTGCAAAATTACCATCTTCAATCGACTGACGTATCGTTGCCATCAAATACTGGTAATAATGCAGATTGTGCAGCGAGTTCAGCCGCGCGCCCAGCATTTCATTGGTACGCTGCAGGTGATGCAGATAAGCACGGGTAAAATGTTGGCAGGTATAGCACCCACAGGTTTCATCCGGTGGCGAGGCATCCAGCCGGTATTGGCGGTTACGTAGCTTGAGTATGCCATGGCGGGTATAGAGCCAGCCATTACGCGCATTACGAGTGGGCAGAACACAGTCGAACATATCGATCCCTTGCGCAACGGCGTGGACGATATCTGCAGGCGTGCCAACGCCCATCAGATAACGCGGTTTGTCATCCGGCAATTGCGGGGCAGTATGCGCCAGGATGCGCATCATATCGTCCTTGGGTTCCCCGACTGAAAGTCCACCAATTGCGTAGCCATCGAAACCGATATCCCGCAGACCTCGCACAGACTGATCGCGCAAGGATTCGAACATACCACCCTGTACGATACCAAACAACGCATTTGGATTGCCCGCATGCGCGATTTTCGAGCGTTCTGCCCAGCGCAAGCTCAGCTGCATCGAGACTTGTGCAATGGGCAGATCAACCGGGTAGGGCGTACATTCATCGAATATCATGACAACATCGGCATTCAACACGCGCTGGATCTGCATCGACAGCTCCGGCGTCAGGAAACAGGCATCACCATTGACTGGCGAGCGAAAATGCACCCCCGCTTCGCTGATTTTACGCAGCTCCCCCAGGCTGAAAACCTGGAAACCACCGGAATCGGTCAGAATCGGTCCCTGCCATCCCATGAACCCATGCAGACCGCCGTGCGCCCCGATGACCTCCAGTCCAGGACGTAACCACAGATGAAACGTATTGCCGAGAATGATTTCGGCATGCAACGTTACCAGCTCTGCCGGAGAGAGTCCTTTGACAGCGCCATAAGTCCCAACCGGCATGAATGCGGGAGTTTCCACCTTGCCGTGAGCAAGAGTCAGCGTTCCCCGACGAGCACGCTGCTCTTGGCAATGCAGCTGAAAATTCACAGATTTTTCTCCAGCAGCATGGCATCGCCATAACTGAAGAAACGGTAGCGCGCAGCAATGGCGTGCTGATAAGCATGCCGGATCGCATCCATTCCGGCGAATGCGGAGACCAGCATCAACAGTGTCGAGCGCGGCAAATGGAAATTGGTCAGCAAGCGGTCGATTATCTGGAAATTAAATCCGGGGGTGATGAAAAGGCGGGTTTCTCCACTGCCCGCCCGCAATTCACCATGATTAGCCTGCGCGCAAGCTTCGAGTGTGCGAAGACACGTCGTGCCAACCGCCAGTATCCGCCCTCCGCGTGCGCGGCATTGTGCGATAGCATCGATAGTTTCTTCGGCAATATGATAGCGCTCGGCGTGCATCACATGTTCTTCAACCGTTTCGGTTTTCACTGGCTGAAATGTGCCCGCACCAACATGCAGGGTAACATAGGCAATGTGAATACCTTGTTGCCGCAAACCTGCCAGCATGGCTTCATCGAAGTGCAGCCCGGCTGTGGGAGCCGCCACTGCACCGTTCACGTGAGCAAATACAGTCTGATAACGATTCTCATCAATAGTATTTGCAGTCCGTTCGATATAGGGCGGCAGCGGCAGCTTGCCGTAGCGTTCGAGTAAATCATCAAGCAATTTGTCCTGTGGAAAGCTCAACACATATAGCGATTGCTGACGGGCATCCACTGCAACGGGGATTTCCTGCTCCAGCAACAGGGTCGAGCCAATGGCCGGCGCATGGCTGGCGCGAATCATCGCCAATACACGATGGTCATCCAGTATTCGTTCGATCATTACCTCCACTTTGCCGCCACTTTGTTTGACACCTTGCAAACGCGCCTTGATGACGCGCGTATCGTTGAGAATGAGCAAGTCGCCAGCACGCAGATAACCGGGAAGTTGAGCGAAATGATCGTCACGGATGATCGAACTGCCAGGATCAACGTAGAGCAGGCGGCTGGCAGCGCGTTCCTCCAAGGGAAACTGAGCAATCAGCCCGGCTGGCAGATGATAATCGAATTCAGTGGTTTGCATCGAAAGTGGTGTGTGCACGCTACGCCCCTGGGGAATAAAGCGCAAAACGCCCATTATACCGGAGGAGAATGCGGGCCTCGCTGTGCCTGTGTGCAGCGTTAATTTGTCTGGTCCAGGTCCTTCATCAAACTGCCGCCGGTTTCACCCTCAACAGTTACCCACAAATGCGGCAAACCAAGCTGTTGCAGCCATTTTTCGGCCTGATCTTCTTTTAGCATACCAATGGTGGAAGCGCTTCCGGCAACGACACAAAGCGCACCCAACACACTGACTGCAGCGATGCGTTTGACCGGCCAGCCGGTTTGGGGATTGAGGATATGACCGTAGCGCACGCCATTGAGGGTGAGGCAGCGTTCATAATCTCCGCTGCTCGCCAGTCCACCTTCATAAAGCTCCAGGGTTTGCAGCATTCTATCCTTGTGGCGAGGGTGACTGATGCCCACCCGCCACGGACGACCATCAGTGTGTGGGCCGACAATGCGGATATCGCCACCCAGATTGATCATGCCGTTGCGCAGGCCCGCTTCCCAGCAAATCGTGACCGCGCGATCCACCGCATACTCCTTGACAACTCCACCCAGATCGAGCTCCATGCCCGCAATCGGAAAAATCAGCACAGGGTTCTCCCAGCGAAGTTTATGCCAACCCACCTTTTTCAGCGCAGCGTTAATGGCCTCCTGAGTGGGGATCAGACCGGATTTAAAATTCCAAGTGTGACGCAAGATGCCAGAAGTGATATCAAATAACCCGCCACTTTCACGATGGCAGGTCGCCGCATAATCTAACAGGCTAGCGGTTTCCGGGTCAACCCGGATTTCCCCACTCAACAGGCCGACTTGATTGATTTTTGATAGATAACTGCCATCCAGATAGCGGGAATATTTTGCTTCCAGTCGTTCGATATCCTGAATAATCAACCTGGAAGTAGCTTTCGCCACGCTAACATGACGCGCATAAAGCTGCATGGAACAGGGCGTACCCATTGCCTTGAAGGCGTAATGGAAAAATCTCATTTCAGGATTGGTTCGCTCAGAAATAAAACGACTGTTCCATTCTACCTGTCAGCCAATAGCAAAATCCAATTAGATGAGATTTCGGTACAAACAAATAATCAATTTGATATTGTTGCACTAAATTGATAGCGCGCCTGAATAAAGGTAAAATCAACGCCATTTCTATATCCGATCTCAAACCAGCAACAATTAACACAAAGCGTCATGAAATCCATTTGTCTTTTTAATCACAAAGGCGGCGTAAGCAAGACCACAACATCATTTAATCTTGGATGGAGCCTTGCTGATCTTGGGCATAAAGTATTAATGGTCGACCTTGACTCTCAATGCAATTTAACAGGTCTTGTGCCAGGTTACAGCGCAGCTAATGAAGATGATATGGATGCGTTTTATAATAGTCGAGAAAATTTGACTATGAAGCCAGTTATAGAAGCATTGATAAACGGCAGATCACCTACAGATTTCAATAAACAAGAAACCGGATTAGTATTAAAAACATCTAATCAGAATCTATTTTTGTTACCAGGGCATTTAGATATCTCCGATCTTGATTCTCAGATCAGTCTATCACTCAAAATAGCATCCGGTGTTCCCGCAATGAAATCAATGCCGGGAAATTTGCCTGAAATGCTGCAAACAATCGCGAAGAGAGAGAACGTTGATTATATGATCTTTGATTTAAGCCCTAATGTTGGCGGGTTAAATGAGGTAATCTTAATGTCAAGCGATTATTTTATTGTACCCACATTTCCCGATTATTTCTGTCTACAAGCAGTCAGTTCACTTGAGAAAAATATTGCAAAATGGCACACAGAAATCAGAAGATTTAAATCTGATAATAATTTTGACACAAAAAATTATTCTATTAAGAATCAACCTATGTTTCTTGGCGCAGTTCAACAAAGATATAGACTTGGAAATGAATTGATATAATACGCAAAGCAATAAATGAGAAATTAGCGCCCTCTTTAGAGAAAATCGATTGTGTGATTCCAAAAGATAAAATAGGGCAGGCTCTTACAAAATCCGGATTGCAGCCATACGATCTTGCTCACATCCCAGACTTTAACTCCCTAATCGCAATTAGTCAGCAACTATCAAAACCCGTATTTGCAAGAAACGCTTAAAAAATTTCGGGGTGATGACCCACTATCAGGCTGCATCAAAAAGCAGGCGTTGCACCGGCTCCCTGATGCAGAAATTGAACAACAATCTGTCTTACTTGCTTAGCCTGTTATCTTGGCCAAACTTTCCTGCCCTTGCTGTTAACAATTGGCATATCACGATTGATCTGGGCGGCGGATGGACTCATGACAACCTCCTGCCAGGCATCACATGCACCAGGATTGGCTGCAAATTGCGGATTGGTAATGGTTAATGAGGCCGGGCCATTGTCTGCCGGGCCTTCACGATCATAAACCGTGGACTGACCGGCTCTCATCGGGCTGTCTGACGTATGCGTCCAGAGATCGGCCACACCCGCTTCGTGCAGTTTATTTTCTCTGGTCACTTTACAGACATCAACAATCTCAACATTCACCTTTACGCTTTTAGCACAGGAACCTTCAACAAAATTGACGGCGCTGGTTCTAAACGGAACGCGGGCATAAAAATTAGGTGGCATACCTTTACCACCCGCTGCCCAGAAACCAATGACATTCCCCAGGTCGTCCTGCTTTTCACCCATATCATCAAATACCGAGCGATCCATGAATGCCTGGTTGTTGTTACCCCAGTTTTCCAGAAAACTATCGATCGCTCCGTCATGCGGCGCACCATCCACCATGATGACGGAATCCTGTCCATCAGGGAAAACTACCGAGGTGCCGACAACCGGGTTGCTCCCACCCGATTCGTTACCGCAGCCATGGGTAATCACGACATAATTGTTTGTTCTCACGCCGGCAGGAGTAGAACTGACATCCAGCCGGGTATGAGCAACGGCGTTTTGTCCGATGGTCAGCAGCAACGCGGCTGCCATCGAGAATGAGAGAGCATTCAGTTTATTGACTTTTTTCATGTAAGGCTCCATTAAAAAAATATTGATTGATTATCCTGGCTCGCGCCACACCAAAATACACAAGATATACCGTGGCGATTACCAGACGCCTGCACACTTTTTATTGAGCAATCAGGCTCGCACAGCATCCGTCAAAAATAAAGCGATGTCAATGTGACAAATTGTCGCACCCCACTTGTAGCAAGGCTTTGCGCGATTTGATGTGCTGCAAATAATGTCATCTGCACGATCAGCCAGCGGGATGGCCGATCGCGCCATGAGAGCGGGAGAATTGCCCATTCAGGGTTGGGCGGTGCAGGTAAATTCGGCGGTGCCGATGTCCTCATCTGCAAAAACATCACAACGATGCAGCCTGCCGGGGCCACTTTCGGCAACGGTTACGATCCTGCAGATTTCATTAAAACATATCTCGTGCGTGCCCGGCGGCAATTCCACCTGCTGGAAGCCATTCCGGCCGCCATTAACGTCGAGTGGCAGCCCAGGGTTGGCCGGATCATTCGTCACGCGGATACCAAACTGCGCGTAGTCTTCCGTCCCGCCCTGTGTAGCAATTGTCTGCCCGTATACGCCACGACCGATGCTGATATATTTTTCGACTTCCCTATCCAGCAGTCCCGCTTTAACCTCAGCTTCAATCAGCGTAAACCGAAAACTGCCATCGGCATCCTGCTGCAGGACGGTACGATAGCGGAGGATATCTCCGGCAGGAATGCGCCCCGCATCATCCCCGATGACCACGAGCGGCATCACCACCTGCCCCGTCGCCGGGTTATAGATCACCTCGTTCTCGGCCCATGCGGGCGGCGTGAGCAGCAGAGCGGTCATAATGACGCCAATGCCGATCATCGTCCGGAATGATGCTCCGGCTGGATTGTTGATTGTATTGATATTCATTTTGCCCTTCTCCATGAAAAGACGGCAGGCCAGAAAATCTGGCCTGCCGTTACATCGTCAAACCCGGTCAGCCATCAATCACAGGTTTTGTCTGTTTACCGGACTATTTTGATCCAGGTGAACCCCACTAGCGTTTTCGCAATGGGCTTCAATCGTATAATTGTTGCCCGTTGCGCCAGATTGGCCTACGAATACGTTATAGGTGCCCGTTGCTTTAGGAACATTGGCCCACGGACTCCAGGTGTTACCCACATCGCTGGCAACTGCCGAGGTGGCGACACAGGGACTGGCTGCGGTACAACTGCTTGTTCCTTTCTGCACCACAGCGAAGACACGCGAAGTATTGCCAGAATTGTCCTGTATCCGGAAGCTAAGCCTGGCAGTCCCGGTCTGTGGGCAGGCGATCTGTAGAAAATCGGCCTTTGCCGCGCCGGCAGCGAGCGCGCCAGTAATAGTATGCGCCGACGCTGTCCCTGACAGACCTAGCGCCATCAATCCGACGGCTGCACCCAGACTGTTTCTTAAAATTATTTTTTTCATGCTGTACTCCTTTTTGATTAAAAACAAAGCGACTCATTAAGCGGCAAACCGGGCGCATCGCTGTCCCTGGCCTGCCAAACGACAACTCAACTGAAAAATGCGGAATCATTCAGTTGCGATCATTCCGGAGTAAACCGGAATTCATGGTCAACGAGGGGTGGATGCGGCCAGTTTCCCGGTCGCGAATTCACGCACAGCCTCATCATTATCCTGTTGCGCCTGCTCAAGCAGCAGGCGGCTCCATTCATTTTGATCCAGGCCATCGAGCACCATCAGACGAACTTGCAGCTCCGGGTCAGCAAGTGCCTGCTGCAGGACCGACAGATACTCAACATTGTCCTGCTTCGCCATGGCGTAGACTGCTTGCCCCCGCACGTAGGCATCGGGATCGTTCAGCGCCTGGTAGAGCAGGTCCTCCAGCAGCACGGGGTCGACCGGTGGCCGCTTGACCGAGAGCTGAGACAAGGCCTGCGTGCGTTCACTCGGTTTGTCCGAGGCAAGTTGCTGCATCACTTGCTCGGTAAATTCGGGATCGATTTTCACCTGCGGGAGTTCCCTATCGGCTGGCGCGCAGTCCTGTGCCGGCAAGGCGTTTTTATGAGCGCCAGCCTGGCCGGATTCGGTCGCCTGATCAGCCGAAACCGCACAGGTTGGCACTGCCAGCGCCGCAAGCAGAATGACCGCCCCTGCCGGGAGAATTGATCTTCCCTTTCTTGTCCGGCTAAAGGCTGGATATACGGATAGGTCATGCATGAAACACCTCCTTAAAGAAAGTTCGACTACGGATTACGGTGGATGCGGTGCAACACCTCAGGTTTGGGGAGCTTAGGTTGGGGTGAGACACGAACCCCAACACGACAACCGTTCAGCCATCAGCCATCAGCCAATCATAAAAAGCAAGACACTGCACCCCATCAAGCCATCAACAACCCGCAAAGGCCAGGCCAAAATGTTGGGGTTCGTGCCTCACCCCAACCTGCCGCCCTGAATATAGGGATAGGTCATGCTCAGGGCAGCGGCCAGATTTGCTGGCCATCCAGTTTGATGCGCAGATCACGGTTTAACTGTTCGGGGCTAGGAGAAACCAGAATTTCATCCCCTTCGCCGCAGTCCGTCGGCAAGGGCATTTCTTCCAAGTCTCTGGTCACCGTAATATTGCGAGTCCAATCATAGGCATGCCCGCCCTCTTCTCCATCAAAATCTGAACCCACTGCCGGCACCCAAAAACTCCAGTCCTGATCCGGCACACCCTCCGCCAAAGTCGTCTGATTACAGACATCGATTGCGGTTACCCGGTAAGTCACTTTGCTAACACACGATTCCTCCAGGAATTCGGCAGTAACATTGGGCCGAAAAGGCAGAGAGGCTACTGCTGTTGATGGAACCGCCGTACCGCCACCGGACCAGAATCCAACTGCATTGCCCAGCTCATCCCGGATGGGTACCTGCAAATCAAAGACGCTTTTGTCTATGACGACTGTCAGGGTTGCATTAGCGCTTGCCACTAAATCAGCCAGGGACTCCTCCGTCGCTTCACCGTTAACCTTCACAAGAGGAGAAAACCCCACGTCTGGCAGCACGATAATGGAGCCAATGACTGGATTGGAGCCGCAACCATGCTCTATGCTGTACTCTGCCGTCTGGCTCACCGCCGGATCGTATCTCAAGCCCGGATGCGCTAACACAAACGGTGAAACGGACAGCAACAACATTGCTGCCAGCCCTTGCGCACTCAAGCGGAATGTGCCCATGCTGTTCGGTTTATTTGATTTCATCACAAAAACTCCTTGAAAAATTTTCAGCAGCGCAACGGCCGCTGGAATACGGTTAAAAAATGATGCCTGACCACACTCAAATGTGCCAAACCTGAGAGTGATGAGCCACATTATGCGATTGATTATTCCGAATGGAAATGTGACAAATTGTCGCACTCTTGCTAACAATATGATTGTTATATCATATTCATGAGATTGGCTATTTTCATCGAACTGTGGTTGGGTTACGCCAGGGTTTCAGCCCGATTAACCCGGCGCCGCAACCCGGCCTTGACCCTGTAAAAACACGATTTTCCTTCAATAGCTGAACGCGGCTTCAACCAGATAAGTTCTTTGCGGGTAGGGGTGGAAAACAAACGCCTTATCGTTATTGATATTGGAGATGCCGAATGAAAACCGGCTTTTGACGCCTGATGCAAACTGATAGCGATAACTGGTTTTGAAATCCAGAAAGAAAAAGTCGCTTTGGGTACCAAATACATTGTTTACGGAATCCTTGTTATCCGGGTCATTAAAGGAGTCGCTGGTATAGCGCCCCGAGAATGAGATATCCCAGGCAGGGGTGGCATGGTAAGTGGTAAAGAAATTAGCGCGCCAATGCGGCATCCGTATACGCTGCAAACCAGTCTGGTTGAAATTTGCGGGGTTGCCGGTCGAATCGGTAAAGGCGACGATGCCTCCTTTCTCGATTTTGGCATTCATCCAGGTGCCGTTGAACATAAAATCAAAATTGGAGCCAAGAACATTGCGCTGGTCAAAAATCAACTCCACGCCGGTGGTGCTGGTCTCGCCGATATTCTGAAACCCGCTGCGCGTGATCGAGCCAGATACTGACCGCACGGACTGGATATCATTTTTGATGTCATCACGAAAGGCATTGACCCGGATATAGCCTTTGGGTATGCCGTATTCGATCATGAAATTATGATGCACGCCATTCTCGGGCTTGAGCAAAGCGTTGGCTTCGAGAATGCTGGTGGGGTTGTTGAGCGACTGGAACAGCTCGGCGATGACCGGGAAGCGATGGGCTCGCCCGAAGGAATAGCGGTATTTCCATCTGCCAGGCTCATATCCCAGCGAGACTTTGGGTGAGGTTCTGAACAGATTGCGATCCGGCACACCCACGCTGCCGACGACGCCATTGCTGGCTGTCCACCACTCCCAGCGCACACCGGCAGTCAAGTCCCAATCCGGCAGGAAGCGCAGCGCAGCCTGGGTAAAAAATGCGTGAGTCGTGACCCTGCCCTGATTGTTGCGATTTGCCTGCAGCGCGCCACGGGTATTTGAATCAAAATCAACCAGATCGTACTGCCGGAATTTCAGGTTTTTCTCATCAAAATGGTAACCACCGGTGATTCCCAGTTTATCGTTGCCATTAAAAGCGGGAGTAGAAAGTTTGATATCTGCATCCAGCCAGTCAAACTGCTTGAAATCCTGCAATTGTCCCGCGCCGGTATTGGCGGGATCTTTGTCGCTGAAAAAGGCGGTGGCGCGCTCGTCTTTCAGGACATTAAAATGACTGATGGCGGCATCGATATCCCACAGTGGTGTCAGCGCACCATTGATCCGCAAACCCAGATTCAGGGTCTCGCGGGTATCCTTGCTGCCGCCAAAACCACGCTGATCCACGTCAAAGCGGGTTCCATCGAAGCTGGCCACGCCAGGTGTCGCGCAGGTGGCCACGGAGTTACAGTTTGGCAGGCGATCGCCATAAAAGGCTTGTCCCAGGTCATCCTGCAGATAGGTTTTGTTCTTTTTCTGGTTACGACTGCGGTCTTCATAGGCCACGGTAAAGACCGCCTGCAGGTTTGACGTGATGTCGTATCCCAGTTTTCCTTTAAATAAATGGGTATTCACTTTTTCCGGGCCGGTGTCGCCATAAATGAGGCTTGGCGTGCCGCGCGAGTCACGCACTCGAATTCCGCCGGCGACTGGCGTACCTCCGGGTACGTCAAACAAACCGGAATTATCGATAAAATAAGACTGGGGATGCGACTGCGCTTCCAGGCGGTTATAGGCTGCAAACACGGTAAATTTGTCATTGATGCGGTTGCCGTAGGAAACATACTGACGGTCACCGACAAACGTACCTTTATCGGGCCCATATATTTTGTAGGGCTGAACGAACACGCTGCCTTCCACATAAAACTCCTGCCGTTGTGGCATGCGTGTGCGGATGTTGACGACGCCACCAATAGCGTTGCCGCTGTACTCAGCGGAAAATGGGCCATAGACGACATCAACCACATCGATTTCATTCGGCCCGACCATCGACCAGCGCGGCGCACCGTTGAAAGAGGCCTGCAGATGATTATGCAGTGGAATACCGTCCGCGAAGACCATATTGCGCCCGGTTGAGAACATGTCTGCGCCACGAATCCCCAGTACGCCATTGGGATCACCGACGTAACGCTGCCGGATTTGCAGGCTGGGCTGGTATTTGAGTACTTCTTCCGTTGTCTGGGCATTTTGACGTTCGATCATCTCACGTGTCACGCGCGTGGAGGGCGAGGTGTAATGCGAATCTTTTTCAATCTCTCCGGTAATCACCATCTCTTTGAACACCTTTGTGTTTCCACCTTCGGCGATCTTGATTGCCTGTTCCGCGTCAGCAGTTGACAGGTTCCCGGCTTCGTTTACCTGGATTGGTTTTACTGTGGATGGGGTGTCGGTCTGCGCAGGCGGTATCGCCTGTTGTTTTTTAAAGTCTGTGGCATGTCCTCCGGTGGATACGACGCCAGTCAGCAAGGCAAAAATGATGGTTTTTTTTGTTATCCGCATGGTTGATTACCTCTATTTATGAAACTGTCTTTCCCGATGCCTCCGGGCTAACCGCCAAGCCATACTGAACGCCTGGATGCGCCGCATTATGCGATTGTTTATTTCAAATTAAAATGTGGCAAATTGTCGCACCATAACTAATTAGCTGATTTTTAATTAATATTTTTTGGTGCGGCTATTAGAAATGTGTCTTGTGGTTTTTTTCACAGCTTTTCCCTGGTTCATTCCTTACCATCCATTTCATGCAGATCACATTTTTGCCCCGTGGCCTGAAATGGATCGCGAATGATTCGAGACGACTTCAAGGAGAAAAACAAATGAAATTTACCCTGCCTCATACCGATGCTGTTGAGCCCATTGCGCTGGTCGGCGTGGGTTGCCGTTTCCCCGGCGGGATCAACGAGGTTTCAAGTTTCTGGGAAAAATTGCTGAGTGGCGAAGATGCCATTGTTGCCGTACCGCCAGAGCGCTGGAACCCCCGGCGCTTTTATGACCCCGATCCCGGCAGGCCAGGGAAACTTTACATGCAGGCAGGCGGTTTTCTACAGCAGCCCGTTGACGTTCTGGATGCGGCCTTTTTTGGTATTGCCCCGCGTGAGGCCGAATGCATGGACCCCCAGCAACGCCTGCTGCTGGAAACCAGCTGGGAAGCGCTGGAAGATGCCGGTATCCCGCCGGATACGCTCGCGGGTTCGAGTACGGGTGTATTTATTGGCGCGTTTACGCTCGATCACAAGCTCACGCAGATGGGCAGCAGCAATCGTGACTTGATCAGTACGCATACCGCCATTGGATCGACTATGACGATTCTCTCCAATCGCATTTCCTACTTTCTGGATTTGCGTGGTCCGAGCATGAGTCTGGATACAGCCTGTTCCTCGTCGCTGGTGGCGACGCATCTGGCCTGCCAGTCAATCTGGCATGGGGAATGTACGCTCGCGCTGGCTGGCGGCGTCAATGTCATGACGCGTCCCGAATATCCGGTGGCAATGTGTAAGGGCGGCTTTCTTGCCAGGGACGGACGCAGCAAGAGCTTCGATGCGCGTGCCGATGGCTACGGGCGCGGCGAAGGCGCGGGGGTGGTTGTGCTCAAGCCTCTGCATGCCGCTGTGCGTGATGGAGATAACATTTATGCGCTGATATGCGGCAGTGGCGTCAATCAGGATGGCCGCACCAACGGCATCACGGTTCCCAACCCGGAATCACAGGCTGCACTGATCCGGCAGGTATGCAACACCTACGCGATCAATCCTGCCGATATTCAGTATATTGAAGCACATGGCACCGGTACGCCTGTTGGGGATCCACTGGAAGCAAAAGCACTGGGTAGCGTCATCGGTGCCGGTCGTCAGGCCGATGATCTCTGCCTGGTCGGGTCGATTAAATCCACTATTGGGCATACTGAAGCCGCAGCCGGGATTGCCGGGCTGATCAAGGCGGCGCTCTGTCTCTCACACCGTAAGGTGCCACCACAGGCCAATCTCGATACGCCGAATCCCGCCATTCCCTTTGCTGAACTGGGCTTGCGCCTGCCGCGCGTGGCAGAACCGCTGGCACCGAATGCGGACAAAGTGCTCGCCTGCGTCAATTCATTTGGCTATGGCGGCACCAACGCGCATGTGGTGCTGCAAAGTGCACCGCTGCCCGTGGAGGATCGGCAGTCACGTCATGATGAAGGGGAACGGGTCTATGTGTTACCGCTTTCCGCACGTAGCGAGCAGGCATTGCAGGCGCTGGCACAGTCGTGGCGACAGCTTTGTGCCGAAAATCCTGCAGCCAGCGCGGATGATCTCTGTTATTCCGCAGGCTGCCGCCGCAGCCACCATTCCCACCGGCTCGCCGTAACCGGCTCGTCGCTGGCTGAGCTGGATGAACAGCTTGCGCTCTATGCCGAACAAGGAACGGGGGAATGGATAGTCTCCGGTAAACTGCCGGAGACCATGGCGAACCGGCCTGTTTTTGTCTATACCGGCATGGGACCGCAATGGTGGGCGATGGGCAGAGAGCTGTACAACACCGAGCCGGTTTTCCGCGATATGGCGGAACGCTGCGATGCTATTTTTACCGGAATTGCAGGCTGGTCGATTCTGCAAGAGATGCTTGCCGATGAGTCCGCTTCACGCATGCAGGAAACCCTCATCGCCCAGCCTGCCAATTTTGTGCTGCAGGCTGCACTGACCGCACTGTGGCGCGCTCGCGGCATTGAGCCTGCCGCCGTTGTCGGCCATAGTGTCGGCGAGGTGACGGCTGCGTATGTCGCAGGCGTGCTGAGTCTCGAAGATGCGCTCCAGGTCAGCTATCACCGTAGCCAGATTCAGCAACAGGCTGCCGGCATGGGCAAGATGCTCGCAGTGGGTATGGGTGCCGAACGCGGCGTGGAGTTGCTGAAATCGACCCATGGCCTGGTTTCGATTGCCGCGATCAACAGCCCCGAAACGGTCACGCTGGCGGGAGAAGCTGCCAGTCTTGATACGATCACTGCTTATCTCACGTCGATTGGCGAATTCAACCGTATGCTGCAGGTGGAAGTGCCCTATCACAGCCATTACATGGAGCAATTGAAACCGGCGGTGAGAGAAGCCCTGGCCAGTCTCCGGCCAGGATTACCCGCCATGACGCTGTATTCGACGGTTACCGGCGAGCGCGTCGAGTCTGTCACGTATGATGCAGAATACTGGTGCGACAATATCCGCGAGCCGGTGTATTTCGCAAAAGCGATGCACAGCCTGCTGCGTGATGGTCATCGGGTTTTCCTCGAAATCGGACCGCATCCGGTGCTCTCGACTGCAATTCGGGAATGCTGCCGCGCGCAGGGGATCACGCCGCTGACATTTACCTCGATGAAGCGGGGCCAGCCGGAGCGGCGCACGTTTGCGCTGGCATTGGCGGAGCTTTATACCGCAGGGTGCGTCATCGACTGGCAAAAACAATATTCTCCGGTCGCGCGTTATATCAGGATCCCGCTCTATCCGTGGCAGAAGGAAGTCTACTGGCGTGAGGAAGCGGCATCCATGCACGAGCGTATCGGCACGCCGCTCCACCCGCTGCTGGATCAGCGTTTGTCCGATCCCCACCCAGCCTGGCAGTCGCGAATCAATGCGCAGTTCCTGCCTTATCTTACCGATCATCGCGTCGACGAGTTGGTGGTCATGCCCGGAGCAGCCTATGTCGAAGCCTGTCTGGCAGCGCAAGCGCAACTCGCCGGGGAGCAGCCCTGCGTAATTGAGCATTTGCGCTTTCAGCAGGCATTGATTATTGACCATGCCGAGGAACCCCTTGTCCACATCACGCTCGATCCTGAAAATGGAGAATACGCATTTTTCAGCAGGCAGCCGCAGGCACGCTTTGACTGGCAGCTACATGCCACGGGGAAATCCAGTGTGGGGATGGTTGATGGCGAGGATGCCGCATTACTGGAAAACAGTGCGGCACGTTGCCATGAGACAGTCGATGTCGATCTGCTCTATGCTGATCTGAAGCAGCGCGGACTCGATTATGGCCCGACATTTCGCACTATGACGAGCATTCAGCGCGGTCAACGTGAAATTCTGGCAAGAATTGAATTACATGATTCGCTTGCCGAGGATTTTGCAAGCTACCAGCTGCATCCGACCCTGCTGGATGGCTGCTTTCAGTCTTTGATCGCTTGCCTTGAGGATGATGACCGGTTTTACATGCCGGTTTCAATCGAGAAATTGGTGTGGCTGCGTCGCCCAACCCGCACGATCTGGTGCCATGGCCGCCTCGATGACATTACCGCAGACGGAGTTACCGGGCACTTGCACCTGTACGATGAAGCCGGGAAGCTTTGCGTCAGCATCGAGACCATTCGCTGCCGGGCACTCGCCTCTCAAAAAAATACCATAGCCGGTCACATCCCCGAACTGGGCTATGTCTGGGAATGGCAACGCGAGCCATTGCAACTGGGTGAGCCGAATCAGGGTGCGTGGCTGGTGTTCACTGGCGAAGACGAACTGTCCGTTCAGCTGTGTCAGCGGCTGGGAGCCGATGGCGCGCGTTCCGTCACCCAAATTGATACACGTTACATTTTCCAGCAGCAGGCCGCCACGATCACGACTCTTGATGCCAGACAGCTTGCGCGTGTCAAAACCCTGATGCAGCTGGCCAAGTCACAACGCTGCACCGGCATTGCTTACCTATGGGGAGGGCAGCATCCTGACCCTCAGTCTGATCCGGCTGGAATCGGACAAAGCTGTGCAGCTCTGCAGGTCATACAGTTGTTAAGTGACGTGTTTACCGAGCAGGCGCCACGGCTGTATTTCATCACGCAATCCCTCCACGCGGTGGAGGGCCATGATGCGGTCGGGCCCTTGGCGCAGGCGCCGCTTGCCGGGTTGGCGCGTGTGGCTCTGAACGAATATCCCGCTTTCCGCTGTACCTTGATCGATATGGAGCAGGGTGGCGCGGATGCCCCAATGGATTCTCTGCTGCTGGAGCTGCTTGCGAATACGGCGGAAGATGACGTCGCGCTGCGCGGAAATGCGCGCTACGTGCACCGGCTGGCGAGAATGGCGGCGGAGGTGTCTCAGGAAAACACGCCCGTCATGGCAACGACAAGCGGGACGGAAGTCGAGGCGTTTTATCTGGACTGGACCGAAGCTCCTGTATTTCATGAGGCCACGCGTAATACACCTTGCGAGCACGAAGTCGAAGTCGAGCTGGAATATGTGAACATGCCGGGATGGCACGCGCTCCGTTCAACGGATGAGCAGTCCGACGGTTACTTTGCCACCGGCAGGATTGTGAGCAGAGGCGAAAAGGTTGCCCATTGGCAGACCGGTGAGCGCGTTGTTCTGGCTGTCCAAGGATTACCGGCGTCGCACGTCTGCGTCGATGCTGCACAAGTATTTTCGCTGGCAGGTTTTGGCGATATTCCCTCTCAATGTATAGCGGGTCTGATCACTTCACTGGTTCCGGCCTATTACTCGCTCAATCACGTGATGCGCGTCCGTCCAGGAGAGACGATACTGATTGATGCCGATAGTGGAAATTGCGCGTTATCCTTTCATCATGCCGGGTTATGGCTCGGCGCGGTTCCGTTGCTGTACAGCAGCGATGATGCCCGCCTGGAGGGTCTGGAGTCACGCAGCGACATCACCGTGATCGATGCCAGACAGAGCGATCTGGCGGAAACACTCGCCACCGCGCTGGATGTGTTTGACGTGCGTGCCTGGATTCACGCTGGTCACACCGGTCATCCCGTCTTCAAGCAGCGCGCCCTGAAAAATAATGTGCATGAGATCGTGATCGATCAGGTTGACATGCACAACCCTGAAATCAGAGGGGCTTGCGGGAGTTGCTCGCATGTCTGCGTGCTGTCGCTGGCATTGACATCGCCCGTGCTGTTTGGCCGGATTTTGCAGGAGGTGGCGCAGTATCTGCGGCGCAACCCGCTACCGGCAATCGGCATGCAACTCTTCTCCGGTGAGGAATTCACCCAGATGGGTACAACGGCGACATCCCCCGCTGCCGATACCCTGATTCCCATTTTGTCGCTGGCCGACCGGAAGAAAATCCCGGTGCTTGCTCAAACCGATATTCCTGCCATTTTTGATGCTCAAGCCACTTATCTTATTACTGGGGGCTTTGGTGGATTTGGTCTGGAATTGGCCCACTGGCTCGCGAAACAGGGAGCGCGCCATTTGGCGCTGGCTGGTCGCCGTGGTGTCGCAGACAAATCAGCACGACAAGGTGTCGAGGTACTGCGCAGCAAAGGAGTGACCGTGATGACGGCTGCGGTGGATATAGCCGATGCCGATCAGGTGGCGGCGCTGCTGGTGCGTATAGATCACGTGATGCCACCGCTCAAAGGGGTGTGGCATGCGGCTGCGGTGCTTGATGATGCGCCGATTGCCGAACTGACGGAAGTACGCATGCGCAAGGTGATGCTTGCCAAGGCACTCGGTGCGTGGCATCTGCATCAATTGACGCAGTCCCGCCCACTCGACCATTTCGTACTGTTTTCATCGGTTTCTGCGTTGATCGGCAATGGCCGTCAGGCCAACTATGCGGCAGCCAATACTTTTCTTGATGCGCTTGCCTGGCGGCGCCGCGCCATGGGGTTACCCGCAACTGCGGTCAACTGGGGAGCCATCCAGACCGGCATGGCGGTCGACAATGAAATTGTCAGCAAGCATCTCGCGCTGATGGGTATGCACAGCCTTCCGACGAAGCGGGCGCTCGACTGCTGACGGTATCTTGCCAGTCAGCCCCAGACCCCGCCGCAATACGCATTGATGGAGGTCGACTGGCCAAGCTGGCGGGAATTCGAACCGACGGGCGGCCAGTCACCGCGCTTCCTGCATCTGATGAACACGGTCGCCGACGGGGAATCTGCTGCCAGCAACACGCTTATGCAAGCGCTTGGTGTCATGTCTGCGGATGAACAGGCTCGATGCGCTGAAGATCATTTATGCACGCTGTTTGCGCAGACCCTGCGCATGGATGCCGGCAAGATCGACCGACAACGCTCCCTTGCGCAGATGGGCATCGATTCATTGATGGCCGCCGAACTGCAGAGTGGAATTGGCCGCGTGTTCGGTGTTCGCATCTCTACGCTGGAACTGATGCGTGCGCAGAGTCTTTCAAATCTGGTCGCCCTGTTGCTGGAAAAAACCGAAATAACAATCGGCATGACAGCCGGTTCTGCGTCCCCGCCACCGGATCAAACCCCGGCATCTGAATTGCTTGCCCGGTTGTCCACGGAAGAGGTGGATGGATTACTGCAACAACTGATGAACGAAAAGGAGCCTAGCCATGCATGACGTTAAAGCCATGTCGGATACCGAGAAACGCCAGCTGCTCGCCAGACTGCTCGCACAGAGTGAAAGTCACGCCATCCGGCCAGAAGTGCCCATGGAATCTGTATCCCGTAATCAATCGATCCACTTCGAGGAATTTCCCGGCTATCGCGAGCTGCAGGAGCACGCCAGAATTTTCCAGACGCTGGGTGTCGATAATCCTTACTTTTGCGTACATGAAGGGGTAAGCGACCATGTTACCCGCTTTGCAAACAGGCGGTACATTAACTACTCCGGCTACAACTATCTGGGTTTGTCCGGTCACCCGGAGGTATCGGCCGCTGCAAAGCAAGCCATTGATGAATATGGCACTTCGGTGTCCGCCAGTCGAATCGTATCGGGAGAAATTCCGCTGCACGGTGAACTCGAAGCGGTACTGGCCAGAATTCACGACACCGAAGCGGCGCTTGCGCTGGTGAGTGGCTATGCAACCAACGTTTCCGTGATCAGCCACCTGTTTGGTCCGGAAGACCTCGTGATCCATGATGCGCTGATTCATAACAGTGTCATTGCCGGTTGCAAGCTGTCAGGCGCCAGGCGCATGACATTCCCGCATAATGACTGGCAGGCGCTCGACCGGATACTTGCGGAAAATCGCAGGCAGCATGCACGCACGCTGATCATCATAGAAGGTGTCTACAGCATGGATGGCGATATCGCCGATCTGCCACGTTTCATTGAGATCAAAAAACGGCATGATTGCTTGCTGATGGTCGATGAAGCGCATGCCGCCGGCGTCATCGGTCCACGCGGATTGGGCTCGCACGATCATTTTGGTATTTCCGGAAGTGCAGTCGATATCTGGATGGGTACGCTCAGCAAGGCCTTCGCCAGCTGTGGTGGTTATATCTGCGGTTCACGCGCATTGATCGACAATCTCAAGTACAACGCAGCGGGTTCGATCCTGTTCAGTGTGGGCATCTCGCCCGCCAATACCGCCGCCGCGCTTGCCGCTGCCCGCATCCTGCTGCGTGAACCGGAGCGCGCGGCCAGATTGCGCGCCAATTCGCGTCTGTTCCTCGATGAAGCAAAACGGTACGGTCTCGATACCGGGGATGCCGCAGGTACGGGCGTCATTCCGATTATTACCGGCAATTCGGTCGCCTGTCTGAAATTGGGGCAGCACCTTGCCAATGCGGGAATCTATGTGCATCCGATCCTGTACCCGGCGGTTTCCGAATCAGCCGCAAGGCTACGTTTTTTTATTATCTGCAATCTGACTGAAGAAGAAGTGGTGACGACGGTAAAAACGCTTGCAGCAGGCATGCAACACCTGCAGGTAACCGCTGGCTGAGCGAGCCTGATTATCGATACGATGAGGATGGGAATGAAGATGAATATAATCAAATGTTATACGCAGTGGCTGCTTGCTGCGCGTGGGTGGGTATGGCTGCTGGTGCTGGCAATCGTCATGGTCGCCGGTTATGGTCTGCAAAATGTCCGGTTCAAATCCGACTACCGCATGTTTTTCAGTGCGGATAATCCACAGCTTGCTGCACTCGAAAATCTGCAGCGGACCTATACCCGTGATGACAACGTGTTGCTGGTGCTGACTCCGTCAAATGGCGAAGTTTTCAGCGCGGAAACACTTGCGATTGCGCGTCAGCTCACCCGGGCATTGTGGCAAACACCGTATTCGACAAGGGTCGATTCTCTGACCAATTTCCAGTACAGCCATGCCGTCGATGATGAGATTGTCGTCGAGGATCTCGTGACTGAAGGCAACACGCTGGCACCTGCGGAACTGTTGCGCATCAAGACTTACGCGTTGCAGGAGCCGCTGCTTGTCAATCGTCTGATATCGCCTGATGCGCGCGTATTGGGGTTCAATGTGGTAATTCTGCGCCCCGGAATTGAGCAGGACGCCGAGACACGCGCCGTAGCGACCTATGTCCGTCATCTGGCGAGTACGCTGCGTAGCGAGCATCC
Source organism: Nitrosomonas sp. (assembly GCA_016703745.1). NCBI lineage: Bacteria > Pseudomonadati > Pseudomonadota > Betaproteobacteria > Nitrosomonadales > Nitrosomonadaceae > Nitrosomonas > Nitrosomonas sp. The sequence goes on along the minus strand of JADJBK010000006.1, from coordinate 1,727,968 downwards.
TGATATCGATGTGCGTATCACCGGGTCGATCATGATGGATACGGCTTTTGCCGAATCCTCGGAACTCGATATGCGTACCCTGACACCGGCTATGCTGGTCATCATTGTGCTGGCAGTATGGTTTTTCCTGCGTTCCTGGTCCGGCATGCTGATTGTGCTGATCATGATGACGCTGTCAGTCATCTGCGCGGTGGGTATCGCGGGCGGGCTGCACATCGCCTTCTCACCCTCCAGCATTCCCGCGCCGACCATTCTGCTTACCATCGTGGTTGCCAACTGCATTCATCTGTTGACGGGGTTTTATCGGTCGGTAAATCAGGGGGTAGCGTTGCCCGATGCCATCAGCTCGAGTCTGGAGAAAAATTTCAAGGCGATTTTCCTTACCAATCTGACAACTGGCATTGGTTTCCTGACGATGAATTTCAGCGACTCGCCTCCTTTTCATGATCTGGGTAATATCACCGCAATCGGTGTGGTGGCGGCATTTTTGCTCAGCATCAGCCTGCTGCCGGTGCTGATGGCGCAGTTTCCGGCCAAAGGTCGCCCACGGTTGGGAACGGGAGAATCCTGGATGTTGTTTTCGACGTGGATCATTCGCCATCGTCGCGCCTGTTTTGTTGCGATAACCATCATGGTGGCCGGGCTGGCGGCAAGCAGCCTGCACAATGCTCTTGATGATGAATATGTGAAGTATTTCGCGCCTTCAGTCGAGTTTCGCCGCGATACGGACTACACCACGCAACATCTCACCGGTATCTACAAAATCGATTACGATCTGCAGCAGAAGCGGGAAGGCGGAATCAGCGATCCCCATTTTCTGCAACAAGTCGATGCTTTCGCCAGTTGGTATCGACAACAGCCCGAAGTTACCCATGTCTTTGCCCTGACTGATATTTTCAAACGATTGAATCAGAACATGCATGGTGACGATCCCGCCTGGTATCGGCTGCCGGAGACGGCAGAAATGGGCGCACAGTTTCTGCTGCTGTATGAGATGTCGCTGCCCTATGGGCTTGATCTCAATGATCGTGTCGATGTCGGCAAATCAGCCACCCGGGTAACGGCGACACTGCACAGTATTTCCAGCCAGGCGGTGCTCGATCTGGAAGCACGGGCGCAGGCATGGCTTGCGGCCAATGCATCCGAATTCACCCGCCATGAAGGAACCGGCATCACGCTGCTGTTCGCCCATATCGGGCAACGCAATATCGTCAGCATGATCGGCGGCATCCTGCTTGCCATCGGCTGCATTGCGCTGATTCTCGTCATCGTACTGCGCTCAGTCACGCTGGGCCTTTTGAGCCTGATCCCCAATATCGTTCCAGCGATCATGACATTCGGCCTGTGGGGACTGCTCGTCGGCCAGATTGGCATGGCGGCATCCGTTGTGGTGGCGATGACGCTTGGCATTCTGGTGGACGATACCGTACATTTTTTAAGCCACTATCAGCACGCCAGAAGTCGCATGGGGCACTCACCGGAAGCGGCAATTGGGCATGCTTTTTCCGAGACGGGGAGTGCGCTGTGGATGACGTCGCTGATCCTGATGCTCGGCTTTGCCATCTTTGCAGTTTCCAGCTTCAGGATCAATCAGGAAATGGGCATGCTGACCACAATTATTTTTGCGCTGGGCCTGCTCGCAGATTTTTTATTGCTGCCCCCGATCCTGCTGTTTATCGAACGGCAGAACCAGCCGTGCCGCTGGCGGCAGATAACCGGCGAACCCGCCCCTTTGTTCAATCAGATTCCATCCACACAGGAGAAAAAACCATGAAACACCATCACTTGATCTTTTTAGCGTTACTGGCAGGTGTACAACCTGTTTTCGCCGAAACGGCTGAAGAAAAAGGCTATGCCATTCAGGCGGAGGCGAGCCGTCGCGATAACGGTTTCGCTGACAGCATGCATGACGCCATCATGACACTGCGCAATGCGCAGGGCGCGGTCAGCACACGTGAATTTGTCGTCAAGACGCTCGAAGTGGAAGGAGATGGCGATAAGGAAATGGGGATTTTTCATTCCCCCGCCGATGTTCGAGGTACAGCGGTATTAACCTTTTCACATGGTACCCAGCCGGACGACCAGTGGATTTACCTCCCGTCGCTGAAACGTGTCAAACGTATCGCCACGGTCAATAAATCCGGCCCATTTGTCGGCAGTGAATTTGCGTTTGAAGATATTTCCTCATGGGAGCTGGAAAAATACCGCTACCGCCACCTGCGGGATGAAGTCCTCGATGGCGATGCGACCTTTGTTATCGAAAATATTCCCGTGTACGAGCATTCCGGTTATACCCGGCAAATCGAATGGCTCGATCAGGAAATGTATCAGCCGCGCAAGATCGAGTTTTACGATCGCAAGGGTGCGCTGCTGAAGACGCTGACATTCAGCGACTACCAGCAGTATCTCGGCCGCTACTGGCGTGCGGGCAAGCTGCGCATGGAAAACCACCAGAACGGCAAAAACACCGAACTGTTGCGGCAGAATTACCGCTTTGGTAACGGTTTCCGTGAAATGGATTTCACCGAAAACGCGCTCAGGAACGTGAGGTAACGTTGTGTGGGCAAAGGGAGCTGTTTTTCTATTGCTCGTATCCGGTCTGGGTATGTCGGCAACCTTTGCCCACGCGGCGGAATGGAGTGGATTCGTCGCGGGCGATCTCCGGTTTTTTCCGCAATCACCCGCGCTGCCGCTACAGAACGATGGTGCGCTGAATCCTTCCATCCTGTTGCAGCCGGAATGGCGTCATGAATGGAATAGTGGCAATGACCGGTTGACGGTCGTTCCGTTTGCGAGAATAGACAGCCACGACCCCAATCGCACTCATTGGGATATACGCGAATTCAACTGGTTACATGTGGCGCCCAACTGGGATGTGCGCGTGGGAATCGGCAAGGTATTCTGGGGAACGACCGAATCCCGTCATTTGGTCGATATCATCAACCAGACCGATCTCATCGAGAAATTCAGCGGTGAGGAAAAGCTGGGGCAACCGATGCTAAACCTGAACGTACCAAGCCGTTACGGGCACTTCAGTCTGTTTTATCTGCCCTATTTCCGTGAGCGCACTTTTCCTGCGGCAAAAGGCCGTTTTCTGTATGAACCGCGCGTCAGAACCAGCGAGGGTGAACGGGATGGGTTTGGCCGCTGGCAGCCCAGTCTTGCAGCCAGATGGAGTCAAACCTTTGGCGACTGGGATCTGGGGCTCGCACATTTCTGGGGCACCGGGCGTGAGCCGCGCTTGCGCCCTGATTTTGCTGATGGATTCGGTCAGCCACCCACGGCACTGATTCCGGTCTATGACCTGATTCATCAAAGCAGTGTGGATATCCAGGGTGCAAAAGGTAACTGGCTATGGAAACTGGAAGCCATGACCCGCAGCGGGCAGGGCAAGCGTTTTGCCGCACTGGTGGCTGGCCTGGAATACACGCACTATGGCGTATTCGGCGGCAGCAAGGACATCGGGCTGCTGTTTGAGTACCTGTATGACGGGCGCAGCGCCGCAGCTCCACCTACTCCATTCAATAACGATATCTTTGTCGGACTGCGTGTGGCCTTCAACAATGCACCCAATACCGAGCTGCTTGTTTCTGCCACTATCGATCTCGATACTCAGGCAACCATCCTGGGGCTGAACGCCAGCCGCCGCCTTCATGACAAATGGAAAATAGAGGTGGAATCCCGCTTTTTTGCCCATATCCCTGCAACCCGCGATTTCTTTCAGCCCCCTTCAGAGATTCTCACCGGCATGCGTCGCGACGGCTATTTCCAGCTGCGCCTGATCCGCTATTTTTAGCGAGAATCGGGGTACCGTCCATGTTTGCCGCGCTCAAAGCGATGCTCGCCGGACTGCCCTGCAGTTTTCACATCTGCCCAAACGTCATGGATAGCCGTGTGCTTCACCCGGATGAATGGGCGCTTACCAGAAACTATTCACCCAAACGCCTGACGGAATTTTGCAGCGGACGGCACTGTGCGCATATCGCGCTGGCCAATCTCGGTTATGCCGGCTATCCGGTATTGCGCGACCCTCAGGGCGCCCCGCAGTGGCCTGAAGGTATCACCGGCAGTATCAGTCATAGCGGGCAATGGGCGGTCGCAGTTGTCGCCGCAACAAACTCTATCCGCGCTATCGGCGTCGATATCCAGCACATGCAGGAATCTTTTCCGTATCAGGTATTGCCCAGCCTGCTGCACCCCAGGGAAATCACGCCATTTCTATGTGCCGCAGAGCGATCCAGCTGTCATGCCTATGCCGTCTTTTCCGCCAAGGAGAGTGCAATCAAATGCGGCTATATGGCCAATGGCGAGTTACTCGAACAGGTGGAACTGATTGTTGATCTGGATTGGTATCCGGAGAAATTGACGGTTGTGCTGCCACGCGAATCAGATAGGGTGCGTGGCTATGCTGGTGTCGATCTGGATTATGTATTTACACTGGTGTGGATGAGCGCTAACGGGCAGGCATGATGCGCGTTGAGAAAGAAAAAACGGGAGCCCATGCAGACAGCCATTGCTCCCGTGATCAGCAGGCAGTACGTCAGGGACAGGTGACATTCCCGCGAATGAGCACCGTGGCGTCACATTGAATTTTCAGGATCGATAATCCCTGAAAATCGGCACGGGTTCCGAAACTCAGATCAGCATCGACTGCCTGGTTGTTTTCTACGACAGAGGGATTATCCGGCAGCGAGATGACGGTCAGGGTATGGGCGCCCGAGGCGTAAATGCCACTCAGGTTGTTGCGCACCGAAAGCCCGCCAACAAAAAATCCGGATGACTGTACATCGAAATGGATGCCTTGCGGATTATCCTCGAACACATAGCGACCTGCACCCATCGGGTTGGAAAGGGTAGCGTTGCCGATGAGACGTGCGCCACTGGCCTGGTTGTTTCTTGCTTCGATATAACCCCCGCCCGCACTCTCCAGCGTGCCGGAATTGAACAGAAACAATCCATCGCGAAGGTTTTCATTGGCAAAAATTCTGGTGGTGGCCGTCGTAAACAAGACGGCATGGTCACCAAACTGTATGCCGTTCAGATTGCTTTTGGATTCGATGTCGGCCTTGCTGGCATCTGCCATGGCGTTATCGGCGAGCAGGATGCCACTGTTGGCATTACCGGTAGCCTGGATCAACCCGACGAACGTCGCACTGGAATTCTGAATGATGCCGATTCCATAATTGCCATTATCGCGACTATATACATTTTCCAGACCGGCCTGGCTGTTTTGCATCACAAAAACGCCGTTTTGCGCATGATCCGCCACAGTTATATTGTGGAGATCCGCAACCGAACCGCGCCGAACCACTATGCCATGATGCTTGCCATTGACGACGGATAAATTCCGGACCATAGTCTTGCGCGCCTGGTCGATAATCAGCACACCCTCCAGGTTATCCTGTCCGTGGCTGCCATCCAGCACTGCCGCGCCCATCCCGTCCAGGGTGATGCCATCCTGATCAATATGGACGTTTTCACGACACACCCCACTGACCATAATGACGCTACCGGACCTGGCCTTGCTTACTGCAAAACTGAGGGACTGGTTTTTATCACAGTTGACGTGCAGAGTTCTGGCTTGAGAAAATCCAATAGTTAACAGGGTAAGGGTGCTGGCAATCAGCATGTATTGTAATGATCTAGACATGATTTTTCCTTTATGCTTGGTTGTAAGCGTTACTCATTTGGGTTGGGATCAATTAGTACAGTTTTCTGGAACATTCATGGAACCTTGCATCCTGCTCTCCAGGATGCTGCCAAAAAACTCCCCTCTCGGATCAACAACGAGCGCATATCCCGTAACATCATCCTGAATGTCACCGGATGCACAGGCATATTTCCCGGTGCCGCCAATGATTCTTCCTGTTGTAAACGTCCGGAATGTACAACCTTCTTTTACGTTGCCATCAACATCAAAACAGGTGTTGATGTTGATGCAGGTTGAAAGCGAAATCGCTTCCGTAAAGATTTGGTTTCCTTTACGCAGCACATAAGTGCCCCTGGCTTTGACCAGATCAAGCAAAAGCCCTGGTTGACCTTCCGGTGTGTCACAGCTTTCTGTTCCTCCATCGGCGTCACGCTTGATTTTTGCTTCTGTAAGGATGCTGGCGGACATTTCCCCTAACCGGCTACTTTTTCCTTTCATGGTGGTAAGACTGGCAGACGTCCCATCCAGATCGGTGTCTATGGGAGTGCTAACAAAACTTCCGGAAGAAACCAGCGAAAAATCAATAATCCTGTCACTGGCCTCAACCAGGGTATTTGCACCACCGAATAAAGCCAAAACAGTAATAAAAACGTATTTTTTCATTGCAACTACTCCTCTGAAATATGAAATTAACTTGATGGTTTGTATATTCCGAAGGCATGCCATGGCCGGCATGAATCGGAAATACAATCAGAAGATAGCGTCAACGGTTGCCGCAATCTGTGAAGAAAATCACGAGATACCGATTTTGAATAGCCAGGGTCCGATAAAAATTAAATGCCCTGCTTTTTGGCAGTCTTAGCCTCTCCTACCCAGGCATGAATATCCATAGCGTGTTGCGCTGAATATTCCTTCAGCCAGCCCACATAGGCACTATAATCTTCGAGCGCACCGAAACAGGGCGCGCTCAATAATCAACCGCAACACTTAAGAGAGGTTAAAGTGTTGGAATGGAAAAAACAGAAACAGATTACTGAAAACTCTATATTTGTTGAGTTGAAGCATACTTTTTTTATCGCCCGACTTCATATTGAATCGCCATGCGACTGAGTTCACGGCAAATCGACATCATCCAGCGCGTAGTTTCCGAATTGGCAGGGCAAGACGCCACAGTATGCTTATTTGGTTCCCGCGTAGACGATAATGCGCGTGGCGGCGATATTGATCTACTTGTTGAAATTCCGCATGTGGTGGAAAGCCCAGCCTGGCTGAACGCAAGAATATCGGGACGGATAAGTTACCTGCTGGATGGCCAGAAGGTCGATGTACTATTACTTGCTCCTAATTTGGAGCGCTTTCCGATCCATGATATTGCGGAAAAAGAAGGTGTGATGCTATGAATATTGCTCCTCAAAAAAAGCTCCGCCTTGCATTTCTGGCCAGGATGGTACGCAAGGAAATACATCATTTGCAAATAACAGATCAGCGCCTGTTTGATGCGCCTTTCACTCGTGAAAAAGCCGGACAACTGGAAAAAAATGTAGATCTTGCTGAGCGTGTGGATGCGTTTGTGAGCCGCTTTGGCCGTCTGCAGGACACGGTAGGAGACAAGCTGCTGCCCAATTATCTGGAAGTAGCCGGTGAAAAAAATGGACCTGCTGTGGATAATTTGAATCGAGCAGAAAAACTGGGGCTCATCAATTCTGCTGAGATATGGATGGCGTTACGTGATTTGCGTAATCAAATGGTGCATGAATACATGGAAGATCTGGATAAACTGACCGAAGCGCTCAACAAAGGGCATGAACATGTATCCACACTAACAGCGGATGCCGCCAGAATATTGATCGATCTGGAAGCAAGAGGCTGGTTAGCTTAGGCAAAAATAAGGTGACAAAATAGGCTGTACTGCCCAGTATACCGGTCATATCATTCAATACATAAGCACTGATATGAATAAGGAAGATTTGCCACAATCGACACTCAAGGCGTTACAAAAGACTTTAAGCCTGCGTGACGACATAGCCCTTTCATTTCTATTTGGCAGCAGAGCACGAGGTGATAGCCATGAACAGAGTGACTGGGATATCGCTATCTTATTCAAAGATAACACCAGTGGCTGGGAAAATTTAGGCAAGCAGGAAGAAATCAGGCACCTTCTCGCGCAGGCACTGGCAACAAACGACGACAACGTTGACCTTGTTGATTTGCATCGTGGCGGACTCGGCATTAATGCCACAGTAGTTGATGAAGGAATCCCGCTTACGGGTCAGAATAATCTGGCGTTGGCAAATTTTTACCAAAGAATCTGGGCCAATCTGGAAGATTATTACTGGAACCTTGATCATGTATCTTGAGCTGTATCAGGAGGAAACAGAAAAACTTGCGGAAAGAAACGGCAAGCTGCTGAAAGCATTGCGCAACAAGCTTATGCAAAATTCGGATATCTCCCTGATAGAAGAACAAGCCATGCTTCATGTGCTGCAGATTATTATCGAGAATGCAATTGGCAAGGCCAGGCATCTATTAAAAACAAAAAATGAGAAAGTGCCGGTCAGTGCTTACGACTTGTTTGAACAGATGACGAATCTCAACTGGATAAATGATGAAACCTTGCAGGAATGGAAAAAAATTATTGGCCTGCGAAATACCATTGTGCATGAATATATGAAAGTTAACATCACGCTTGTCAAGACCATCGTAAAAGAGGGCAAGTACAGTTTTGTACTGGATTTCTTAAACACCTCTTTTACAAAATTCTTTTTAACAGGCCGTTGAAAAACGTTTTCGAAGCAGCAGATACAAGGCAAAAACAGGCGGAGAAGCGCAGTTTATGCGTAATAAATGAGCATTTTGAGCCTGTTTTTAACACCGTAGCGGCAACGCAGATAGTTTTTCAACGGCCTGTTAAGACAAGCATAGGAAATAGATGACGTCCCCTTTTATTTTTATGCAAGGTTTGACTCCAATCCTCTGGATTAAATGAGAATTACTGCCAACCAATTGAGTATCGTGAAGGCGCTTGCACGCAGATATTTTGGTGAGGATGTAAAGCTGTGGCTATTCGGTTCCCGCGTTGATGATGAGAAAAAAGGTGGGGATTATGATTTCCTGATTGAAACATCACTTACCCATCCTGATGAAATTATTTCGAGCAAAATTGACATGATTACGCAGCTGCAAAGTAGTGCTCCATTTGAGGATGAAAAGATAGACATCATTGTCAAACGTCGGCAATCCTCCTTTGACATGCCGATCTATCATATTGCCAAGCAAGAAGGTGTGCAACTATGACGCCGGAACAGTCAATGCTCCTATATCTGGCGGAATGCAAAATTCATGCGGAAGTGTTTAATCAGAGCTTAGTGGATATACAGAAACATCTTCCTTTATCCGCCAAGGCCAAAATAGATAAAGATACCCTGCGGATTCTTGATCAAATCGCTTATCGCTTTGCCAAATTACAGGACTCAATGGGGGAGAAGGTTTTGCCTTTGATACTGGTGCTGGCACAGGAACCGATAGCCGCAAATTCTACCTTTGTCGAAAAATTAAATCGGCTTGAACGTATTGGTGCAATTCCATCTACAGAAGGATGGAAAAAACTTCGCGTTGCCCGCGATGCAATTGCGCACGAATACCCAGATGACCCGGAATTGCGAATCAGTGCGATCAACCGGTTTATGGAAGGCGCATCACAGATGAGAGAGCTGTATCAAACAGTGCATGACTACATAAATGTGCACTTTCCGCATTTAAAAGATAAAACGAAGCGGGCATTCCAACCGCTGTGCATTACCCCATTCCACTTAATCTACAACCCGTTTTTTCTTGCCTCAATAAGCCTGAGGGCAGCTTTCCCATCGCAGAAGAGAGGGCCAAGCGTGTGATGAGTTTGCCGATGGGACCAACATTGACTCGTACAGAGCAAGAAAGTATTGTTGCCGCGTTATTGACATCATCACATTCGAGCTCCACAGAATGCGCCTAACCTCCCAACAAGTTTCCATCATAGTCAGTATCACTCAAGCACTGGCAGGAGAGGCGTGTCGGATCTGGCTATATGGATCGCGGCTGGACGACGCGCGCCAAGGTGGAGATATTGATCTGCTTGTTGAGACCACCCCGCGTTTGGGGTTGTTGCAGCGCGCACAAATCAAAAATCAACTCGAAAAAGCCCTTCAACTACCTGTGGATGTGCTGGTTACTTCTCCAGACGCGTTGAGCAGCCCATTTGTTGCTCTTGCCAAGGCGCAGGCCATTAGCCTGAATGACGACACACAAGAAAAATCAAAATATGACCACTAAAGACATATTGATGCCGCAGCATCACAGGCTGATCGGTTGAGATCGGTTGAGAACCAAGCCACGCAAGGCATTGAGGCTGGTGATGGGGAACGCTCTGTTTGAAATTGTTGTTAAAACAGGAACCCATTGCTGAAAATTCTACATTTGTTGAGTTGAAGCGTGTTTTTTTGAGAAAAAAAGATTCGTTTCATTGCTGGATATTGCTCGGCGTGAAGGCGAGTTATTGCTAAAAACGGACATGCGGCTATTCACTTCAACAATAAATGCAAATTGGGTGCGGCAGCTTGAGTATGATGATGATGATTTGGCTGAACGGTTGGACGCCTTTGTTTCAAGATTCGGGCGCATGCAAGATACGAACAAGGCAGAACAATGATTTCCACCCTCGTTACTTGCGAACTTAAATGACAAGGAATCACATCCACCATGCGTTTGACCAAACAACAATCCCAGGCCATTCACGAACTTGCCATCCAACTGGCGGGAAGCCACGCCCGTGTGTGGCTTTTTGGCTCCAGACTAGACAATGAAGCACTTGGAGGAGACTGCGACCTGATGCTCGAATTGACCGAACCCGTGGAAAACCCTGCCCTACTGGCCGCCACGTTTTCCGCTAAAGTGAGTCGTCTGATGCATGGGCGGAAAGTAGACGTTTTACTCTCAGCACCCAATCTAAAGCATCTGCCTATCCATGGCATTGCCTTCGAGGAGGGAATGCTGTTATGACATTTGGTAAAAAAATCCAGCTGCGCCTAAGCTTTCTAATTCGCGTAACATACAAACAATGTCGGTACCTTCTCATTACGGATCAACAGCTTTTTGAACAGCCTTTCACGTGCGAGCGCGCTCAAAAACTTGATACCGATCTCAACCTGGCAGAACGTGTCGAAGCCTTTGTCAGCCGATTCGGGCGCCTGCAAGATACAGTTGGCGACAAATTACTCCCTACGCTTCTTATAGTTCTTGGTGAAAAACCTGGAGCAGTCATTGACAACTTAGATCGAGCCGAACGGCTGGGTTTTCTAAGATCGGCAGATGAATGGATAACGATGCGTCAGCTAAGAAATCAGATGATCCATGAATATATAGAGGACATGGAAGTGCTCACACATGCTTTGAATACGGGACATGCTTTTGTGCCTACACTTGTTAATATTGCCAATAAAATGATAGCGGAAGCTGAACGACGGATAAATGGCTAATACAACAAATAATGGCTGGGAAAATTTGGGCAAGCGGGAAGAAATCAGGCGCCTTCTCGCGCAGGCGCTGGCAACAAACGACGACAACATTGATCTTGTTGATTTGTATCGTGGCGGGCTCGGTATTAATGCCACCGTAGTTGATGAAGGAATCCCGCTTACGGGTCAGAACAATCTGGCGTTGGCAAATTTTTACCAAAGCGTTTGGGTGAGGGCAGTCGTTCTATGAACTATCGGGGCTGAAACGATGAATATCGGCGACGCAAACCACGCAGTAAGGTTATCAACAGTAGAAATTACAGCCATTAAAGAATCAGTTAACGCATTACTGGGTGATGATGCGAGCGTTTATCTATTTGGCTCAAGAGCTCGGGGGGATGCAAAAGGCGGGGACATTGATTTGCTGGTGGAGACTAAAAAAAGTTTGCCTGACCGGGTTGTCAGTGCGTGTCGCTTAACCAGTGAACTTCAGATGCGGTTAGGTGACCAAAAAATCGATTTGATTCTCATCGACGCAACAACGGCACGGCAGCCGATACATGAAATAGCGCGCCAAACAGGGGTAAGGTTATGAGCGCAGAGATGAGGCTGCTTGAGAAAAAAAGATTCGTTTCATTGCTGGATATTGCTCGGCGTGAAGGCGAGTTATTGCTAAAAACCGACGTGCGGCTATTCACTTCAACAATAGATGCGAATTGGGTGCGGCAGCTTGAGGATGATGATGATTTGTCTGAACGGCTGGACGCCTTTGTTTCAAGATTCGGGCGCCTGCAAGATACACTGGGCGACAAGCTGCTGCCTTCATTATTGCGGTTACTGGCTGAAAAAACGGGAAGCGCACTCGATAATCTAAACAAGGCTGAAAAGCTGGGATTATTGGCATCCGTGATCCAATGGCTGGATGTGCGCAATTTGCGTAATAAATTGATACATGAGTACATGCGGGATGCGGAAGAATTTGCCTTCGCATTAAATCAGGCGCATACCGGAGTGGCATTGCTGATTGCCACTTACAATACAATCAACCAATTTGCACAATCGCGTATTGAATCTGCCGCATGGCCACAAATTTTGAATAGCAAAAAGTAAGGCGCGCTCAATAATCAACCGCAACACCTATTCATGCCCTATAGATTATTGAGAATGCAATTGGCAAGGCCAGGCATCTATTAAAAACAAAAAATGAAAAAGTGCCGGTTAGTGCTTACGACTTGTTTAAACAGATGAGGAAGGATTGGTGCGGTTAGCTATGGAATGGCTATTGAGGCAACGCCAAACGAAAGGGGCAGAAACAGACAGGTGGTTCCTAATGGTGATCGGAAGCCAACCCTTTACGCTATCCGTTGATTCTTGATTTGCTTGCTGTTATTTGTAAATAGCCTTAACCTGACAATTTAGTAAATGGAGCGAAATTATGGAACTTTCTGCAGTCTTAACACCAGCGCCTGAGGGCGGCTATGTTGCTTTTAATCCTGAAACCGGAACAAGCACCCAAGGTGAGACCGTTGAAGAAGCCTTAACTAATTTGCGCGAGGCTACTGAACTCTACCTTGAAGAATTTCCGATGACAGTTTTCACCCGGCCGTTGTTAACTACCTTCCAAGTCACAGAACATGCCTAAACTACCCGTCGTTTCGGGTGCAGAAGCCGTAAGGGCGCTGGAACGGCTGGGATATGGAGTTACCCGACAACGTGGAAGCCATCTCGTGCTTAGAAAGGGCTCTTCTGGTTGTGTTGTACCCAACCATCATGAGTTGAAAGTTGGAACTTTGGCTGGAATGCTCAAGCAAGCTGGCGTCTCGCCAGAAAACTTCATTGCGGCATTGCGAGCCTAAAGAACCTCTGATTAACAACCGATCAGCGATATAAATCAACCTCAAATCCATTTTAGAAAACGTTCATGAGAACCTTACCAACAAACAGTGCGTAATTAACGGCAGGAACCAATGGAGTCTGACCCCATTGGTTTCTGGTTAATCACCCCAAGGCAGCCAGCGCCAGGGCCGCCATGGATACCTTCATTAAGTGGATCCACGTCAGCAGCTAGTTGCACTTTTTCCTGGATTATCAGGAGCCGTGAAGAAATAAGGGTGACAATTGGGCGCGTCTGGCGGGATGCAAGGCAAGAGGAGGAGTCATAGCCGGGACTATGGCGACGACGAACAACGCCGCAGTGTGCCCACCGGACGCGATCCAAGTATTGCCGTTAATTGAACGAAGCCGCTATCGCGGAGAAACACCCCCTCAGCAACCAGTTTTAATAAGCCAAGTGTATTTAGTAAACTGTCACCGTAATTTCAATAATCGCTTGGAATGTAACAGTTAAAGGTCAAATATGCTCGCATTTATCGTTCTATTTGTGTTGTCAGTAACAATATTTTCTTGTGCTCTACTATGGAAAAACAGGATTCTCAACCCAACATTATTGTTCATTTTATTCTCTGGGGTATTTTCTCAAGGGGTGATTTTTAATCTAAACCTAATGAGAGAAGATGACTATCAGCACCTCTTCTCAATCGTTCTTTTTTTTATAGCCATTTTTATTCATGTATTAATAAGCCACAATTACAAAAGAGAAATTTATATTAGCCGTGTATGGGCAGCGAAAACACCAGTTCCAGATAAGCAAGAAAAGTTTATATCACTTGTGCTAGCCTTATTAATATGTGCTCTTATTATCTTTATATATTTTCAGTATTTAGTTGGCTATAATTTATTTTTCTTAGCTTTATCGGGTGGCTCTGAAGATTTTACTAGCGCACGTCTTGCATCGTATTCTGGCGATACATACACGGGTGCAGGAGTCGTCAATCAATTTAAGAATACTATTTACCCTATCTCTTATTTTGCCCTAAGCTTTGCAATTGCTGCGAAATATGGAAAATTGGCTCTTTCTATTTTCCTGGTCTTGACCATTCCATTCTTCTTGTGGTCGATTCTCGGAACAGGGCAGCGTACACACTTCTTCTTTTGCATTACTTCCCTATTGCTATTCCTGTTTTATACAGGAAAATTACAACTTAAGTATCTGATTCCGATCATCAGTACGTTTCTTATTCTATTTACCATTTTCTCTGTAGCATTAGGGCGAACAAAAGATATCACGTTACTAGACGGATTCAGTGAGTTACTATCTAGAGTTTTTCTAGATAATCAAATTGGTACAATTGAGGGATTTCGGTATATATACAATATTCCAATTCAATATGGTACAGAGTGGGCAAGAGTATTGTTTGGGTATATTCCTGGCGTAAAGGGAAGCGATCTTTCGCATAAGGTTTTTGAGTACATGTACGGTACATCTCGTGGTACAGCTCCAATCGCCTTATGGGCATCCATATATCATAATTACGGAATTATTGGCGTACCATTTGTGACACTTTTGTTGTTAAAGCTGATTGAGCTTTCAAGAGTAATGCTGATCGTCGTTCCGAAATCTAACTTTTGGGTAATGTTTTTATCTTTCTTGTTTTTTTATATCGGAATTATCCCAGCAACAGAACCATTTCAGATATTGAATAATGGGCTTTTCGGGCTAATTTTTCTTTACTTTGTTTATGGTGTTCATCTTGATCGTAGAGGATTGTTTTTTAGATTAAGCCCACGATAATGTTACATTCAAGTTTTATCTATCTTTCCGGGCTCGCATCGCTCCTGCTTGCTGACGTTCTGATCACTAAGGCGCTTTCTGCCGAAAGTATCGCCCGCTGGGCTGAAGTGCGAGCCCTCGTGGGGATAAGCGGAGTGGTGTGCCTTGTTGGCCTTGAACAGGTGCTTGTTCGCAGCCGCCAATCTTCGAGCCTGTTGCTGCGGTTGATCGCCTTGCAGGTTCCAGTTCTGGCGCTTGGGGTGGGTACGCTTGTCTGGTGGCTAGGGTTTCTGGGACACTGGGCCACGGCGGTTCTGCTGGCGATGGCATCAGCCGGAACGATGACGTTTCTTCAATATTTTCGGTCGCACCATCAGCGTTTCCCTGCTCAGATTGCTGAACAGGGCTGGAAGATTCTCGTATTTATCGCAATTCTGTTATTTATTTTAACCGACACGCAACTGCCGCTCGATACGCTGGTAGTTGCAATAATGCTGATGATGGTAATTCTCTCAGCGATTATGCTCTGGCGGTTGCCGCCCTCTCACTTGTTTCCACAGGCTCCTGAGCCCCGTTCGACACTTTATGCTATCGGAATAAGATTTATGGTGACATCGCTGTTGCTGGCACTTGCAGTTTATGCTGAGCAACTGGTAGTAAATGGATTGGGAACTGCGGAGGAAGGAGCCAGCTATTTTACCCATGCCACGTTCTTTCTATTTCCGATCTCGCTGGCAAATGGGTACCTGGCCTTTTTGATCGGCCCATGGGTGCGTGACAATCACGATCAGTTCATGTCATTCCTCAGGTCGCGCGGTTGGCTAATCGGGTTTGGAGCAGTTGCCTACGCCGCTGTAGTGCACGGGATCGGTTGGGTGGGTTGGACCATTGTCAGTCCGGCAGCAGGAGAGTCTGACCCCATCTTGCGTGTCGTGTTCTTTCTCGTTTGTATAGCCCGAACACTTTACACATTTCCCAGTGCCTATGTCGGGGTATTTGGACAACCGCACCAGCACGATCTGCTGATCATGGGGCAACTCGTCATCCTTGTAGCGGTTGCTGTTGGATTCTTTTTCATGTATCAGGGCAGTATTGTGCAACTTGTCTACATTGTTGCAATTATGAGTGCGGCAAACTGGGTTTTGCGCACTGCCCTTGGTTTTGGAGTATTAAATGTCATCGCTAAATCACGCATCTGATCTGATAGAAAAAGAAATTGTCATGCTCGCGCCACTTCCAGCGCCACGTAAAAGACCAAGGCTTGCCAAGATGATCCCAATTTTCCGGCAAGCAGGTTATCGGGTATTGTTTTTTGGCTGGGAGCGAGTGCCGGGTGAGATGCAAGAGTTAGCCTGGAGTGATTCTGAGGTTCAGGAAAAAGCTATTCTACACGGCGGTGGCCATGTCACTCGCAAAGCTCGATTGATGTACCCGATTTGGATGTTGGTAGTGTTCTGGCGGGTGCTGCTACTTGGCCGTGGCCGGGTATTGTTCTGCCTCGGCTGGGAGACCGCGTTTCCCGCACGGATAGCAGCATTTGTCACAGGAGCAAAGGTGGTATTTGATGACGCAGACCGGTTTTCAATGATTCTGCATCTTCCTGGACCATTGCATCGACTACTGCAATCTCTGGAAAAGTGGACTTCGCGTAACTGCACCTTGCATATCATCCCAGGTTGGACACGATATGATTGGCGCGGCGAAAATATGATTGTGTTACGCAACACACCAACCCTCGAAGATTTTGAGGCCGCCCGTCGCTTAGCACCGCAACGCCCTGACGCTGATCTCGTAGTATATGCAAACGGATGGCTGGTTGATACTCGTGGCGCTCCGATCTTTTTGGAAGCACTTCGAAGGCTCGAGAATCGAGATTTTAAGGTAAAGATGCATATCGCAGGTATTGTTGATACAGACGCAGGTCGTGAGTTAATTGCTCATCCTTTGGTTATTTTTTATGGTGAAATTCCGCAGCGCGATGCTCTGGCTCTTTATCCAGCAAGCGACGTTGTTCTGACCTATTACGACCCGGATGTTCCAATTAACCGTCAGGCAGAGTCCAATAAATGGGGGGACTGTATTTTCTTTGGCGTACCGTTCATTGTGAATAGTGAGGTTGAAACGGCTAAAGAGTTCATTGAGACTGGAGCTGCGTGGGGAGTGCCGTATCGTGATGTGGACGCCCTCGTCGGTCTCTTTGAGAAGCTTTCCAGAGATAAATCTAAGCTACTTGCTGGTCGCGATGCCTGCGCACGATTTATCGAGCATTATCCCGTTTTTGATGTGCAAATACACAAGATAATAGAGATTTTGTCAAATTAAATCATCTGCCTAATAAACACTACTAATACTATGATTATCAATAAGCGTTGGTTGGCCTTACGCAAAGCGTGGAGGTATGTAGTAATTTATGGCGCAGGAAAGACCTTATTCAAAGTCTTTGGCCGCATTCGACCAAAATGGTTTTCTTCAGGTAAGAGTAGAGTGCAAGATATTGGTCTGATCGGGTGTGGCCAATTTGCATATGCAACCATCGGTTACTCTATATGGCGAAAATACGGTAATCGCTTTGCTGCCTGTTACGATATTGATCGTACTAATCATGCTTCATTTGCCCTTTTCTATGGACTGAGCCCTAATGCATCAAGCGCAACTGATGTTATAACGAATGAACGCGTAAAGTTTGTTTACATCGCATCAAACCATGCCTCTCATACTCCATATGCAATAGATGCACTGAAAGCTGGGAAGACTGTCTTCATTGAAAAGCCAATAAGTGTCAGCATTGATCAACTTCGCTGTCTTGCGTCTGCTGTCCGCAGCGCGAGTGCGCCAATATACGCTGGTTATAACCGCCCATTCTCAGGTGCTATACGCAATTTACGCACCGAAACTGGTTCGCTCAATAAGCCGATGACGCTCAACTGTTTTGTCAGTGGACATGTTATTGGACCAGATCATTGGTACCGCAGACCGCAAGAGGGTACTCGAATCTGCGGCAATGTAGGTCATTGGTTAGATCTTGCAGTACATATGCTCTCATGGGGTGAATTACCCGACCGCTGGCATATTCTTATTGCCTATAGCAATACCTCATCACGTGACGATGATTTGACGATTGCCCTCACTAGTGAACGTGGTGATCTTATTAACATTGTCCTTACAGCACGCAACGAACCATTCGAGGGTATTAATGAAACTATCAATTTCCAGCAAGGTGACGTTATTGCAAAAATTGATGACTTTAGGCGAATGACGATCTGGAAAGGTCCCAATATTCATAAATATCGCTACTGGCCTAAAGACGTTGGTCACAATTTGTGTCTCATCCAGCCTTTTTCTAATATCACGAGGGATTGGAAAGAAGTAGAAATGTCTACTTTACTGATGCTGCACATCGCAGACATGGTTATTAATGCAAAAAATACATCTGATTTTTTGTTCTCCAGTGAGTTTCCAAAAGTTTTTATCTAATAGGTTTTTTATGAAACAAATCCTGTAATCTCTTAAAATCGGCGCAACAGAAATCGCTGAAGTTCCTTGCCCATCCGTCAAGCGGGGCCAACTCCTTATCCGCACGACCCAAACCCTGGTTTCCGTCGGAACGGAACGCATGTTGGTCGAGTTTGGCAAGGCGGGTTGGATTGAGAAAGCCCGCCAACAGCCTGACAAAGTGCGCATGGTGATGGATAAAGTCAAAACTATAATGCTTGTATCTTATTTTCTCTCGTACTGGATCAAGCAATTTCTTGGCAGGATGCGTTGCCATATTTGCTTGCAAAATATGTCCTGCTCATTATAACTTACTGTTAAAACAAACAATAATGATTTATACCCGCCATAGTTATACGATATTCCTGGAAGATTATTGGACAAAATGTCGTGTATTAAGTTAGTCGCCCATGGAATCTCCTGAGTGAAGACAAACGGCACACATTTATGCTGCGCCGCGTAAAATGAAGCCAGTCAACCGGAATCCTGAGAGAAACCAGCAGCTTGTTGCTGGGCGTGGCATTTCATTTGAGGATGTTGTTTTCTATCTACAGCAAGGAGCATTGCTGGATGATGTTGAACATCCAAATGAAGATAAATATCCAAATCAACGCGTATTCGTTATCAATATAGATGATTACGTGCATCTTGTTAGCCGGAAAGAGATTTTCTTAAAGACGGTGATTCCCAGCAGAAAGACGACCAAACAGTATCTTGGAGAAAAGTCATGAGCAACCCTAAACTGAGCAAAGAGGAAAAAGAAATTCTTAAAGATTTTGAAGCGGGCGAGTTTAAATCCGTGCTCACGCCCGAGCGTAGAAAAATGCTGCAAGAAACCGCCGAAGAAACATTCAAGAAAGATAAACGGATTAACATTCGAATCTCTAGCCGTGATTTAGAGTCACTTCAAAGGCGAGCGCTTGAAGAGGGAATTCCGTATCAAACATTAGTGGCTAGCGTTCTTCACAAGTCCCAGCGGACGCAAAAGGCGCGCCGCTGAATTTAACGTTATGCGGTATCCTGCTCATCGGAGCAGGATACTTGACTTTTGTCACGTGACGCATTACATTTGCGTGCATGATCAGAACGTTCGCGGACAGGCATACCAAGTCCTTGTATGAAACTGGAAAGTCCAGGAAATTCCCACCCAATATTCACGCGAGGGCTTCAAGGAAATTGGAGTATGTCAATCTGACCACCTGTCTTGATGATCTTAAAGTACCGCCTGGAAATAAGCTGCATAAGCTTACGGATGATCGTGAAGGGCAACATGCGATAGCCATTAATGATCAGTGGCGCGTCTGTTTCTGGTTTGAAGATGGTGACGCTTTTGATGTTGAGGTTTGTGATTACCATTAATGAGAGGTGAAATACATGGCTATTACCAATACTGGCATTAAACGGAAACCTACCCATCCAGGGGAGATGCTGCGTGAGGATTTCATGCCTGATTACGAATTGAGCGTTTCTGGCCTGGCGGAGGCTCTGGGAGTATCACGTCAATCGATAAATGAACTGTTACGCGAGCGGCGGGCAGTCAGCCCCGAGATGGCCATTCGACTTGGCCGTTTGTTTGGCAACTGTGCCGAATTCTGGCTGAATGCTCAGCGTGCTGTTGATCTTTGGAAAGCAAACCAGGCGCTGAAATCCGAAGTGTCTCGGATTCGACCACTGAATGCCGCATAACTATGCCATGCCTTCAACCGGACGCCGGAAAGCATGGCGGCGCTCTGCGGACGGTATCTCGGCGGCGCCGGTCAAAGGGGGGCGTGAAAGAACAGATCCATTAGGCGAGCATAAGCCTGGCCAATAAAGACCATGATCTATTGTTTGATTAAATTAAACCTCGGCTGGCTGAAGTCTGGCGTTGTCCAGGTTGGGATACCCTGTATCTAGATGGTGATACGGTTGAGTATTGACAAGTAAATACTTCGTCGTCTATAGGGCAGATGAGGTACGTGAAACTTAAAGATGATGAGTTTGAACGAGTAATCATTGAGAAGAATATGAAACAAATTCTCCAAAACTTGAGAACTGGCGCTACCGAGGTGGTCGAAGTGCCCTGCCCGCGTGTCAGTTCAGGTCAGTTGTTGATCCGCGCGACCCGCTCGTTGATTTCCGCCGGGACGGAGCGAATGCTGGTGGATTTTGGCAAAGCAAACCCCATTGAGAAGGCGCGCCAGCAGCCTGATAAAGTGCGCATGGTGCTGGATAAAGTCAAAACCGATGGTTTGATGCCGACGCTTGATACGGTGCGCAATAAGTTGGAACAACCATTGCCACTTGGTTATTGCAATGTAGGTGAGGTGCTGGCGGTTGGCAAAGGTGTGACAGGTTTTGCCGTGGGGGACCGGGTGGCGTCCAATGGCAAGCATGCTGAAGTCGTTAGCGTGCCAATGAATTTATGTGCGCGGATTCCTGATACGGTACATGATGAAGCGGCCGCTTTTGTAGTGGTTGGTGCGATTGCGCTCCAGGGTATTCGCCTGGTGCAGCCAACGCTGGGCGAAGCGGTTGTTGTGACGGGACTTGGATTGATTGGCCAGATTACCGTACAGTTGTTACGTGCGAATGGCTGTCGGGTACTGGGTATCGATTTCGATCAGGCCAAACTGGAAATGGCCAAATCCTTTGGTGCTGAAGTTGTTAATTTAGGGTTGGATGAAGATCCCGTGCAAGCGGCTGAGCAATTCTCACGCGGGCGCGGGGTGGATGCCGTAGTAATAACGGCCGCTACTCAAAGTAACGAACCCATGCACCAGGCCGCGCAGATGTGCCGAAAGCGCGGGCGCATTGTGCTGGTTGGAGTTGCCGGGCTGGCATTGTCACGTGATGATTTCTTTAAAAAAGAACTGACTTTTCAGGTGTCGGCATCTTATGGGCCTGGGCGCTATGACCCGGATTACGAAGAGAAGGGGCAAGATTACCCGGTAGGTTTCGTGCGCTGGACCGAGCAGCGCAACTTTGAAGCTGTGCTGGATATGCTGGCCGATGGCAGGTTGGATGTGAAGCCATTGATTTCGCACCGTTTCGCTATCAGTGAAGCCGAGAAAGCCTATGAATTGATAGCCGACGCTACCCCTTCATTAGGGATTCTATTGCAATACCCGACAACTGAGGAAAAGCCCGAGGCGGTGCTTAGGCAGCAAACCGTCAAGCTTTCTCTCCAACGCTCGCCCTCCTCTCAGCATACGAACGCTGCCATCGCATTTGTGGGTTCCGGGAATTATGCAACCGCCGTGCTGATTCCGGCCTTCAAGCAAACCGGCGCGCGCATGAAAGTGGTGGCCTCCAGTGGCGGGGTCAGTGGCGTGCATGCAGGACGGAAATTTGGTTTTGAAGAAACGACCACAGCCACGGAAACCGTATTTAGCGATCCTGAAATCAATACAGTGGTCATCACAACTCGCCATGACAACCATGCGGATTTCGTATGCCAGGCATTAAGAGCAGGCAAACATGTATTCGTGGAAAAACCCCTATGCTTGACTCTGGAAGAGCTAGCAGAAATTGAAGTAACCTATGCCCACCAGGAAAAGCAAGGCAATGCACCGCTGGTAATGGTCGGCTTTAACCGGCGCTTTTCACCGCATGCACAGAAAATCAAATCGCTGCTGGCCGGTGTAAGCGGGCCCAAATCGTTTGTAATGACGGTAAACGCGGGGGCAATTCCCGCAGACCATTGGACTCAGGATAAAGAAATCGGCGGTGGCCGCATTATCGGCGAGGGTTGTCACTTTATCGATTTGCTGTGCTTTCTGTCAGGTCATCCGATTGTTGCGTATTCCCGCATGGTAATGGATTCCGCTACTAAAGATACCGTGAACCTGCAATTGGGATTTGCCGATGGTTCGATTGGCACCGTTCATTACTTTGCCAATGGCTGTAAGGCTTTCCCCAAGGAACGCCTGGAAATCTTCGCCGCTGGACGCGTATTGCAGTTGGATAATTTCCGAAAACTCAAGGGTTATGCCTGGCCTGGTTTTAAAAGTATGAATCTCTGGAGTCAGGACAAGGGACAGAAAGCTTGTGTAGCGGCGTTCGTCAACGCGATTAGAGATGGTGGGGTGGCACCGATAGCGTTTACGGAGATCGCGGCGGTGAGCCGGGCCTCTATCGAACTGGCGGGAGGGTAAGAATAGTTATGGAAACCATTAATTCAGTGGATTGACCGCAACTGGTATTCGACGTTTACCAAAAACGATAAGACAAGCAACGTCTCGCCTGGCAAGTATTGAACGATACGAAGGATGTTTTGAATGCTGATCGATATTATCGCGGGCGTTGGTCCGTGGATTGTGGCTATCCTGGCGCGACTACTGGCGCCTGCCAATAATTGAGCTGAATCCGTGAGTGCTGCAAATCTTTCGCGGCTGTTGCGGCTGTTCAATACTGTGCGCCATCTGCGGATGGAGCAGATGGCTTATCGATTATATTACCGCTTGGCAAAACCGCTGGTGGTTCGGCAGGCATTGGCGCCTATTGCCGGCGTTTCGCGGCGGACTTGGTTACAGCCCTGGGCGGCGCCGCTGGTGATGCCGCGCTGCCATTTGGCACAAGGTAACTTCGAGTTTCTGGGGGAGCGTGGCCAAGTACAGGCCGTCAGTGATTGGAATGCGGGAAGCAAGGGCAAGCTCTGGCTCTATAACCTGCATTATCTTGACGACCTGAATGCGCTTGCTGCGGATGACCGGGCGGATCAACAGGCTTGGTTGATTCAGCGCTGGATTGATGATAATCCGCCTCTTTCTGGGAATGGCTGGGAGCCCTATCCCCTTTCTTTGCGTTTGGTGAATCTGGTGAAGTGGTGCGCCCGGCAACCTCAGGTACCCGTCCAGTGGCTTGCCAGCATGGCCAGGCAGGCCCAAGCGCTGGTGGCGCAGGAGGAGCGCCATATTCTGGCTAACCACCTGTTTGCTAATGGTAAGGCGCTGGTCTTCGCCGGAGCGTTCTTTGCGGACGATTCAGGGATGCGCTGGTTAAAACGCGGACTGGCAATCCTGGATCGCGAAATCACAGAGCAGTTTTTGCCCGATGGCGGCCATTTCGAGCTTTCTCCGATGTATCACGCGATCCTGCTGTGGGATATGTGCGATCTGGTGAATCTGGCTGAACGGAGTGGTTTTCCGGAACTGTCCGAACGTGTTGTTTCCTGGCGAAGCGTGATTGAGCGAGGGCTGGTCTGGCTGGAAGATCTATGCCATCCGGATGGCGAGATCGCTTTTTTCAATGATGCGGCCTTTGGTGTTGCGCCACATCCCAGGGAAATCAGGTCTTATGCCGTGGCTTTGGGGTGTAACTGGGAGGCGCAACGAGCAGAACTGCTTTCCTGTGTTCACTTTGCTGATACCGGTTACATCACGGTTCAGCTTGGACAAGGCGGCAAGGCTTGCCTGGACGTTGCTGAGGTGGGGCCAAGTTACCAACCCGGCCATGCTCATGCTGACACTTTGAGTTTCGAGTTAAGTTTGTTTGGGCAGCGGGTTCTGGTGAACTCTGGAACATCGCAATATGGAGAGGATGCGGAGCGGCGACGCCAGCGCGGTACAGCCGCACACAATACTGTTGAAATCGATGGTCAGGATTCATCGGAAATCTGGGCGGGTTTTCGGGTGGCGCGGCGTGCGCGGCCAGTGGGATTGACGATTGTCGAGGAAAGTGCGTGGATCCGCGTGCGTTGCGCTCATGACGGCTATCGGCGTTTGTCCGGGGCACCAATGCATGAGCGCGAGTGGGTATTTACGGCGCAGAATCTGCGGGTGGTGGATACGATTAAGGGGCCATTCAGAAAGGTCGTTGGGCGTTTTTATTTACATCCTCATGTGCTGGTGGTGGACGACCAGGTACTGCGTTTGCCGGGAGGGCAGATTGTTCGATGGTCGGTCGCCGGTGGACGTCCGCGAGTCGTGGCTGCAACATGGCATCCATCGTTTGGTACGGTCGTAGCTAACCATTGCATTGAAATACAATTCGATGGTGCCGAAGCCACAATCAATTTTTCCTGGGAGTAACGTGCATATTCTGTTTTTGACGGACAACTTTCCGCCGGAAGTGAACGCGCCAGCATCGCGTACTTTCGAGCATTGTCGCGAGTGGGTGAGAGCGGGACAAAAGGTAACAGTCATTACCTGCGCCCCGAATTTCCCCAAGGGGCAGGTATTTGCTGGGTATCGCAATCGTTTGTGGCAAAGTGAGGAGATGGCAGGCATCCGGGTGATCCGGGTTTGGTCCTACATTACCGCGAACGAGGGGTTCGTGAAGCGTATTCTGGATTATCTAAGCTTCATGGTGAGCGCCACTCTGGCGGCGTTGTTCGTGCGCAGGGTGGGGGTGGTGGTGGGAACTTCACCACAGTTTTTTACCGCTTGTGCAGCGTATGTGGTGAGCCGCTTGAAGCGCATTCCCTATGTTTTTGAATTGCGCGATATGTGGCCGGAATCGATCAAGGCGGTGGGAGCGATGAAAGAGTCCTCTGCCATAAGAGCTTTGGAGCGTTTGGAACTGTTTCTTTACCGCAAGGCGGCGCGAATTGTTTCCGTAACGCATTCGTTCAAGAAAGCCTTGATCGCGCGTGGCGTGGATAGCGACAAAATCGTGGTGGTGACAAATGGCGTGGATATGTCGCGCTTCAAACCGATGCCTAAAGATCCGGATTTGTTGCGGGATTTGGGTTTGAAAGGTAAATTCGTGGCGGGCTATGTGGGCACGCACGGTTTGGCGCATCATCTGGAAACACTATTGGATGCGGCTGAGATGCTGTGCGCCCTGCCCAATGGTGATGTGTTTCACTTCATTATGCTGGGGGATGGCGCTCGCAAGCAGATGTTAAAGGATGAAGCGGTGCGACGGGGTCTGGATAACCTCACTTTTGTTGATTCCGTACCCAAGGAGCAAGTGGCGCGTTATTGGTCGCTGCTGGATGTCTCAATCATCCACCTGCGAAAAACTGAATTGTTTACAACCGTGATTCCTTCCAAGCTGTTCGAGTGCATGGGTATGGGCTTACCTGTGTTACATGGGGTGGCGGGAGAATCAGCGGATATTGTGCGCGAGGAAGGCGTGGGTATTGTGTTTGAACCGGAAAACGCTACGCAACTGGTGGAACAATTGCAGTTCTTATCCCGTGATAAACAAGCCTACGAAAGCTACCAAATGCGCTGCCTGGAAGCCGCAAAGAAATACGACAGAACTACTATGGCCAGGAAGATGTTGGGGGCGATTGCGCAGCTGGAGCGGTGAGGGTGTGTGTTCAGGCCAGGATCATTCTTGCCAAGGGTTGATGACAGCTACTCCGGCGGCAACGAAAGGTGCAGTATCTCGCGTTGCTATGGTGAATCCATGTACGACAGCGATTGCAGCAATCTGACCATCTGCCGCAGAGATGAGGCAACCGTTAGCCCTGGCTCGACCGACTATGGGCGCATATGCTATCGCAGCTTGTTGATCGAATGACAGTATCCGCGACTCAAAAAGCTTCTCCATCAGTTTCCTCAATGCGGTATCAAGTCCTTCTTTACGTTTGCCATCTGGCAGGATTTCAATGCCGACCAGCAATTCGGAAAGGCTTGTTGCTGTCAGATAGAGTGTCTCGGCCGTCTGCCGATCCAGCCAGGCTTGCACGGCGGGATTGCCGTTGGGTTTCATCGGTTCGGATATGACATTCGTATCCAGGATGATCATTCGAACACTGCCGGATCGGTCGGCGTCTGATCACGAGTATCGTTAAAATCAAGTCCTCCAAAGGACCGCCCAAAAGCAGCGAGTTCAGATCCGATTTTGACACGCGTCCCAGGACGCACTGCCTCTTCCAGAATTTTCCGGATTTCAGCTTCGGTGCTATGTCCATGCTGAGCAGCACGCAGCTTAAGCGCGCGATGCGTTTCTTCGGGTAAATTACGAACAGTAACAACAGACATTTGACTTCACTCCTTGCCATGTGAAGTCAATGATAGCATATACTATGTGAATGATATCAGTTTATAATGTATGCAATCGGAAAATAAGCGTGAGTCTGACAGGCAAAGGCTTGGCACATGTCGACAAGCTGCATTGGGACGCACTGCATGAAGGCCATACTATATCGCCAATTTATATCACCAATTGCATCCAACGAACGACGGTCTGGGTTACTCTATCTCGCGTCAATTATCTTGGCCGCTTTGACGACAATTATGATGGCCGGTTGAGTTTATTAGCTACTTCATGATTTTTTCTGGTTTTTCCTCCTATAACTTTCACTGTCGATTTCGATGATGGTTGCGTGATGGATGATCCGGTCGATGGCGGCAACAGTCATCATGGTGTCGGGGAAGATTTGATCCCACTGGCTAAAAGGCTGGTTTGAAGGTAACCGTCCAGCGCTCCCATCTACGCAATCATAATTTTCTGGATTATTCTCCTCTGCATTACCTTACAGGAGGATAAGCCATGGCATTACAGGATGATAAGCAAAAGCATATCAGCAACTGGCAAGCGAGCGGTTTGTCGCAGGCGGCCTATTGCCGGGCGCTCGGGTTGAATGCGAAGACGTTTGGGAACTGGTTGCGCGCTCACCGGCGTGGGCGCGATGATATCAAGCTGCCAGCCTTGATTCCGGTTACGATCAAGCCGGCAGCAGCGTCAGTGGAAGTATTGCAGCTTCGCTGTCGCGGTACGCATGTGCTGGAATTACCACTGAGCGTTTCCCCGCGATGGTTGGGAGAATTGCTGTCATGTCTGGGTTGATTGCGCACGCGGGTAAGATCTGGCTGGCGGTCGACCCGGTGGATATGCGTCGCGGCATGGATGGCTTATCGATGATTGTGCAGCAGGTATTGGGTCACCCGCCCTGCGCGGGTTCGGCGTTCATATTCTGCAATCGCGCGGGCAATCGCATCAAGGTCTTGCTGTGGGATGGCACGGGGGTGTGGTTATGTCAGCGCCGCCTGCATCAGGGGCGGTTTGTCTGGCCGAGGCAGGATGCGGCGTGTGTCGAGTTAGCGCTATCGCAGTGGGAATGGTTGATTGCCGGCGTAGACTGGCGGCGTTTATCGGCGCTGCCACAATGGCATTTTCAGGTGTAGAAAATATGTAATAGTTGTTTATTAACAGTCGGTTGATTGAGAATTCATGGTATAATTCATCTCATGAACTCACTGGCGCAACCAGATTAACTTAACCTCGATACGGCCACCAAACAACAGGTGGTCAACCTGGTTCAGGCATTTCAGCTTGATCTGACCCAGCAAACACAGCAGACGGTTTATGCGCTGGAACTCAAGATTCAGGCGCTCACCCTGGAATTGGCGCATCTGCGCCGTATCCGATTTGGCAGGAAAAATGAAGCGTTGTCTGCCTTGTCACCCAGGCAGCTTTCTTTGTTTGAAGAATCGGCGCTGACCGATATCACGGCCATTGAGGCTGAAATCGAACAGGTCAACAGCACACTACCCCCCAATGCCACCAAAGTGCCGCGTACCCGCGCCGGTCGTCAGCCGCTGCCAGATCACCTGCCGCGCATCGAACACCGGCATGAACCCGCATCTTGCCAATGTGACCGATGCGGCTGCGATCTGACTAACATCAGAGAAGACATCACCGAACAGCTTGACGTGGAACCCGCCAGATTCTTCGTTCATCGCCACATTCGCCCACAGTACGCCTGCAAATCCTGTGAAACCATCGTAACCGTCCAGCGCTCCCATCTATCTTTCCTGCTGTTTAAGTGATTGAATGAACGCTGGCGTAAGTGGTAGCAATTCATCGATGCGGTTATTGGGCCAGGTGGGTAGTTTGGCGAGGGTGTCTGCAAGCCATGCGGCGGGATCGAGTTTGTTGAGTTGCGCGGTACCGAACAAGGTTTGAATGGCAGCGGCGCGTTGACCGGCACGTTCCGATCCGGTGAATAGCCAATTCTTTTTACCGATTGCGATCGGGCGGATGGTGTTCTCCACCGGGTTGTTGTCGATCGGAAGAAAGCCGGTTTGTGCGTAGCGGATGAGACCGGGCCAGCGTCTGAGGGTATAGTCGAGTGCTTTGGCGGAGCCGCCGCCATTTGCGGTCTGGCTACGGGTTTGCATCAGCCAGTCATGCAATGCATGCAGTGCGGGCAGGCTTCTGTCTGCCCGCAGTTGCAGGCGATCTTCGATGCTCAGGTCTTTGCCTTCTGCTTCGATTGCGTATAAGACGCTGATGCGCTGTATCGCTGCCAATGCCATCGTGCTGGCATTGGCTTGGTGCAGGTCAAAGAATTTGCGTCGCGCATGCGCCCAGCAGGCCAGTTCGACACAAGGCGATGTGGCTGTGGAAAAAAGTGCTTTATACCCAGCATAGTCATCGACCATCAGGTGTCCTTGCCAATTTTGCAGAAAGTGCCGTGCATGCTGACCGCTACGGCCAGCTTGATAGTCGAAGACGATGATACGCGGCCCGGGTTCAAGGTCATTGCTGCGGTAGGCCCACAGGTAGGCTTTACGGGTTTTGCCACGACCGGGTTCCAATTGTGCAACTGGTGTTTCGTCGGCATGCAGCGTGTTGCCCTGCAGTAGATGCCAGGTTAGGCGATCGACCAATGGTTGCAGGGCTACGCCGGTACGGCCTACCCATTCGGCCAGGGTGGAACGGGGCAGCGTGACCTGGTCACGGGCAGCAATCTGCTCCAGGTATCTCGCGTCAATTATCTTGGCCGCTTTGACGACAATTATGATGGCCGGTTGAGTTTATTAGCTACTTCATGATTTTTTCTGGTTTTTCCTCCTATAACTTTCACTGTCGATTTCGATGATGGTTGCGTGATGGATGATCCGGTCGATGGCGGCAACAGTCATCATGGTGTCAGGGAAGATTTGATCCCACTGGCTAAAAGGCTGGTTTGAAGTAATGATGAGACTTCCGCTTTCATAGCGATGGGCAATGAAGTCAAACAATACCTGTGTTTCCGAATCGGTCTTTTTGACATAGCCGATATCATCAACGATCAGTACACGGTATTTATCCAGCCGCGTCATGGCGGACATCAAGTCCAGTTCTTTCCTGGCTTGCTGCAGGAGTTGAACCAGTGCGGTAGCTGATATCCATTTGACGCGAATGCCTT
Source organism: Nitrosomonas sp. (assembly GCA_016703745.1). Taxonomy (NCBI): domain Bacteria; kingdom Pseudomonadati; phylum Pseudomonadota; class Betaproteobacteria; order Nitrosomonadales; family Nitrosomonadaceae; genus Nitrosomonas; species Nitrosomonas sp. The sequence continues at coordinate 1,698,656 of JADJBK010000006.1, read as the reverse complement.
GTTCAATCAAATGCAACCCCAATGCTGCCGCCACATGTGATTTGCCGACACCGGATGGGCCGATCAGCAACACATTGTCTGCCTGGCTCGCCCAGTAGGTATTGTCGCGCAGCGTAATGATTTTTTTCTGAGCGGCTTGAGGCAGTTCGGTCAGCGCCAGAGTGGCAAAGCTTTTGCCGCGCGGCAGTCTGGCTTCATGCGTCCAGTTGCTGATTCTGCTTTGGAAGCGCTGGGCGACTTCCTGTTCGCACAGGGCGGCGAGATATTGGCTGTAGCTCCAGGCGTGTTCTGCGGCTTGATCCTGGAAGTGCCGGTAATGCTGGCCAAAGGCAGGGAGTCTGAGTTCCTTGAGCATCAGTGGGAGCGATTCAGACATGAGCTGCCTCCTTGTGTTGCCCAGTTTCCGCTGAGGAGTTGATCGTAGGTATCCGCAGTGTGTTGTTTAATTGGGATGTCCGGCTGCGGCGCATGCTGCCGCAGAAATCGCTTTTGCAGTGTTTGCAGTTCAGGTAGCGGATGTTGTTGCAACAATTCAGCGGCCAACTGGCTCTCGCAATCATAGTCGTAGGCAAAACGCAGCACCGATACCATCCATTTGCAAGCGAGTCCGGGATCAAATTGTTGTTGTACCCGCGCCCACAGCTGGTGATACTGTGGCGTTGGCAACAGATCATCCCGCAGCCGGGAAAAGCGAAAGGCTTGTGGCTTTGCCGCCAATGCATGAATCACATGACGGTAATCGATGCGCCGGGCGCGTCCTTCCGGCGTTTTCGGATACGCGCGCGGTAATGTAATGACCGGTGTTTGGCCGACAAAGCATTCCAGACGATCGTGATAGAGATGAACCCGGATGTTCTCGCCAATGAGTCTGGATGGCACACTGTAGAGCCCCCGTTTTACCGCTATGGTGCTACTGGTGGTCACTTTGACGGTCAGTTCACTGAAGTCCATGAAGCGGTAGCGTGGCAGTGGCTGGAGATGCGATTGCTCTTCCGCCAATCGCCCCCTGCAGCGCAGATTGAGCTTATCGACGATCCGTTCAAGAAAACGGCGGTAGGCAACCACACTGTCGAAATCCGCCGATCCCCGCAGTTTGATCGCCTGCTCAATCCGGTGTTTGAGCGAACCATGGGCATTTTCTACGGCGCCATTTTCATGGCTGACGCCCAGGTTATTGACCGTAGGCTTCATGCCATAGTGTTGACACAGCGCCGCATAAGATTGCGTGAGTTCTTGTTTTTGGCTCGCATTGACGTATGCGGCACTCAGGCTGTCGGTGCGATGTTCCCTGGGCACGCCGCCCAGTTTATGCAAGGCGGTCTGCAATCCATCGGCCAACGCACTATAACTTTCCCCGCCCCGGATGATATGAACCGCGCGCCAATGACTATAAGCCAGACGAAACTGATACAGCAGGTGATCAAATGGTTTGCCTGCAATCGTAATTGCCGTGCGCGGCCGGGTAAAATCGGACAACCCCTGGTGCCCGGCAGGCACCGACTGGCAAAACATGACCGCCTTACCGGGACCTTGCGTTGCCCGCCAGTGTTTTACACGGCGCTGCAAGCTTCTGAGCAATTTCTCCGGGTATTGGCCGGGATATCGATCATCCAGGTACTCCCAAAGCGTAGTCCCGGTCAGTTCAAGTTCCCCGTACAGCAATGGAACCAATTCGGTCTCCCAAACCAGCGCAAAAGGATCCTGGCGCGTGCGCCATTGCCGTTGCGACTTCTCCACCCGCACACCCTTCTCAATCCTGCGGCCACTGCGGATACTTACCCCCGCTTTCGCAGCCGCTGTCCCCTGACCATGCCCTATCTGACGATTCTTCATATAAATAGCTTCCTGTTGATGAGTGATATGTTTTCCAGGCAAGTTCTTTCTCCTTATATAGAAAAGAACTCATACTGATACTTTCACTCAACCGGTCAAGATAATTGTCGCCTGACCGGACAGGTTAATTGTCGTCTAATACCAGGCGATAAAGTGGCAGGTGATTCAGGTATTTGCTTGTCATTACCCAGGCAAGCAGGCCCGGGGCGGCCATGCCGCCATCGATGACTGCCGGTGGCACGGGTTCTGCCGTGATGGTTTCACAGGATTTGCAGGCGTACTGTGGGCGAATGTGGCGATGAACGAAGAATCTGGCGGGTTCCACGTCAAGCTGTTCGGTGATGTCTTCTCTGATGTTAGTCAGATCGCAGCCGCATCGGTCACATTGGCAGGATGCGGGTTCATGCCGGTGTTCGATGCGCGGCAGGTGATCTGGCAGCGGCTGACGACCGGCGCGGGTACGCGGCACTTTGGTGGCATTGGGGGTTGGTGTGCTGTTGACCTGTTCGATTTCAGCCTCAATGGCCGTGATATCGGTCAGCGCCGATTCTTCAAACAAAGAAAGCTGCCTGGGTGACAAGGCAGACAACGCTTCATTTTTCCTGCCAAATCGGATACGGCGCAGATGCGCCAATTCCAGGGTGAGCGCCTGAATCTTGAGTTCCAGCGCATAAACCGTCTGCTGTGTTTGCTGGGTCAGATCAAGCTGAAATGCCTGAACCAGATTGACCACCTGTTGTTTGGTGGCCGTATCGAGGTTGAGTTGATCCAGTTGCGTCAGTGAATTCATGAGATGAATTATACCATGAATTCTCAATCAACCGACTGTTAATAAACAACTATTACATATTTTCTACACCTGAAAATGCCATTGTGGCCGCGCCGATAAACGCCGCCAGTCTACACCGGCAATCAACCATTCCCACTGCGATAGCGCTAACTCGACACACGCCGCATCCTGCCTCGGCCAGACAAACCGCCCCTGATGCAGGCGGCGCTGACATAACCACACCCCCGTGCCATCCCACAGCAAGACCTTGATGCGATTGCCCGCGCGATTGCAGAATATGAACGCCGAACCCGCGCAGGGCGGGTGACCCAATACCTGCTGCACAATCATCGATAAGCCATCCATGCCGCGACGCATATCCACCGGATCGACCGCCAGCCAGATCTTACCCGCGTGCGCAATCAACCCAGACATGACAGCAATTCTCCCAGCCATCGCGGGGAAACGCTCAGTGGTAATTCCAACACATGCGTACCGCGACAGCGAAGCTGCAATACTTCCACTGACGCTGCTGCCGGCTTGATCGTAACCGGAATCAAGGCTGGCAGCTTGATATCATCGCGCCCACGCCGGTGAGCGCGCAACCAATTCCCAAACGTCTTCGCATTCAACCCGAGCGCCCGGCAATAGGCTGCCTGCGACAAACCGCTCGCCTGCCAGCTGCTGATATGCTTTTGCTTATCATCCTGTAATGCCATGGCTTATCCTCCTGTAAGGTAATGCAGAGGAGAATAATCCAGAAAATTGTGATTGCGTAGATGGGAGCGTTGGACGGTTACCAAATTACCGCATCAATGCGGTCTTCATCAGAAGCATTAAAGTTGGATCACTTGTATGTGATGTGTCACGGTACAGGCGAGCCTTGGCCAATGTCGGAAGGCGTTACAGCAGTTCCCGCTTCTTGTCTGGCTTCAGAGCAATGGTGTCCGATGATACGGGTTACCGGATAACAATGGCGACTAACGCGCACTCATGAGGCTGATTGGTTAATTCCTGATGGAGGCCAGGGGGCTTGCTTTGAAGCTTATGGGTGAGCAGATTCACGAATGAGTGACTAGAAGCGATATCTCTCAAGGGATACCTGAATTTATTGGATTCCAATCGAAAGAGGTTGGTCTGAAACGTTGGTAACAGACCAGCCTCTTTCCGGGCAGCCCGGTTTCTCAGAAGAATCTGCGGCGGCGCATCATGCCCATGCCCACCAGGCCTGCACCCAGTAATGCCAGGGAGATCGGTTCAGGAACAGCGGTGGGGGTACCGGTAATTTGAAAATTGCCGGTTTCTAGCAGGGGAGCAGAATTTGGAACGGGCGTGCCGCTGTCGGCCAGGTAAAGCAGGCCATCAATTTCACCATTATTGTTGCCACCTAATAATGGATTATCAAGTGCTGCGAGGAGTGTTTCAAACCCACCCCAGCCAGCCAAACTCGACTCTGTCAGTGTCAAGTCCAGCACACCATCCGTAACACTAAACCCGATATCCAGCCGACCGGAAACAGGGTTCCCGCCACCAAGCAATGGGTTGAGAATTGTGCCTAATCCGCCAAGAATATTTGCAAAGGCACCGTTATAACCAACATGAAGGCTGCCTGCAAGCCCGGTGGATGTACTCGTAATTGCTGAAGGAATGCTTCCGCTATCGATGGTACGGGTCGCGCTGCCTGTAAATATAGTCTGATTTAACGATCCAACGATATCGCCTGGTTGAATACCTGGTGTTCCATTGAAATCGTAGGCGAAGAAACCGTTTGCTACCAAAGAAGATGCAGAAGCAGCGTCCGCAAAGGAAAGACTATCTCCGGCACCCAGGGTAAATTTTTGATTAAACCCTGAGGCACCGCCCAGATTGGTTGATTCAAAGGGTGCGCCATTAAGATGGCCTTGCACTGACAAAACAAAAGCATGAGCATTGATCATGGCCCCTGTCATTAACAGGCCCCCCAGACTGCACAGAATGTTACGTTTGATAGTTTTCGCAGGTACCATGCGAGTACCCCTTAGTGAAATTTTTGACATCATTATGTTGATTGACTGAAACATATTTCTTGCTTTAAAGTTCATTTTTATGTTGCTCCTGTACTATGTGAATTGATTTAACGGATTTCTGGATTTCGTTTATTTGTGAAATTTTGGCATGCTCATGGTTTGAGCCACATTAACGGCTGAGCAGGTGTCCGGGAAGGCTCCCTTAGTTGCCAAGTTACAGCAAGCGGCTGACCAACCACCGGTTAGCCGCCAGTTGGCCATAAAGGGACGTGATATTGCTGATTTCACGGCTTAATGATACCCTCCCTCTCAGAAAAATGTGTATTACAATTCAATTTTTTTTATGCGGTATTTGCTTCCAAGCTGTCAGACTCCGGCTTGAGCCACTCAGAAGCTTCTGCGTTTTTTTAAAATGAGAATGGCTGCTGTCCTCCAATAATCCTTAAAGGTTTTGCAAAAAAAGCTGCGTTGTCCTGCCGGATGTTGTTGATATATTTGCTTAAAATCTTGAAGAGGAGCGCATTGTTTAACAATATACTTGTTGTTTGTATTGGTAATATTTGCAGAAGCCCAATGGCTGAAGCATTATTAAAGCAGGCGCTTGTTAGCGCCCGTAAAGCGAATTGTCATGTTGTTTCTGCAGGGCTTGCAGCGCTTGTGGGCCACAGAGCCGATCCCATCGCCCAACAGTTGATGACGCAAAGCGGCATTGATATTTCTGATCACCGCGCGTGTCAATTACACACAGAAATGGTTCGCAAAGCTGATCTTATTCTGACAATGGAATTAAGCCAGAGGAATACCATTATCGACAGTCAGCCGGATGCGAGAGGGAAGGTTTTCAGGCTGGGTGAATGGGGAGGATTTGATATTGTAGATCCCTATCAAAAGGGGGCTGCTGCTTTTGAGGAATCTTTGGCACTTATCGAACAAGGTATTTCGCAATGGATAGAAAAGCTATAACTCAGAAATGATGAACCTACTAACAACATATTGGATGCCGGAAGGCTTTTTGCTTAAAACTGGTCCAACTTTGAGATTGATGAGAATTTTAATTTTTATGCTGATGGTGTTGAGTCAGCTGGCGGGCTGTACGGTAATACCCGGACAACATATGCGGCAATTTGCTACGCGCTCAAGCACTGAAATGCCCGTTACCGAAAATAATGAAACAACTTTAAAAAAACTCGACATCAAGACCATTAATGCACAGTTGATCATTGATCTGGAAAAAGATCTTAATAATCGCAGTCTGGGTTCAGATAATGTTGCAAACCACTATTTCGACTATCGTATCGGCTCAAAAACGATCAAAGGCGTACCCACCAGGGAACCCTATAGCCAGTATCGTGTCGGGGCGAGGGATATCCTTACGATAACCGTTTGGGGACATCCCGAGTTGACGATTCCCGCAGGTGAGTTTCGCACAGCAGAAGCTGCGGGAAATGTTGTGGGTGAAGACGGGACTATTTTTTACCCTTTTGCGGGGGTTGTTCAGGCCGCAGGAAGAACGGTTGAGGAGATTCGCGGGGAATTAATCCGGAAGCTTTCAAAATATATTGAACAAGTCCAGTTAGATGTACGCGTGGCCGCGTATCGCAGTCAACGGGCCTATATCGTTGGTGAGGTAAAAAAACCGGGGATCCAGCTGGTTAGAGATATTCCCTTGACTGTATTGGAGGCAATCAATACTGCCGATGGCGTCACTGCCGAAGCAGATCTGCGTAATATTACGTTAACGAGAGACGACAAAACCTATAGCATTAATCTATTAAATTTGTATGAGGGTGGTGATATCAGCCAAAACGTGCTGTTAAAACACGGCGATGTTTTGAATGTGCCTGATAATCAGTTCAATAAGGTCTTTGTAATAGGTGAAACAACCTTTGGGCGTGGCTTTGGCGTCGGTAGGCCGAGGAGCATCATGATGAACAAAGCGCGCATGACATTGACTGAGGCGCTAAGCGAGGGGGGCAGTCTTGACCAGGAAACCGCTGATGCAGCCAGAATATTTGTCTTTAGAAGTGCGCTTGGAAAATCAGAAATTTATCATCTTGATGCCAAATCTCCTGACGCGTTTTTATTGGCAGAGCGCTTTCCATTGCAGCCACGTGATATTGTATTCGTTGATCGTGCGGAGGGCATTCGCTGGAATCAAATTATCGCGCAAATTCAACCAACTGTAACTTTATTAAACTCCTTTGATGGATCATTAAGAGTTCAACCGTTTAGAAGACTGCCATAAAAGTTGGTATCTCAAAACATCAAGGGCTTAAACAATCAATATTCAAAAAGTCATTAAAAGTATGGCGGTCACATTTTCTTCATAACGATCAATGAAAAATCGTGTACAATTTACTCATTCTGTGCTCTTATGTCAGGGTAATATGCGGGCATATATGTAGCACACTCCAATATTCTGTTTTTTTATCTATTATCCCGCTTCCTCCTGATGGAAGAAAAGGTAGATGTCAGATTTTGAAGCACGAAAGCACCTACGGAATACTCCCTTTAAAACAGCGATATCGTATCGATTCTTTGTCGTAAATACAAACTTTTCAGCCTTGTGTCTTGATCGAGAAGAAGACTTCAGGGTGTCGGGTACGATTTTTTAATACATGTCAGTCAACTGAATATTTCGGGAATGTCCAACTCCAACACAATAAATAATAGTATGCCGGTTAATTATGGATCGAACCGGGATGATGATGAAATCAATTTAGGTGACCTGCTGGGGATATTGATTGATGGCAAGTGGCTTATCATTCTGATTACATCACTATTCTTTATTCTTGGTTTGGCCAAAGCCTTTCTTGATTCTCCGATTTATAAAGCGGATACGGTGCTGCAAATCAATGAGACATCGCAAACGCTGGCAGGATTGAATCCAATAACTGACTTGCTGGATAGCAAAATACCAGTCATGGCCGAAATAGAAATTATCAAATCCAGAATGATACTTGGCGAGGCGGTTGCAAACCTGAATCTGGATATCATTGCAAAACCAAAATATTTTCCTGTTATCGGCGAAGCCATTGCCAGACGCTTCCAGCAACGTAATCAGGATAATGATGTTTCAGAACCATTATTCGGGCAATCTCGTTATGCCTGGGGGGGCGAGGCCATTCAAATTGGGACGTTTACCATACCGGCTGACTGGGAAAATAAACAATTGGTGCTCATCGCCGGCACGCAAGGCCGCTTTCAGCTTTTTTATGAAGACGAACTCATTCTTGAGGGTGAAGTTGGCAAGCTGGCCAGCAAACAATTCAAGGATAACCGGGAATCTGTCAGTATCTTTGTTTCCTTATTGAAATCCCATCCAGATACACAATTTTCCATCGTTCGACAATCCAGAAATGGCGCGATTAATCAGTTAAAGACGGAGTTGACCGTTGCGGAAAAAGGTAAAAATACCGGCATACTGGAATTGACACTGGAATCGTACAGCCCGCATACCGCTATAAAGGTGTTAAATGAAATCGCCAATATTTATGTACGCCAAAATGTCGAGCATAAATCCGCTGAATCACAAAAAACGCTGGCTTTTCTGGAGAAGCAGTTACCGATACTTAAAGAACAGCTGGAAGCCGCGAATAATGTTCTAAATGATTATAAGAACCGCAAGGGTTCTATAGACCTCGGCGTAGAAACCAAAAATATTTTGAACAATATCGTGGAAATAAAGACGCAAGAAACGTTATTGCGTCAAAAACGTGATGAATTCCGCCAGAAGTATACTGAAGCACACCCTGCTATTGTGGCCGTTGATAAACAAATTGCCCGGCTGCAGGAGCAAATAAACTCCCATAACACTATGGTCAAAATGTTGCCAAAAACACAACAGGTTATTCTTGAGTTATCTGGTGACGTCGAGGTAAAAACTGGCCTTTATACAGCGTTACTCAATAATGCTCAGACATTGCGGGTAGCAAAAGCAGGGACCGTAGGAGATGTTCGGATTATTGATTATGCCGTATTGCCTGATGAACCCATTAAGCCCAGGAAAATACTGATTATTGGCATTGCATTTGTTTTAGGTCTGTTTTCCGGTATTGGGATGACGTTTGTTCGCAAGGTGCTGCAACATGGTATCGAAGACCCGGCTTTAATCGAAAAGCAATTGAATATTCCCGTTTATGCAACGATCCCGCACAGCAAGAGCCAGAAAAATATCACACATAAATTGCACAAAAAGGACTTCAAACCGGAATCTGATCAACCCGCTATTCTGGCGCTGGAAGCAAAAGAGGATATGGCCATAGAAAGCCTGCGCAGTTTACGCACCACATTGCACTTTGCTTTGCTGGAGGCGCGAAATAATATAATTTTGATCACCGGGCCCAAACCGGGCATTGGCAAGACATTTATTTCGATCAATCTTGCCGCCGTTATGGCAGATGCCGGAAAAAAAATACTGCTGATTGATGCCGATTTACGCAAAGGCTATGTGAATAAAACCCTGGGAGTCAGCAGAGAAAACGGATTATCCGAGATTATTTCAAACACCGTTACAGTGAACGAGGCAATTCGCACCATTCCATCTGCCAATTTTGATTTTATTCCGACAGGCGCGATCCCTCCCAATCCGTCAGAATTATTAATGCATGAAGGCTTTGTTTCCTTTCTGGAAACCATTGCAAAAAAATATGATCTCGTCATCATTGATTCTCCACCTGTTTTGGCTGTTACCGATGCCGCCATTATTGGCAGCCTGGCCAGCGCGGTTTTTCTGGTGGCAAAGGCCGGGGAACACCCCCTGCGTGAGCTGGAGCAAAGTACAAGAAAGCTTGCTAATGCTGGTGCTAATGTGAAAGGTATTATTTTTAATGATATGCCAATATCTGTTTCTCGTTACGGATATGGCTATAAAAAATATGTATATCAATATCACTATGGGAACAAATCCTCCTCATGATAATAAGCCCGCTTCTTCTGTTCACATTTTGTATATTGCTATCAGCAGCAGCTATTTATATGGCGATTCAGTGGGCCAATATTTATCGTATTGCCGACAATCCTGGCGAGCACAAACAACATAGTAAAAGTACGCCATTTGTTGGCGGGGTAGGTGTATTCGTATCTTTGTGCGCTGCACTGGTGGTATTAATCATTTTTTATCCCGAACAGATGCAAAAATGGCTGGTACTCGGATCTTGTTCCGTCATCCTTTTTTCTGTTGGTTTCGTAGACGACATCGTGCGGCTCAGCTACAAGCCCCGTTTAATCATCCAATTGATTGTCGCGCTTATGATGGTTCTGGCGGGCGGTGTTGTACTTCATGATCTCGGTGAGCTGTTACCGGTACAACTCGGGCCATTGGAAGTTATTTTTACGGTGTTTGCCACCATTGGCGTCTTTAATGCCATTAATATGATTGATGGTATTGATGGACTCTCTGGATCACTTTCTCTGGTAAGCATGTTATTGCTTGGTATCGTGACATATGCTCCAGGGAGTATGCCTTATTTCATACTGATCGTTGCGATAACCGGTGGTTTGATTGGTTTCCTCTATTTCAATCTTCGTCATTTAGCGCAGAGCCATGCGCGGGTCTTTCTCGGCAACAACGGAAGCATGCTGATCGGACTTCTATTCGCCTGGCTGCTGATTGATATTTCACAGGGCGGCAGTCCTGCTATACGACCAGTAACAGCAATCTGGCTGCTCTCCATTCCACTTATTGATGCCGTTGGTATCATCCATCGACGAATCTATATGGGCGTATCTCCGTTCAAGTCCGACCGCAATCACTTGCATCATATATTACTGAGAGCGGGGTATCGTACCGAAGAGGTCGTTTTTTCACTTGTTTTCGTGCATCTGTTACTTGGAACAATTGGATTAATCGGATTGCATCTGGCTATACCGGATTTTATATTATTGATTGGTTTTTTTTTAGTCTATGCGTGGCTTTTTTATCTGATGCTACACCCTTGGCATTTTATTCCAGCACTCTGTCTTATGCACACCTGGCTTGGTCTGACACCTATCGCGAGCCGCAATACTTTCTTTGGGCGCTACATAATGAAAGATTCTCATCGTATGGCGATGGTGATCAGCAAGGAACTCAGGGGCAAAGTGGATTATTGGGTGCGTATCTTTAAACAACCGGGTGAGGACTCCTGCCCAGGGCAGCACTATGCCATTGCGCTCAAAATACGGCTGACGGATAACTCGGATAACGAAAATAGCAGAATCAGGAAATATATTAAATTGCTGGAGAATCGATTAGAGATCAAGCATGGTATTAAGCTGCGGCAACTTGCAGAACGCAAGGAAGATAAGGACTGGAGCTTGTTTAGCCGTGATGCAGGTTTCGGTGAGCTGGAATTAAAAGACCAGCGCAAAACGAAACATCGCAGTCTGAATGCTCCGGTATTGGCATTTGAGGTTACCTGGGCTAAAGGCGCTACTTGCGGAAAAAAATAAAAATAGCTGCTATTGGGCTGCGGCGCGGGCGTGACTCGAATCTAAAGTTTCACAAAATAATATTTAGGGCACCTCTAAAAATTCAGGGTTTTAACCAAAACGAGGCGAGAACAAAAAATATTGACTCGGCATATGATTGATATGTAAGGAAACATTTTTTGTGAGCAACAATGTATTGTGACGAAATATGGATTTTTAGAGGCGCCCTTTAGTCTGCTATGGAAAAGAGGTATGGCATCACAGGTTGCAATGCCATACCTCGATTGGCAGGAGTGAAATTATCAGTCAGTTACCGCTTGGGTGGCCAATGTTTCTTTTTGCCATGCTCGTCGATGACGAGGTGCTTGCTGCCTTCCGGCAGTACTTGCAGGGTTTTGAGAAACTCGATGATCGAGTTGCGTTCCATGTCACTCAGTGATGTCCAGTTAACGTATGACTCATAGGCTTCTCCACGATGCGCCTCGATTGCTTCGCGCAGGGTGGTGTGCAGCCCATGGTGAAAATAGGGCGGTTCATTGGCGACACCCCACAATTTGCGTGTCATGAAACGTGCATTGCCGGCGAAGAAGGCTTTCGAACCTGCCGGTGCGTTCTGGTCGATGGGTTCACGATTCGGATCGTTGGGGCCACTTGTGATGTCGTGCAGTCTGAAATCGGTGAAAGCAGGAACCATGACAACGCCATTCCTGGGTTTAAGCCTCGGTTGATCCAGATCATGGCTGGCAAGATTCATGCTGTAGATGGGCGTTTCCCCGGTTTGCAGATTGCCCAGAGGGTTAAATGGATTGGGTTCGGTGTAAATCCATCCCTGATTGTCGAGCGGCAATGCCGGAATATGGCAGTTTGAGCACCCAATGTTCTGAAACAACTGTTCTCCAGCGATCACTGCGGCTTCTATTTGTGGATCATCAGGAATAACGCGCCCGGGAACAGCAAGCTGTGCTTGGAACAGAGTTGCTGCGGTCACATCAGCCTGCGTCATTTCATTGACAAAACCATCCCCGTCGGGATCAGTGTGAATCCCGAAGCGTTCGGTGGTTTGAATGCCATGATGATGATTGTACGCATTGTTAGTAAATTGTCGCAGCGAAACTACCCCACCCGCCTGATGAAAAGGGCTGATGATCAGACTAGGTGGATTTTCTGGTTCGCTGCTTATCGTGCTTGCGGCAAGCAGTCCTGTCACGCCGCTGGCATCCCAGCTGCCATCGGCATTTCTCGATAGCGTACCAAACGAAATTCCCTTGCTGACTAGCGCTGCGCTGCCACCCGGCAGAATCTGGTCGCGTATGCTGCGCAAATCCGCAGTGATCTGGCGGCTCAACATTTCGATGTAGCCGGAGCCGAACATCCCCAGCGTGTTGCGTGAATTGGCGATGGTCTGATGCAAGACATATTTCCCCTCCTCATCCACCCCCCCCCGTGTCGGCACGCCATCATGTGTATCAAAGGTAGCAAAGTCAAAGCGCTGTCCGGTGACATAGACATTGGCCACAATGTCGCCCCCTCCGCCAATACGAGGTTTGTTATGGCATCCCGCGCAGGAATTGGCATCTGGTGCGGAAATCCGGTTGAAATTGCGTGGAAATACCAGGGGTGAAGACGCATCCGTCAATGGAGCGCCGGTTCCCTTGGTAAAGGGACGACCGCCTCCGTCCTGTACAGTCCAGTCTGCGGTAAACAGTTTTTTGCCATGATAAATCAGTGTATGCAGACTGATAGTGAATTCCTTGCCATCCTGCAGATGTCGTGGCACGGCAGCTTCCGAGCCGATCTCTGTGGCGGACAGCAGTGTCGGGCCGGTTGCCATGGCGGCTGCTATCATGAAAGCGGCGATCTTTTTATTCAACTGGTTCATAAATCCTCCTTTGGGTTCTGTTAACTTGCAGACACATTCATGTATCCTCAACGTGCTATCTATCTATATATGCATCAACGTATTAATTACTACACCTACAATTTAGGTCAGTCCGAATCTAAAAACTGTGAGGAAGTGCACAAACCTTTAGCACGCAGATTCAGACATATTTCTTATTAAGCAGATACCATGCCAGCACGCCACACATAAAAATATAAATAGTTTAAACAATGGGTTGCATAGCTGTGTTGTAATGTAAGGAACACCTCGCGATAAAATATTTTAAAAGTGTAAAGAAAATGGACAGCCGTTTCGCAGGATGGAGGAAACCGTTGGCTCATGCTGTTTTGATGGGCATGGCGGGAGTGATATGCCTTGTTATGCTGGATGAAATAGACGAGCGATATGGGCTGAACTGGCTGTTTGCATTGAGAGGGGTGGCGACGGCTCCTGCCGATGTGGTCGTCATCGCCATTGATCAGGCATCCGCTTCCCGGCTGGGTTACCCAGTTCATGTCAGCAAATGGCCACGCGCGGCGCATGCAGACCTGATCGGCAGACTGGCTGCGGCCGGTGCTGGTGTCATCATGGTTGATCTGGTTTTCAGCGTCTGCAGGAATGATGCGGATGATCAGAAACTGGCTGATGCCATCAAAAAGGCAAATAATGTCGTGCTGGTTGAGGGTTTTTTTCCGGGTAATTTGCTGGGTGGGGAAAGCCAGGTTGACAGTGATTTTTCTGATCATGCCATCGTATCGAGGTATGTCCGCCAAAAAATCTGCCCTGTTTTTGTCGATGCCTCAACAGCACAGAGCCCATTTATTTTGCCCAGCACCACAGATGGCCGGGTAACTCATTATTGGCATTTCGCAACGCTTGCGGATAACGCCGTGTCGCCGCTGGTTGAAACTCAGCCTATACCGATGCTACCCGCCCTGGCCATGCAGGTTTTTGCCATGCCGCTGCATGCAGAGTTTGTGCGCGTGGTGCAACGGGTGCATCCTTCCCTGGCCAATGAGCTTTCTGTCGCACCACGGGACGTTGAGGAGATGATGTTGCTGCTGCGCAAGGCATTTATCAGTCAGCCCCATTTGCAACGGCAGCTTCGGCAAGGCCTGGCGGAGGATACAGCACTTGATTTGCGTCAGAAGCAAATCATCCGTGGGCTCATCGACTTGTATGCAAGCGATGGAAAACGCTATCTGAATTTTTATGGTCCGCCGCGCAGCGTGCGCACCATTTCCTATCATCAGATACTTGAGGGTGATCAAAATCAGGCTTTACTGGATTTACAGGGGAAAGCCGTGTTCATTGGTGTTTCCGCACAGAGTCAGAGCGAGCAGGATTTTGTAAAAGCCGGGGATGATTATGTCTCACCATTTTCCGGAACAGATGGTGCGAAAATCAGTGGGGTGGAAATCGCTGCAACCGTTTTTGCTAATTTACTGGATGATCGCACCCTGGTACCTTTGTCACCGTGGGTATCTTCCGGGTTTATGTTCATACTGGGCTTTGTAATCAGCTTAATCTTCTTCCGGATATCCAGCGTAATGATGCTGACAATTGGAGTTTTTCTACTAAGTTGTTATTGGATATTCACTTACTACCACTTTGCACAATTTCACATCTGGCTACCTTTAATTGCGCCCACTGTCTGGATTTTTTCGAGTATGTTGATTACGGTGCTGATGAAATCGCATGGGAAAATCAGGCAATTTCTAGCGGTTTTCAGGGAAACTCTGCCGGAAAAATTTGAATCAGATGTCCGTAATAGTCACGCCCCGATTGAAGTTATCCATGAAACCACCAATGGCATCTGCATGTTTACAGATATCTGGAGATATTCCGCTATTGCGGAAAAAATGGATCCGCACGATCTGAGACGGCTGATGGCCAGGTATTTTGCAGTGCTGAAGGAGCAGATCATACTGCACGACGGCGAGGTGATCAGTACGCAGGGCGATGAGGTGCATGCCGTCTGGCGAATACGGCCAGCCAATATCCACCAGCAAAAAACGCGGGCCTGTCTTGCCTGCCTTGACATTGCCCGAGCAATAGAACGTTTCCATCGGGCTGATAATACATCGCCGCTGTTGCAAACCCGTATCGGGCTGCATTGCGGAGAAATGTCGTTGCGTCTCATCCAGGCATCACGCAGCCATGCGATCAGTGCGACGGGAGATACGGTCAACACGGCCAAACGCATCGAAAATGCGAATAAGATACTTGGAACACAGCTGTTAATGTCAGCTAGCGTGACTCATGGCCTGAAGAATTTTCTGTTGCGTTCGCTGGGGGAGTTTATCCTCCCCGGCATGTCGCGCAAGGTGCTGCTGATGGAGTTGGTCGCGCACAAACCTCATGCAGAGGACAAGCAACGGTGGCTTTGTGAAACTTTTGAACTGGGCTTGATGGCTTATCAAGCCCGACAGTCAGATATTGCCATGCAATATTTCCTTGATATCTTGCACGTATACCCGGACGATGGCCCTGCCCGTTTCTATCTTGCGCGCTGCAATGAGGCTTCCTTGACACAGGCATCCGTCATCCATCTACACGATGTTCCTGTAACAAAAATCACAGGAACCCTGACTGAAAATACATAAAATCTTTCCTGTGAATACGGATAGTTATCCAGCGTAGGAAGCGTATGGCCAGTACCAGATCGGGCCAGGCAGTGGTAACCGAAGACCGGTCCTTTGCTCTATCCACTGGCGTCATTTAGTGCGCTCGATCGTAGAATCCAATGCACATTCCCAATGCACTTTTTCCCTGAATTATGATGCGTAATCGAACAGCATGCACTTCCTGCATGTATCGGTAAGCGTCCCCCAAAGTTCTGACAGATTCTGCTTCGGAAGTCTGGCCTAGGATCTCCAATAAAACAACGTGCTCATCGGGCATTTTCTCAGGTATAGCGTAAGATCAATTACTTGTCGATTGGCTGGTGTTGAAGCACAACCCAGAGGCAATAACAATAGGAGACACGTCATTGCTTTTTGATAAAGTACGTTCATAATCAGTCCACTATATAGGAAGAACAAACGCATTTTTTTACTAAACTTCAGTATACGCAAACCAAATATTTAAGCAAATATACTGCTGAACGATCACAAAAGCATCTGATCTTTCTTAAAAACTCAATAAAATTCCCGGTAATTAGAAGTGTTTTTGTGTTGATACCGGTTAGTGAAGAGGACTTTCACCGTATCTACCAGAGTTCTTTTCCCGCTAATGGTCGGCGTTTTCACAGAAGGGAAGCACAACTCTGGCGTTGTCGTGATCTTGAAGCGTTGTGGATGCGCCACGAATGAAAAAGCCGCTTTAATGGCATCCCGATCAAGCGGCTTTTTCGAAAAGAAATCGACTGAATGACGGTGTGCCAGTCGAAGTGCAATGCGGTATCACAGTACAGCGCAAACCCGAGGTTTAGAGCGTTGCCGAGCCCCGACTACAGGCGTTTCTGGGCAGGAGACAATTGTCCACCCAAGGTTTGAACTGGCGAGTCATGCAAACCTCCGCGCAAGCAATGCCGGGACATGGTCTACATAAGACGAACCGGGGCGGCGATGCCAAATACAATCCAGGAGCGTTCGTTGAGCTGCCCTGCTTCCGCGTGCGCGAGGACTTCGCGAAGCGCATCGCCTCCAACCTATGAGACAAGCGACTGCACGTCCGAGTAATCACCGATGTTTATGACTTGGGCGATCACTCGTCAGAGTGTGATCACAGTCTATTTACCCATCAATCTCATGACGCGCAAATTGTTGGAGCAAAAATTCCATCCCCAGGGACTGCTTATTTATTTGGGACGACTGTTTTTCAATACGTAGTCAGCAAGACGATCAGCCGGCTCCCCTTGTATGTTGGGAAACGCGGTCATTCGCATACTGCCATTTTGTACTTTATTGATAATCGCATCCTTCGTTACCATATTTTCGCTGAGCGCGATGATGCCATCAGATAACGGCTTGTGACATCCTGTACAATTCATATTAAAAATCTCCTCACCACTTGCAGTTGCTGACGGGGTGTATCCGTCCGTTTTTGAGCATCCAGCCAGCCCACTTAACGCGATTACAGCGATTGTTGTCAAAAATATTTTCAATTTTTTCTCCATTTATTTAGAAGCCCTTCAACGCCCTATTTTTACAACAAGCGGCGCTCACTATATACGCAGCTTCAAACCTGTTGTGTCTGAAGTTGTATTTCGTACTTGATATCTATCAGACCGCCCCATTTCCTGTTGCTGACTGGCCGAACCTGACAACCTGATTATAGCAACATCAGTTATCCGGCATGCAAGTAACGCTCAAATGGCCATGGTGTGTTGCCACTAAGTAGAACCACTCAGCACACCCCTGTTTCACGTGAAACATTGGCCAGAAAATATCAAAATTCTTGCAGCAGAAGTTTTACTCAAAACATTAGTGCTATCATCGCACCAGAAAGGGTCAAACCCCTGGCTCGACGTATTTTTGGATAACGTATTAATTATTAGGAAAAACAGGGATGATGAATCACTATCTGCCAAATACAGGGGCAATTCTGTCGACATCATGAGTAGATTGGGTGTTTACGATGTTATCGTCGTCGGGGGAGGTCATGCAGGTACGGAGGCGGCACTGGCTGCGGCCCGTATGGGACAAACCACCCTGCTATTGACCCAAAACATTGAAACACTTGGGCAAATGTCGTGCAATCCTTCAATCGGCGGGATTGGCAAAGGTCATCTGGTCAAGGAAATTGATGCGCTGGGGGGGGCAATGGCGTTGGCGATAGATGAAGCTGGCATCCAGTTCCGGATACTGAACTCCAGCAAAGGGCCCGCGGTGCGTGCAACCCGTGCGCAAGCTGATCGCCTGCTATACAGCCAAGCCATACGACGTCAACTGGAAACACAGGAAAATCTGTTTATTCTCCAATCAACAGTTGAAGATCTGCTGATAAGCAATGAACGTGTCACTGGCGTCAAAACTCATCTTGGTATTGCTTTTGAAGCAAAAGCAGTTGTTCTGACGGTGGGAACCTTTCTCGCGGGGCGAGCGCATATCGGCAGCCATAGCAGTCAGGCGGGACGAGCAGGGGACCCCGCATCCATCAGTCTCGCCCATCGTCTGCGTGAAATGGCGTTGCCGGCAGGTCGCCTCAAAACCGGCACGCCACCGAGAATCGATGCGCGTAGCATCAATTTTTCCTTACTGGATGAGCAACCAGGAGATACGCCCGTTCCGGTATTTTCTTTTCTTGGTGATGAAAAGCAGCATCCACGCCAGATACCTTGCTGGATGACGCGTACAAATGCGCGCACACATGAAATCATACGAGAAGGACTGGATCGATCGCCCTTGTTCACCGGAAAAATTGAAGGTATCGGCCCCCGCTACTGCCCATCTATTGAAGACAAAGTGGTTCGTTTCGCTGAAAGGGACTCGCACACTATTTTTCTGGAGCCGGAAGGATTGAATTCACGGGAGGTATACCCAAACGGTATCTCGACCAGCCTGCCGTTTGATTTACAGTTAACACTGGTCAGATCGATCAAAGGACTGGAAAATGCGCATATCACCCGTCCGGGTTACGCTATCGAATACGATTATTTTGATCCGCGCGCACTCAAGCGAACACTGGAGAGCCAGGCAATTAATGGATTATTTTTTGCAGGACAGATCAATGGTACAACTGGCTATGAAGAAGCCGCCGCACAGGGCTTGCTGGCAGGGATGAACGCCAGCCTGCTGGCTCAGGAGCGCGAGCCATGGTATCCGCAGCGCGATGAAGCCTATCTTGGCGTGCTCGTTGATGATCTGGTCACAAATGGCGTCACTGAACCTTATCGCATGTTTACCAGCCGCGCAGAATTCCGTTTGCAGTTGCGCGAAGATAATGCTGACAGACGCTTGACCGAAACGGGGTATCGACTGGGATTGGTGAATGAACATCGCTGGCGGGTATATTCCGACAAATATAATGCCATTCATGCGGAAAAAACCAGGCTGCGTCAACAATCCATCCAGCCAGAGCGTTTGCAGCAGCTTTATCAGTCAGTCAATATCGAAAAATTTACCGACCAGCCCTGTAACCTGTACGAATTATTACGTCGCCCGGAAATGACTTATGCCGCGCTGACAGCCTTGCCGGAAGCGGGCCCATTTTCGACGAACAGCAGCATAGCGCAGCAAGTGGAAATCGATATCAAGTATGAAGGCTACGTTAATCGTCAGCAGGAAGAAGTTGCCCGTAACCGCCACTTTACTGAAACACGCCTGCCCTCCAATCTTGATTATTGCGCTGTACGCGGACTCTCCAATGAAGTTCAGCAAAAACTCAACCAGCACAGGCCGGAAACCATAGGGCAGGCAACACGTATTTCCGGCATCACACCCGCTGCAATTTCACTATTACTCGTTCATTTAAAACGAGGCATGTTATCAATCGCTGCCCAAAAGGAAATAAGAGATGGATCTGGAAGCACTTTTGACTGAGGGTCTCGCGGAAATGCAAGGATTGCCTGTTGACCAATCCTTGCTGAGAGGGCAATTACTGCAATATATCGCGCTGCTGGCCAAATGGAACGCCACTCATAATCTGACGGCTGTCAAAACACCTGAAGCCATGATCACCCGTCACTTGCTCGACAGTCTGTCCGTTCTGCCGCATATCAGTGGCCCCAATATTGTAGATGTTGGCAGTGGGGGCGGTTTCCCCGGTATTCCCATCGCCCTTGCACGCTCCGAGTGGCAAGTCACTCTGGTAGAAAGCAACAGCAAAAAAGCAGCTTTTTTAAAACAGGCTGTAGTGGAATTGAACATACCCAACGTGCAGGTAGTGCATCAACGGGTTGAGAAAACAGATCTTCAGAAAGAAATCCATACCGTTATTTCGCGGGCTTTTTCAAGCTTAAGCCGTTTTGCACAGTCAACCAGGCATCTTTGTGAGAAAAATCCAGAAAATTGCCGCCTGATTGCGATGAAAGGAAGTTTTCCTGATCTCGAATTAATGCAATTACCGCCAGAATTTCCGGTGGAGCGGATTATCGCCATTACTGTGCCAAAACTCAAAGCCAAGCGACATTTAATCGTGATGACATGCGGACCATGTGCTTAATGCTAATGGGGAAAAGTTTTCCAAATCTTTATCATCACGCCGAATGAATTTTTCATGACTAGAATTCTGGCCATTACCAATCAAAAAGGTGGGGTAGGCAAAACCACCACCAGCATTAATCTTGCAGCCAGCCTGGTAAATGCTGGCATGCGCGTGTTACTGGTGGATCTTGATCCTCAGGGCAATACTACGATGGGAAGTGGTGTCGACAAACGCTTTTTGGATAAAACCATTTATCAAATATTGCTTGGCGAGCACCCCGTAACGGAAGTTTTTCTGACGACCACACCGGGCAAGTACGATCTGCTCCCCGCCAACCAGGAGCTTGCTGGCGCCGAAATAGAGATGGTCGGGCTCGACAAGCGAGAGACTCGTCTAAAGGATGCATTACACCCCATACAAGCTAATTACGATTTCATATTGATTGATTGTCCACCTGCGCTCAATTTGCTGACTATCAACGGATTATGTGCCGCCCACGCTGTTATGATTCCAATGCAATGTGAATATTACGCCCTCGAAGGGCTCAGTGATCTCGTCAATACCATCAAAAGGGTAAGAACCAGCATCAATCCAACCCTGAAAATAGAAGGGCTCCTCCGCACCATGTTTGATCCACGCAACCTGCTGGCGCAGCAGGTTTCTGATCAGTTGCAGCAGCATTTTGCAGGCAAGGTTTATCACACCATTATTCCACGCAATATCCGTCTCGCTGAGGCGCCTGGTTTTGGTAAACCTGTTCTCTATCATGATCAACAATCCAAAGGGGCGCGCGCTTACCTCGCGCTGGCCGACGAGCTTCTCGCCGCATCCCGTTAACCTTATCCATAGTGCAAGCAACATGACCATGAATAAAACGATCACTGCAAAGCCAAAAGGTCTGGGAAGAGGGCTTGATGCCCTGTTTTCAAATGGAAACACCGAGACCGAGTCTCTCTTGAACCTGGAAATCAGCCTACTGCAACCCGGTAAATATCAACCTAGAACCAACATGAACCAGGCAGCACTGGTCGAACTTTCTGAATCAATCAAATCGCAAGGCATCATGCAGCCGATACTGGTTCGCCCGCTGGTATCCGGCACGTATGAAATCATAGCGGGAGAAAGACGCTGGCGCGCAGCGCAACTTGCCGGATTAAACCAGATACCCGCGCTGGTGCGTAATGTTGAAGATGAAGCAGCGCTGGCGCTTTCCCTGATTGAAAATATTCAGAGGGAAGATCTCAACCCAATGGAAGCAGCTTTAGGCATTCAACGGCTAATTGATGAATTTGGTATGACACACCAATCTGCTGGTGAAGCGCTGGGAAGCTCACGCAGCGCCATCACCAATTTATTGCGGCTGCTAAATCTGGCCGAAGCCGTGCAGGAGCTGATCATGCAAGGCAAAATTGATATGGGACATGGCCGTGCGCTCCTCGCCTTGGACAAGGTCAGGCAAGTTGAAATAGCACAACTGATCGTAAAAAAGCAGTTATCCGTTCGCGAAACCGAAAGACTAATCCAGCAGCTCAATCATCCACTCGGCAATAAAAAAAACTACCCGGATCGAGACCTGCTACGTCTGCAAGATGACCTGTCTGCCCGACTGGGTGCCACAGTCGCCATCAAGCCCGGTAAAAAGGGAGCAGGTAGTCTTGTCATTCAGTATGCCAGTCTCGATCAACTGGATGGCATCCTGCTGCGAATCAAGTAATTCCATTAGCACTTAAAATTAGGAGTTGACTACACTCATGGGCATATATTTCAACGATAAAAAAGCCATGGTACTGGGCGCACTGGTGGCTGATGCAGCCTCGCTTGGATTACACTGGCTCTATGATGTCAACCGGATTGCTGAAATAGAGCAGAAAAAAGGGCTGGTTTTTCTCCAGCCTGATGCCAATCACTATGCCGATGGTAAGGGCTACTACGCACATGGCAACAAACAAACAGGCGAGGCTTCGGCCTATGGTGAAGCTTGCCTGTTAATGCTGAAGCAGCTGGCAGATCATGGCCAGTTTAATTGCCAGGCTTATCAAGCTGCCTATTGTGGCTTTTTTGGACCTGGCGGGAAATATATCGGTTATGTCGATTCACCGACACGCCAAACGCTGGCCGTTCTGCTGGCTGCAAAAGATAACAACTATCCCGAACGATCAGGCGCGGATGATGATCAGCACCCGGCACTGGCAACGATACCCGCGCTTGTCGCCGCTCATTGTGGATCAAGAGAAGAATTATTGGCAACAGTAGACACCGCAGCGCGCATTACCAGTAACAACGAACTGGCAGTCAACGCCGCCAGATCTCTTGCCGTCACGCTGCATTCTTTGCTGGCGGGAGAATCCTTACAAGCAGCATTACGAAACGGTATCACCTGCTCCGAAGATGTCCTGGCTACCAGATTGGAGGCAGCCGTTACCATAAATAAACTGCCGACTGCCGAAGTGGGAGAAAAATTTGGCCGCGCCTGTCACGTTCAGGAAGGCTTGCCAGTAGTTTTTCATATTGCTCGCCACACAAAAAACTATCAGTCCGCCATACAGGAAAATATTCGTGTAGGTGGCGACAGCTGCGGCCGCGCGATTGCGCTCGGCGCAATCATGGCCACCTCAGCAGCTGACACCTCAGAATCCATCCCCCTGCCATGGCTTGCACGCTATGCCAGACTGGCAGAAGTAGCCGATGCGTTGGCGCATGCCGTCAAAGAATAAGACTCTGCGGCCATTGCTTGCTGAATTGATTGAGCAGAGGAATTTATTTGGATCAATTAATGACTACCATTCAACAACCTCAAGTAACGAGAAGGTTTTGCAGTGGTGTACTTTCCAAACTCAGAGGTACCTTTTTCGTACATTTTTTAGGGTGCCTGCTTTACGTTAGATTTTTCGGAGAAATCAATGGAGAAATCCTGGAAGGAAGCCATAAAGAAAGTGCTTAAGGAGTCAGAAACTCCGTTGCACTATGCCGAAATATCTGAACAAATCTTATCTCGCGGCTACTACGAGACTGACGGTGCAACGCCTGCTGCAACAGTGAACGCACAAATTTCGTCGTCGATAAAACATGATGGTGAAAAGTCACCCTTTATGCGTGTTGGTAAAGGCATATTCACACTCAAGAGTTCACCGGCGGCGGGAAACATTCCGGCATCAACCCCCGTTTCAAAACAAAGGAAATCGGAAGCCCTTGCCGAAGCGGACGTGGAAACCTCCGAATCAATCATTCACTCCTTTGGCATGTATTGGCAACGTGATCTTGTTGTATGGCGCAACGATCCAAAAATGTTTGGGAAGCAGCAGGCGCTTTCAAAGCCAGTGGACTTCGGTAAACAGAAAGGCATTTACATTCTCTACGACCACCATACCGTAGTGTATATCGGGCGTTCCATTGACCGCCCGCTGGGTAAACGCCTTTACGAGCACACAGTTGATCGCTTGGGTAGTCGCTGGAACCGATTTTCATGGTTTGGGCTACTTGATGTAACACAAGAGGGTAATCTCCGGGAAACTACCCTCAACACATCCCTTGCCAGCCTTGTTGCAACACTTGAAGCTCTGCTAATCGAGGCACTTGAACCGCCGCAAAACAGAAAGCGTGGCGATGATTTTTCTGCTATCGAATATATTCAGGATATTGACCCCGAGTTGAAAGAAAAAGAAATTCAAAATACGTTACGAGCTATTGAGCAAAAAATGCGGGGTGGTTCGTGAAAGAATCTGACCTTACACTCAGGCGGAATACCGCAAAAGCTCGCTGGGTTGGAGCGATAGTGGAAACCTGGCAATCTCCGCAAATGCTGCGGGGCGTGATTCTCCATGTTGGGGTTCCTGTCGTCACCCCAACCTACGGCTCTGCCGGCTTGATCGTAACCAGAATCAAGGCTGGCAGTTTGATATCATCTCGCCCGGCAATGGCTGCCTGCGACAAACCGCTCGCTTGCCAGTTGCTGATATGCTTTTGCTTATCATCCTGTAAGGTAATGCAGAGGAGAATAATCGTAACCGTCCAACGCTCCCATCTATCTTTCCTGCTGTTTAAGTGATTGAATGAACGCTGGTGTAAGTGGCAGCAATTCATCGATGCGGTTATTGGGCCAGGTCGGTAGTCTGGCGAGGGTGTCTGCAAGCCATGCGGCGGGATCGAGTTTGTTGAGTTGCGCGGTACCGAACAAGGTTTGAATGGCAGCGGCGCGTTGACCGGCACGTTCCGATCCGGTGAATAGCCAATTCTTTTTGCCGATTGCGATCGGGCGGATGGTGTTCTCCACCGGGTTGTTGTCGATCGGAAGAGAGCCGGTTTGTGCGTAGCGGATGAGACCTGGCCAGCGTCTGAGGGTATAGTCGAGTGCTTTGGCGGAGCCGCCGCCATTTGCGGTCTGGCTACGGGTTTGCATCAGCCAGTCATGCAATGCATGCAGTGCGGGCAGGCTTCTGTCTGCCCGCAGTTGCAGACGATCTTCGATGCTCAGGTCTTTGCCTTCTGCTTCGATTGCGTATAAGACGCTGATGCGCTGTATCGCTGCCAATGCCATCGTGCTGGCATTGGCCTGGTACAGGTCAAAGAATTTGCGTCGCGCATGCGCCCAGCACGCCAATTCGACGCAAGGCGATGTGGCTGTGGAAAAAAGTGCTTTATACCCAGCATAGTCATCGACCATCAGGTGTCCTTGCCAATTTTGCAGAAAGTGCCGCGCATGCTGACCGCTACGGCCAGCTTGATAGTCGAAGACGATGATACGCGGCCCGGGTTCAAGATCATTGCTGCGGTAGGCCCACAGGTAGGCTTTACGGGTTTTGCCGCGACCGGGTTCCAATTGTGCAACTGGTGTTTCATCGGCATGCAGCGTGTTGCCCTGCAGTAGATGCCAGGTTAGGCGATCGACCAATGGTTGCAGGGCTACGCCGGTACGGCCTACCCATTCGGCCAGGGTGGAACGGGGCAGCGTGACCTGGTCACGGGCAGCAATCTGCTCCAGGCGATAAAGTGGCAGGTGATTCAGGTATTTGTTTGTCATCACCCAGGCAAGCAGGCCCGGGGCGGCCATGCCGCCATCGATGACTGCCGGTGGCACGGGTTCTGCCGTGATGGTTTCACAGGATTTGCAGGCGTACTGTGGGCGAATGTGGCGATGAACGAAGAATCTGGCGGGTTCCACGTCAAGCTGCTCGGTGATGTCTTCTCTGATATTAGTCAGATCGCAACCGCATCGGTCACATTGGCAGGATGCGGGTTCATGCCGGTGTTCGATGCGCGGCAGGTGATCTGGCAGCGGCTGACGACCGGCGCGGGT
Organism: Nitrosomonas sp.; assembly: GCA_016703745.1. Classification (NCBI taxonomy): domain Bacteria; kingdom Pseudomonadati; phylum Pseudomonadota; class Betaproteobacteria; order Nitrosomonadales; family Nitrosomonadaceae; genus Nitrosomonas; species Nitrosomonas sp. The sequence continues at coordinate 1,673,376 of JADJBK010000006.1, read as the reverse complement.
ACGCGGCACTTTGGTGGCATTGGGGGTTGGTGTGCTGTTGATCTGTTCGATTTCAGCCTCAATGGCCGTGATATCGGTCAGCGCCGATTCTTCAAACAAAGAAAGCTGCCTGGGTGACAAGGCAGACAACGCTTCATTTTTCCTGCCAAATCGGATACGGCGCAGATGCGCCAATTCCAGGGTGAGCGCCTGAATCTTGAGTTCCAGCGCATAAACTGTCTGCTGTGTTTGCTGGGTCAGATCAAGCTGAAATGCCTGAACCAGATTGACCACCTGTTGTTTGGTGGCCGTATCGAGGTTGAGTTGATCCAGTTGCGCCAGTGAATTCATGAGATGAATTATACCACGAAATCGCAATCAACCGCCTGTTAATAAACAACTATTACATATTTTCTACACCTGAAAATGCCATTGTGGCCGCGCCGATAAACGCCGCCAGTCTACGCCGGCAATCAACCATTCCCACTGCGATAGCGCTAACTCGACACACGCCGCATCCTGCCTCGGCCAGACAAACCGCCCCTGATGCAGGCGGCGCTGACATAACCACACCCCCGTGCCATCCCACAGCAAGACCTTGATGCGATTGCCCGCGCGATTGCAGAATATGAACGCCGAACCCGCGCAGGGCGGGTGACCCAATACCTGCTGCACAATCATCGATAAGCCATCCATGCCGCGACGCATATCCACCGGATCGACCGCCAGCCAGATCTTACCCGCGTGCGCAATCAACCCAGACATGACAGCAATTCTCCCAGCCATCGCGGGGAAACGCTCAGTGGTAATTCCAGCACATGCGTACCGCGACAGCGAAGCTGCAATACTTCCACTGACGCCGCTGTCGGCTTGATCGTAACCGGAATCAAGGCTGGCAGCTTGATATCATCGCGCCCACGCCGGTGAGCGCGCAACCAATTCCCAAACGTCTTCGCATTCAACCCGAGCGCCCGGCAATAGGCTGCCTGCGACAAACCGCTCGTTTGCCAGTTGCTGATATGCTTTTGCTTATCATCCTGTAATGCCATGGCTTATCCTCCTGTAAGGTAATGCAGAGGAGAATAATCCAGAAAATTGTGATTGCGTAGATGGGAGCGTTGGACGGTTACGAATAATCCAGAAAATTATGATTGCGTAGATGGGAGCGCTGGACGGTTACCCAGCAGTTTGTACACCCGTGCATCGATTTCGTTGCTGCAGTCAATGAAATTCACGCGACCCATCTTTCCGGTAGCTACAGCACATCAGCAAACCCCTTACGGGTTTTCTGAAACCAGGCGTAGCCCGCCCACGCTACTACTATGGCGATAGCCGTATAGATGCCAAGCCCAGTCCAGTCGGGTAACTTCCCCCAGATGAGCACGGCTCTTGCCTGTTCGATAATAAAGGTAAGCGGGTTGGCCATAAGCCATGGCTGAATTGCTTCTGGCAATGCGGTTACAGGATAAAAAACGGGGGCAAGAAACAGCATAACGGTAGTGACAATGCCAATGGCTTGCCCGACATCCCGCAGGAAAACACCGAGCGAGGCCAGTATCCAGGCAAGACCCAGGGTAAGAATGATCAGCGGCAGTAATACCAGCGGGGTAAAAACAGCGGTCCAGTGCAGATATCCATTGAATAGCACGAAGGCAATCAGCAGCACACCCAGGCTGACCAGACTGTGAAACAGCGCAGCCCCCATGCTGATGGCCGGCAGAATTTCCAGCGGAAATACCACTTTCTTGACATAGTTAACATTGGAGAGAATCAATCCCGGCGCGCGGTTAAGCACTTCGGAAAACAGACCATGCACGATCATACCGACAAACAGCACCACGGCAAACTGGGTTTTACTTTCTTCGTCACCTATCCCCCAACGCGCCTTGAAAACCACAGAAAAGACGAAGGTGTAAACGGTAAGCATAAGTACCGGATTGAAGAACGACCAGGTAAGCCCCATGACGGAACCTTTATAGCGCCCCACCACTTCGCGCCGGATCATCTGCTCGATAAGCCGACGGTTATGCCATAGGCTCTTGCTCAATGCCAGCAGCGAAGTTGGACGGACAGCATGGGGATTAAAAGTCATTGCTGGGTCAGTCATACGAAACACTCCGGTTTGAATAAAAATTAGGTTGCCTGATTAGCTAAATTGTTGCCTGATGTTTTCAGTGCGGATCTGAAATCCCGGAATGATTACGGGCAGAATTTATTCCATTTCTTTTAAGGGTTTAATACCATCCAGCGTGGCGAAACACACTCGGTTGATCGTTTGCAGAAAATCCTGCAGATAATGAAGTGAGGCAGTATCTTCCCGGGTTGATAAATACAGGTTACTCCACAGACCATTTGCACCAATGCGCCGGGCGATGACGTAATCGTAATCCAGATAATTTTTGATTCCCCAGCCTGGTAATGCAGCAATACCCCGTCTGCTTGCCACCAGTTGCAAAATGGCCACCGTAAGCTCGGCAGTTCGCCTTTGCCAGATTATCCCTGCAGGCATCAATACTTGCCGGATCAGATCAATGCGTGTTTCTGGCACAGGATAGGTAATCAGCATATCCTGAGAAAAATCCGCCGCATCGAGTATGCGTTTCTTGCTGAGCACATGCCCCGGCGCCAAAACCGCCAAAATCTCGAAACAAAATAACGGAAAATGCACAATGCCTGGTTGAGGCTGGTTTTCAGAGCCAATGACGACATCGGCTATTCCTTTTCTAAGCAGCCCGACAGGATCGCTGTGAAACCCGGAAACCAGATCCAGCTCAACCGCAGGCCAGTCCGAACGGAATGTATCCATGATCGGCATCAGCCAGTCGAAACAGGTGTGGCATTCCAGCACGATGCGCAGGCTTCCTGCCGTCTGCTGGGTGATTTTTGCCAGATCACGTTCTGCTACCCGAATATCTTCCAGTATTTTCTCTGCCAGTTGCACGAGGCGCTTTCCTGCATCGGTCAACTGCACCGCATGTCCGCTACGCTGAATAATGGGTATTTGGTAATAATCCTGCAATACCCTGATTTGATGAGACAAGGCGGATTGCGTCAGATGCAGGCGTTCCGCCGCAAGCGATACGCTACCGGTTTCATGCAATGCATTCAGGGTACGAAGATGGCGCAATTCCAGCATATATGAATACTATTCATGATTAATTACAAAAACTATCATTTGATTCATTATAACGCATCCTTGACAATGTCTATTTCTCAATCAGCATAATAAGGTGCAACCATGACACTTACCCATAATCTCGGATTTCCCAGAATCGGCGCGCAGCGAGAGCTGAAAAAAGCGCTGGAGGCTTACTGGAATGGAAAATCCACAGCAGAGCAGTTGTTGGCAACCACCAGTAAAATTCAAACGACTAACTGGCAGATACAACAACAATCCGGGATTGATCTGATTCCGGTGGGAGATTTTTCGCTGTATGACCATGTACTCGACATGACGATGCTGCTTGGCGCCACCCCGCGACGCTTTGACGCGGATTCCCACAAGCCGCTCGATCTGTATTTTGCCATGGCACGCGGCAATGCCAGACAACCCGCAATGGAAATGACCAAATGGTTTAACACCAATTACCATTACATCGCACCGGAATTTGATGCCGACACCCCATTCAGGCTCGCCTCTACAAAAATTTTTGAAGAAATAAAAGCCGCGCAGGCCTTTGGCATCACTCCCAAGCCGGTTCTGGTCGGTCCTTTGTCTTATCTCTATCTGGGTAAGGAAACCGTTGCCGGGTTTGACCGCCTGCAGCTCTTGTCACGCTTGCTACCGGTCTATCAGCAAATTCTGCAGGAAATAGCAGCCCTCGGCGTAACCTGGGTACAGATCGATGAGCCAATACTGACGCTGAATCTCGACCCTGGCTGGGCAGAGAGCTTTCTGCCCGCTTACCAGACGCTCGCTACAACGGGTTGCCAATTGATGCTGACCGGTTACTTCGGTTCAGTCGCACATCACGCCGCCGTACTTGCCACGTTGCCGGTCGCTGGATTGCATCTTGATCTATGCCGCGCACCTGAGCAGCTCGATTCCTTTTTAAGCCATGATTTTACGGATAAGGTACTCTCGCTCGGCATCATTGATGGGCGCAATGTCTGGCGTGCCGATCTGACTGCCAAGTTGCAAACTCTGCTCCACGCCTCATCCACAAGAGAAACTCCTGTTTGGATTGCACCCAGTTGCTCATTGTTGCATTGTCCGGTTGATCTGGCGCAGGAAAGCCAGCTTGATGCAGAAATCAAGAGCTGGCTGGCTTTTTCTGTGCAGAAACTCCAGGAAATCTCCACCCTTGCGCGGGGCCTGAATCAAGGGCAAGCCTCGATCAGCGCGGAGTTATCCAGCTCCGATCAAGCCATTCAATCGCGGCGCGAATCAACCCGCATCCATAACCCGGTTGTTCGCCAAAGAGTCGCCACGCTCGATGCAGCCGATTATGCGCGTAGCCATCCTTTTACTGATCGACAAGTCGCACAACAGCAGCGTTTCAAATTACCGCTGTTACCAACGACCACTATCGGTTCCTTTCCGCAAACATCCACTATTCGCCAGACGCGTGCCGCTTTCAGGAAAGGTGATATCAGCCATCTCGATTATCTTGCCGCCATGCGTGCAGAAATCAAGGATGTCATCCACCGACAGGAAGCGCTCGGACTCGATGTACTGGTACATGGCGAGCCTGAACGCGGCGACATGGTGGAATATTTTGGTGAACAGCTGTGGGGGTATGCGTTCACCGAACTCGGCTGGGTGCAAAGCTATGGGTCACGCTGCGTCAAACCGCCGATTCTCTACGGCGATGTCTACCGCCCGGAAGCGATGACCGTGGAATGGCTCAGTTACGCACAAAGTCTAACCAAAAAACCGGTCAAGGGCATGCTGACCGGCCCGGTTACGATGCTGATGTGGTCATTTGTGCGTGATGATCAACCATACGCACAAACCGCATTGCAGCTGGCGATGGCCATTCGTGACGAGGTTCGTGATCTCGAAAAGACGGGTATTGGCATGATTCAGATCGATGAACCGGCCTTTCGGGAAGGCTTACCGCTGCGCAAAACGGAATGGCAGGCGTATCTCGACTGGGCTGTGAAAGCATTTCGTGTGGCAAGCTGCGGTGTTCGGGATGACACGCAAATCCATACCCATATGTGTTATTCCGAGTTTCACGATATCCTGCCTGCCATCGCCGCGCTCGATGCCGATGTGATCACGATCGAAACTTCGCGCTCGCGTATGGAATTACTGGATGCCTTCGCGCAGTTTTCCTATCCGAATGAAATAGGCCCGGGTGTCTATGACATTCATTCACCAAGGATCCCGGATGAAGCAGAAATGCAGGCTTTACTACAGAAAGCCACAGCAACGATCGACCCACGGCATTTGTGGGTCAATCCAGATTGTGGCCTGAAAACCCGCAACTGGCCTGAAACCAGCGCAGCTCTGGAAAAAATGGTGCGTTGCGCCAGAAGTATGCGCAGCATCCTGCAAGGCTAAGGAACGCTACCGGAGTGAAGGCTCAAAACCTTCACTCTGCTGCAACGAAGTAGGTTGCCACTTGCCTCAAATCGTCCAGCTCCAGCGTCCCAGCAAGAAAACGCAAGCGCAAATAGGCAAGCAGATAGTTATAGCGTGCCTCGGCCAGATTGACCTGAGCCCCATAGAACTGACTTTGCGCATCCAGCAGATCGAGATTGATACGAATTCCGCCACGAATACTTTTCTCGGTCGCTTCTACCAACAAACGTGCCGAGTCAACGGCAATTTCCAGTGATTGAATCCGCAAAATACTACTTTGCAGCAGTTGATACTGTCTGCGTAATTCCAGCATGGCCTGATCGGCCATGGCATCCAGTTCTGCCTCGGCACGCGCCAGATTTGCGCGCGCCTGATTGGTGATTGCATTGACCCGGCCTCCCGCAAAAATGGGAACATTGACTTCCACGCCAACACTGGCCAGCCGGGCATCACGATCCGCCGTAACAAATGATGCCGAATTATTTCGGCTGAGGCTGGCAACCAGATCTACTCTGGGTGCATGTCCTGCTCGACTGCGTGTGACTTCCTGTTTACTGGTTTCCACCAGATAACGCTGCGTTACCAGTTCTGCATTTCTCGCTTGTGCCATTTCACGCCAACTCTCAAAGTCAGCAGGAGCGAGGGGTTGTATCTGAAAAGCTTTACCCAGGGTGGTCAGGTGTTCAACCGGTTCTCCAACCAGTGCGGACAGGACAAGACGCGCGGCATCCCAGGCATCCTGAGTTTCAATCAGCTGCGCCTGCGCCAGAGCAAAACGGGATTGGGTTTCCAGCACATCGGTACGGGTGCCTTCCCCACGTTTGAACATGTTTGTATTCACCTGCTGCAACTCCGCCAGCGCATCACGTTGTGCTTTTGCCAAGGCCAATCGCTCTTTCGCCAGGAGTGCCTCGAAATAAACCTCGGTCAACCGCACGATCAGTCTATCCGCATCACCTTCAAATTTGGACCGACTGGAGTTGGCGCGCGCCACCCCCTGGCGGTAGCTTGCCACCGCTTCCATATTCAGCAGGGGTTGGCGCAAGGCAAGCGTGGTCACTTCATTGTTGAAATTGAGTGGGGCGCTGATTCCACCCTGACTCAGGGTTCCGCGATTAATCCCCTGTGTATGGGTCAACGTCAGACTGGGCAGCAAGCCTGACAAACCAATTTTTTCATTTTGTTGCCCGGCTTCATTTTCGTGTATAGCTGATCGAAAAACGGGATCATTGATCAAAGCAAGTTCATAAGCTTGCAGCAAATCAACGGCATACGCACTACCCAGTGGCAACAGCCACAGAGCCAGCATTATTTTATATTTTGGCAAACTCAATCGCACAACTAGTCTTCGCTCAGTGAGGTGTGGATTCTGTCCAGAATCGGTTTCAACAGATAATTCATCAAGGAACGCTCACCGGTCTTGACAAATATTTCCACCGGCATGCCGGCGCGGATCTGATGCTTGGCCAGCAAGGCCATGCTCTCGGACTTGACCTGTGCTTTCATCATGTAATACGGAATGCCGGTCTGTTCATCCGTAAAACGATCCGCTGATACCTGAGTCACCTCTCCCAGAATATGCGGGGTTTTGTTCTGATTAAATGCAGAAAAGATCAGATCCACTTCCAGGCCCGCATGCACCCGGTCGATCAGATGCACCGGAATCTGTCCTTCGACCACCAGCACATCTTCACTGGGAATAATATCCATCATGCGCGCGCCGGGAGCAACCACGCCACCTTGTGTAAACACGCTTATCCCCGCCACGAATCCATCCACCGGAGCTCGAACCAGTGCATTATCCAGTTCAAAATCCTGTGCGATCAAGCGACTTTGTAATGCCTGCGCTTCACGCTGAATGTCGGTCAGTTGCTGGCGCACTTCGCCCTGGTATTCTTCCACTCGCTGCACGCGACGCAGTTCCAGTTCAGCGATTTGCCGCTGAATCCGGCCTATATTTCCCACATCTTCAGACATTTCCCCCATCAACTGGGCACGCGCACGTTCCAGTTCCAACACGCGGTTACGCGGCACGAAACCCTCACCGGCCAGCGCCAGCATATTTTCCAGCTGTTCCTGCAGAAACCCGAGTTGCTGTTGTTTACTGCTGCGGGAAGCGTTGAGGCCGCTTAACTGTCCTTTCAAACCTGCGATATTTTCATGGATCGCTGCCAGATCATGCTTTACGACAGATTGCCGTGAGGTAAATAATTGATTCTGCAGTGCGACTACTTCCGCTACGCGTGGATCGTGCTGGTTTTCTAACAGGTACACAGGAAAGACAATGGTGGTGCGATTATCGCGCTCGGCAATCAGGCGGGCTTCCACCGCGCGCGCGGTAATCAATTGTGCGCGGGTAATTTCTGCCTGTGCCTTGACCTGAACATCGTTCATTTTTACCAGATGTTGTCCAGCCAATACTTTTTCACTTTCCTTGACCAGAATCTCATCAATAATTCCACCTGTCTGATGTTGTACCGCCTTGCGGTTGGTTGATACGATCACCGAACCAGACAGCGGTACTCCCTTGTCCAGGGGCGCAAAAGTCGCCCATAACAAAAATCCCCCCACGCCGACCAGGACAATCAACCAACCGAGACGGGCATGACTGGTTTCATCGGTATCGACCTGAACCGGTAACTGCGCGGGAGATTGATCATTCACTTTATTAATTTCCATTGACTTGCACCTTCTGCACTCAGTTAGCGGTATTCGTCAGTATTCCGGGGGTGCCGGGCGGGGAGGCGGGTTGTTGTGCCGCCTGCTGTTGCTTATGTTGCTCTGTCAGAGCAGCCATGACCTGATCGGTTGGGCCAAATAATTTGGCCATGCCATCCTGCAGTAACAGCAATTTGGTTGTCGCCGACAAAATTCGCGTTCGATGTGTAATCACCACGATGGTTTTACCTCTTTTACGCAAATCGAGAATCCCCATCAGTAGCGCCTGCTCACCGATATCATCCAGATTAGAGTTGGGTTCATCCAGTACGATCAGCGAGGGATCACCATACATGGCGCGTGCCAGGCCAATACGCTGTTTTTGCCCACCGGACAGGCCACCCCCCCCATCCCCCAGCAGCGTATCGTATCCTTTGGGCATAGTCAGAATCATTTCATGCACGCCAGCGCGTTTAGTTGCCAGGATTACCTTGTCTGCGTCAATCTCGCCAAAACGGGCAATATTTTCACTGATGGTGCCGGCAAACAGTTCGATATCCTGTGGCAGATAGCCAATGAATGCGCCGAGCTCGTCCTTGTTCCATTGATAGACATCCGCCCCATCCAGTCGCACCTTGCCGCTCGCTGCAGGCCACACGCCCACCAGCAACCGTGCCAGTGTTGATTTTCCCGAACCACTCGGCCCGATCACGCCCAGCACCTCACCGGGCGCAATCGCAAAACTCAAGCCCTTGATCACCGCAACCTTTGATCCCGGAGGGGCGGCCATAATATTTTCTACCGAAACTCGTCCTTCCGGCCTGGGTAGCGCCATACCGGCCTGCCGCAGCGGGTTTTCAGTCAGTAATTTGGACAAACGCTCATAAGCACTGCGCGTCTGTCCAAATTGCCGCCAGACACTAATCAGTAGCTGCACCGGGCCGATGGCTTTACCCAGCAGAATAGAGCCGGCAATCATCATCCCGGGAGAAATGCTGTCTTCCAGCACCAGCAACGCGCCCAATCCCAACATAATCGATTGCAATGCGACCGCGACCGCCTTGCTAATCGCCGTAATCGTGCCGGATTTTTCACTTGCCTGCGCCTGCAGATTCAGAAAGCGGCGATGCAGTTCATACCAGCGTGTCTGCAGATTAGGCAACATGCCCATGGCTTCAATCACCTCGGCATTGCGCAGATTGTTATTTGCCAGAGCAGACGATGCGACCGCAAGAGAATTGGCTTCCGCCAGCGGTTTATGCGAGAGCCGTTCATTGAGAAAAGCCAGCAATACCAGCAACGCGGTACCAAACAGGGCAAATAAGCCCAGCCAGACATTGAACAGAAAAATTACTAACAGATAAACCGGAAACCAGGGCGCGTCAAAAAAGGCAAACAGGGCATTACCGGTCAGAAACTGCCGCAGGTTGGTCAAATCCTGTAGCGCCTGACCGGCATTACCATTGGCCTGTCGCAGGTTTTGCTCAAAAGCGGCGGTATACACCCGCCGGTTCAGCTTCATGTCAAATTGTGCACCAATGCGGATCAACACAAAACTGCGCACATATTCCAGCGCCCCCATAAAAATATAGGCGCCCAGCATAATCAGTGTCAGCATCAGCAGCGTCATCTCATTACGGCTGGTCAGCACGCTGTCATAGAGCTGCAGCATATAGAGCGCGGGCATCAGCATCAGTAAATTGATAACTGCACTAAACACGCCCACTGTCCGGAATGCCCGTTTAAAGCTGGCCAGAATCTGCGCCAGCTCGCTTTGTGGCGATTGGCTGTTTTTTGGTAATGGCAGACTAGCCATAGCCCCCCCCCATCGGTAAAACAGCGCGACCATATGATTCAATCAAGCACGACTTTTTCAATACAAAGCAAAATTTTGCTGGAAAATCGTTCGTTATCAACACAACTCTTTCTTATTTAAGGTAAAAGGACCGGGAGTATAGCTAAAGTCATGAATAGCAGCTGAATAATCAAATACCAAATCCTGATTCATTCTGTCAATCATGCCTGGAGTGATATGCCGAAAGCGCGGTAACATTCTCACCATCTTCACAACAGCGTGTATCAGCCATTCCGGGAAAAAAAGCAATCGCGGTGTTCGTTCCATCGCGGCGAAAATCTTTTCTACCATACGGTGATAGGCAAGCGTCTCACTACCGGCGATATTGTAAACCTGATTGATTGTCTGCCCGGATAATAAAGCAGCCAGACACGCACGGGCGACATCTTCCACATGAACCGGTTGCCGCAACCCCGTTGCCTGGCCAGGCAACGGGAAGAAACCGAATCGGCGAATGAAACGGACAATCTGCATGATATTTTGATCCCGCCCCTGACCGTAAATCAAGGTGGGTCGCAAGATTGTCCAGCTCACGCCCTGCTGTTTCGCCCAATCCCCAAGACGGGATTCACCTTCCGCCAGCTGATGAGCCAATATTTGCTCGCTGCTATCAGTGGACTGACTTTTGGTCAACACACTGGTGGAGGACAACACCACTATTCGGCGCACCCCTTGGGCAATCAGCCAGTCAAATTTTTCCGGCAATGTCCAGATTGGCGCGAGATAAAACCAATCTGTGATTCCTGCGTCATCATCCCTGTCAATATTTTCTGGATGAATCTGTCGCCATGAAACGGCCGCTTGTTGTTCCTGAAAAAAGGTTTCCACATTGCGGCGTGTATACGCCACAACCTGCCAGTCATTTTTCAGCAATTCGCTCACCAGAGACTCACCGACAAAACTGGTTGCACCGATTACACCGGCAGATCGTTTATTCACGATGAAAACCTGCTGATTTTAATAAGCTCGCACCGGCATGATAAAGCACAACCATGCCAAAACGCATCCACACCCCGGTGGCCACTAGCCAAGTCAGTACAACAGGATAGCGATTCAAAAAAAATTTTCGGTAAAAACGCAGCATCCCCCTGTGTTTATGCCAGGCAACGAAAAAAGGACGTGCATGACTACAAGCTCCCTGAAAATGCAATACTGACACATCCGGCACAAACAGGATTTTCCAGTTTTTCTGCCGAAATCGCATACACCAGTCCAGATCTTCACAATGCAGAAAATACCCTTCATCCCAATTACCTACTACATCGATCGCCTGCCGACGAACCAACATCAATGCCCCGGAGATTGCTTCCACTTCAATGGGGTGATTCGGCAGTGGCTGCCGGTGTAAATGAAAATCAAACAAAAGTGCTGGAAAGCAGGGAGCAAAGCGATGCAGACCTGTTGCTCTGACAAACGCGCGCCATGGCGTGGGCATCGCGCGGCGGCTGCCCCCCTGCTCACTACCATCAGGATTGAGCAGGCGACCACCCACCATACCTGTCTGCGGATCTGACTCGATAACCTGTTTCAGTCGCTCTACAGCACCTGGACTGATCAGACTGTCCGGATTGATGAAAAGTATATAGGGTAATATGGCCTCGCGCATACCCAGGTTACAACCTGCTGCAAAGCCTACATTTTTTTGCAAGGAAATAATGTTAAGTCGGCGGTCATTAAGAAACGCATCGTTGAGTCTGGCAAGACTCGTATCTGTCGAAGCATTATCCACAACGATAATTTGCCCTACTTGTGTTGACAGAGCCAGGGCACAATCAACCAGTAATTCTCCGGCGTTGTAGTTTACGATTAAAGCAGTGATCGGGACTTGATAATTCAGGTTCATCCGGTAAATTTTTGGTGGGACAGTTGACTTATGGTTAAATTTGTTTGAATTGGCAATACCGCTGTCAGTTGAAAATCCGCCTGCCATACACGTTGACGTTGATAACTGGTACACGGAAAATTCGAGTATTTATAACGAGTCTAACCGTTACCTTTTCAGAAAAAATTCAACCTGATATTCCACCCACCCTGGCAGGGAAACTTTATTATACTACCGCTACCTGTCAAAACCTGTAAGCTGTGACCAGGCAATTCCGGTGATGTATTTATTTAACCCGATCCCCTTTTTCGGCCTGCTCACATCAAACCAATTTGTATTAAATGCTGGTTTTAGCATAACCATAAAATAGTTATAACTTGTTATCGCTATAACTGTTCGCAATAAGCCATACGTAAAAAAATTTATGCTGAAAATAGAACCCTTCTGGCACGATTGTCTGGCACAGTTTGATCAGGAATTAAATGGCCAGCAATTTAATACCTGGATCAAACCATTGCGGCTGGAAACCTCGCTGGAAGATGAAAATACCCTGATACTGATCTCACCTAATCGTTTTGTTCAGCAATGGGTCCGTGATAATTTTATGAATCGTATCGAACAAATCGCGCAGCAATATTTCTGCCAGGAAATTTTACTCAAGCTTGTTCTGGACGAAAGCAACAAGGATCAGCCTGAAATTAAACCCGATCCGGTATCGGACCACACAAAAATAAAAAAAATTAACGGAGTAAAAGCTAACCGTAAATCTCCCGCTAATGTAATCAAAAAAACGGATGGCAGTTGTCTGAACCCTAATTTCAATTTTGAGACACTGGTCACTGGCAAGGCCAATCAGCTGGCGCGTGCAGGAGCATTACAGGTTGCGGAACGCCCCGGCATTGCCTACAACCCCTTGTTTATTTATGGTGGTGTGGGATTAGGGAAAACTCATTTACTCCATGCGATCGGAAACGAGATATTACATTCGAACCCGGCTGCCAAAATACGTTATGTCCATGCTGAAAAATATGTTTCGGATGTGGTCAGTGCTTATCAACACAAATCATTTGATAAATTCAAGTCTTATTATCATTCCCTGGATTTACTCCTGGTAGATGATGTCCAGTTTTTCAGCGGAAAAAACCGCACCCAGGAAGAATTCTTTTATGCGTTTAACGCGCTTGTAGAAGCTCATAAACAAGTCATTATCACTTCTGATTGTTACCCTAAAGAAATCAGTGGGATGGAAGAGCGGCTGGTCTCAAGATTTGGCTGGGGACTAACCGTCGCCATCGAGCCACCCGAACTGGAAATGCGGGTGGCAATCCTATTGAAAAAAGCGCAAGCCGAGAAAATGAAGCTCGACGAAAATACGGCTTTTTTCATTGCCAAATATATTCGCTCCAATGTTCGAGAGTTAGAGGGAGCGCTGAAACGTGTGTTGGCCTATTCCTGTTTCACCAACCTGCCTATTTCCCTGGAACTTGCCAAAGAAGCGTTGAAGGATTTGCTGGCGGTTCAAAACCGGCATATTTCAATTGAAAATATCCAGAAAACCGTAGCAGAGTATTACAAAATCAAACTTACCGATATGTTCTCCAAAAAACGTACCCGGATTATTGCCCGTCCCCGTCAGATTGCCATGGCAGTTGCCAAGGAGCTGACCCAGATGAGTTTACCGGATATCGGCGAAGCCTTCGGTGGAAGGGATCACACCACTGTATTACACGCACATCGTAAAATCATGGAATTACGCCTGTCTGACCCGACTATCAGCCGGGATTTCAACGCGCTGCTGCATATTCTGCGTGGTTGATATTCCTGTATACGGAAGTGGTATGGATTGTGGATAACTATCCTTTTTCCAGACAGAAAAAATTTTATCCACAACTTATCAATAAACCATACGGTATTTATACCCTGATTAAAATAGGTATAACCTTATGATATAAAAATAAATTTATTTTTATACCGTTTTTGGTAATGCCTTATTAACTATTATTATTTTTTTTATTAAATGAAATTATTAATAACTGATCTCAATTTATTACTCAAACCACTCCAGATGGTTAGCGGTGTCGTAGAACGCAGACAAACACTGCCCATCCTGGCGAATGTATTGGTTGAAATTGGTGATGGAAAACTGAAATTTGTCACCTCTGACATGGAAATCGAGAGTGAGGCTACTTCTTCCAGTGAAGAATTGATCGCTATTGAACCCTTGCATACCACGGTATCGGTCAGAAAATTATTGGATATTCTGCGTGCACTCCCCAAAAATACGCCACTTGAAATCAGCAAGCAGGAAAACCGCTTGCTGATTATTTCAGGAAAAAGTCGTTTTCATCTTCAACTTTTGCCAGCAGAAGCCTTTCCACGGATGCATCAGGAAGTTGACAGTAATAAAATTACCTGCACGCTGCCTCAGAGAATCCTTAAAACACATTTACAACATGTTATCCATGCCATGGCCCAGCAGGATTTACGCTATTATTTAAATGGAATGATTTTTGCAATAGAAGCAGACAGATTAACGCTGGTAGCAACAGATACCCGTCGTTTAAGCCTTTCCAGTGTATCCTTAAATGAACACTTTGAAAAAAGTGTGACCATTCTGCCAAGAAAAGCAGTACAGGAGCTTGCCCGCCAACTGGAAGAGAGCGATGCGCCCGTGACAATTGAAGTTACTCCTAAAATTTTCTGTTTTATTTTTCCGGAAGCGGTATTGACATCCAAAACCATTGCCGGAAACATAATTGACTACAAGGCTGTGCTTCCCAAGGAACGGAACTATCAATTCTCATTGAATAGATTGGAATTTCTTTCGGCACTCAAACGGTTGGTGATCATATACAATCAGAATGATCCTTTCCACAACGTTCAATTTAAGCTTGCTGATAACAGCGTCCTCCTGTCAGTTGTAAATCTGGATCAAGAGGAAGCCAGCGAGGAAATTAAAACCAATTATCAGCTTGATCCTATCGATACCGTGTTCAATATACTGTTATTCATAGAAATACTTAATGATATAACCTCTGAAGTCATTGAATGCTCATTTGAAGAAACCCATGAAGATCGGTTATTGATCACCGTACCAGGTGAAAATGATTTTCTGCATATCCTGATGCCGATGAAAAGGTAAATAACACACTGTTTCAGCAATTTTGATTACTTCTATTTTAAATAAAGCGACCCTCGGTAATGAACGACAATCCATCCAGATTTACTAGCAAAAACAGTGACAATCCACAAGAATACAATTCTGACAATATCAAAATCCTGAAGGGACTGGACGCAGTTCGCAAACGCCCTGGAATGTACATTGGCGATACCAGTGATGGAACAGGATTGCATCATATGGTGTTTGAAGTGGTCGATAATGCCATCGATGAATCACTTGCCGGTTATTGCGATGATATCCTGGTCATTATTCATCCTGATAATGCAGTCAGTGTTCATGACAATGGCCGTGGTATACCCACGGGAATCAAACAGGACGATGATCTGAAACGCTCAGCGGCTGAAATTGTTATGACAGAATTGCATGCGGGAGGAAAATTTGACGATAATTCTTACAAAGTTTCCGGTGGCTTGCACGGTGTGGGAGTATCAGTGGTCAACGCCTTGTCGGAATGGTTACGCTTGACGATTCGTCGCGAAAGCAGGGTCTATCAGATGGAGTTTCGGAATGGTGTCGCGGTGGCACCCCTGAAAATTATCGGTGAGTCTGAAAAAACCGGAACAGAAGTCCATTTTCTGGCCAGTCAGGCCATTTTTGGTGACATCACCTATCATTATGAAATTTTTGCCAAACGGCTGCGTGAACTTTCCTTTCTGAATAATGGGATCAAGATCAGACTGGTTGATCAACGCGAAGACAAGGAAGAAACCTTTGCGTTTAGCGGCGGTATCCGTAATTTTGTCGAATATATAAACCGTAGCAAAACAGTGCTGCACCCTAAAATTTTTACAGCAAAAGGCATAAAGGAAGATATTTCAGTCGAAGTTGCCATGCAGTGGAATAACAGCTACGCCGAGCAAGTATTATGTTTTACCAACAACATTCCTCAGAAAGATGGCGGCACCCATCTGACCGGGTTGCGTGCCGCGATGACACGTACCCTGAATAACTACATCGAACAAAATGAGCTTGCAAAAAAAGCCAAGGTAGATACTACCGGCGACGACATGCGTGAAGGGTTAACCTGTGTGCTCTCCGTCAAGCTGTACGAACCTAAGTTTTCCTCGCAAACCAAGGAAAAACTGGTGTCTTCCGAAGTTCGCCCCGTAGTCGAAGAAGTAGTATCACAAAAACTTTCCGATTTTTTGCTGGAAAATCCAAATGAAGCCAAATTAATTTGCAGCAAAATCATAGAAGCGGCCAGAGCGCGCGAAGCAGCGAGAAAAGCACGTGAACTGACTCGCAGAAAAGGCGTGCTCGACAGCATGGGATTACCCGGAAAACTGGCAGATTGTCAGGAAAAGGATCCGAGTTTGTGTGAAATTTATCTGGTGGAAGGAGATTCAGCCGGAGGATCAGCCAAACAGGGAAGAGATCGTAAATTCCAGGCAATCATGCCGCTCAAGGGTAAAATTCTAAATGTTGAAAAATCACGTTTCGACAAACTGATTTCTTCGCAGGAGATCATTTCCTTGATTACTGCGCTGGGAACCGGCATTGGCAAGGACGAATACAACCCCGATAAACTGCGTTACCATCGTATTATCATTATGACCGATGCGGATGTGGATGGAGCTCATATCCGCACATTACTGCTGACTTTCTTCTACCGGCAAATGCCCGAGTTGATCGAACGTGGCCATGTTTATATTGCCCAGCCACCACTTTATAAAATCAAGCATGGCAAGCAGGAACGCTATTTAAAGGATGATCATGAGCTGAAACGCTACATGTTGAGCCTTGCACTCAAGGGAGCCGAACTATACCCCGGAGAGAATCGTGCCCCATTAACGGGCGAAACACTTGCCAGCATGGTTGACATTTATCTCCTTGCAGAAGCCGTTATTGAACGTATGAGCCACCTGATCGATCTTAAGGTTTTATACGCCCTATTGAAGCAACCGGAAATTGATTTAAGCTCGCTCGCGAGTGCAGAGGTTAGCGCACGCAATCTGACTAATATCGTGCAACAGGAAGCGCAGATTACAGCCGAGTACAATGAAGCATTTGAGCGCTATCGACTGAAAATAACCCGTAGCCTGCATGGAAATCAGTTGAATAGTTATCTTGATGAAGATTTTTTACATAGTGGTGATTTTGTCCATATTCAACACGCTGGCCAGATGCTGGATGGCCTGCTCGGAGAGCACGCCAGAATCAAGCGCGAGGAACGAGAATCGCCTATCCGGGAATTCAAGGATGCGCTCATGTGGTTGATGGAAGAGGCGAAAAAAGGTATTGGTATCCAGCGTTATAAAGGATTGGGTGAGATGAACCCGGATCAGCTGTGGGAAACAACCATGGATCCCAAAAACCGGCGCTTGTTACGTACCCAGATTGAGGACAGCATTTTGACTGATGAGATTTTTACGACACTGATGGGTGATGTGGTAGAACCCCGCCGTGCATTTATCGAAAATAACGCGTTACGTGCCAGAAATATTGATATTTAACAAGTAATAGTAGGAAAATAGTAAAAAATATGAACTTTTAAAAGCGCTCTGTTGGTCCGATATATTTAGAGGATACCAATCATGCTTGCCAAACGTAATAGTGATCAGCCAACAAAAACTGCGCAGATCCATCTCCTGCAACTGCACGAATCCTCGTTCATTCGCTGGCTGTATTTCGTAATTGGTTTGACCGCACTTATAGCAGGTATTCTCGGTATTTTCCTGCCAGTTTTACCCACTACCCCATTTATTTTACTGGCAGCGGGCTGCTTTGCACGCAGTTCCGAGCGTTTTCATGTGCTGTTGATGAATCATCGTATTGCTGGTCCAATCATTTGTGAATGGTGTGAATACCGTAGTATGCCCCGCAAGGTCAAGCGCTGGGCTTATCTGTTCATGACATTGTCTTTTGGCAGCTCCATTCTGATTGTCTCCTCCTTATGGTTGAAAGCCATGCTGGTGTTGCTGGCATTATTGCTGGCTTTCTTCATCTGGCGCGTGCCGGTGAGAGAGGTCGAGTCAAACGATAAGCAAAAGATGCCATAATAGCGCCCGCTGAAAACAATCCTGCTGTTTACGTTTTTTCCGCAAACCTGGGGTAGTCGTGCCCAATATTTTTTAGAAACAAACTGTTAATCAATATGAGTTTACTGTCAATTGTCCTTTTGCCTTTTTTTGGCGCACCTTTTGCTGCCATGATTTCCAGGCTGGGACGTTTGCACGCTGCCTGGTTTGCTGGAGCGGTCAACCTGCTGGTGCTCGGCCTCTTGCTTTTGCAGGCGGTTGCTGTATTCGACGGACAAACCCTGCTGTCGCGTTTTGAGTGGATGCCTGCGTTGGGGCTCGATCTGGTGTTTCGTCTCGATGGTCTGGGAATGCTGTTTGCCTTGCTGATTCTCGGTATCGGTTTTCTGGTCATCGTCTACGCGCGATATTACCTCTCCGCGCACGATGACATGGGGCGGTTTTATGCCTATCTGCTGTTGTTCATGGGTTCGATGTTGGGGATTGTACTGGCGGAAAATCTTATTCTGCTGCTAATTTTCTGGGAATTGACCAGTCTTTCGTCTTTTCTGTTGATCAGTTACTGGCAACATCGCCAAGAGTCGAGAAGTGGTGCGCGCATGGCGCTGACCATTACCGGGGCGGGTGGACTGGCTCTGCTGGGTGGATTTTTGCTGCTGGGCGAGATCGTTGGCAGCTATGAATTGACTACCGTTCTTGCTTCTGGTGAGCTGATCCACGCGCATCCACTTTATCTCCCGATGCTGCTGCTGGTGTTATTGGGCGCGTTTACCAAGTCAGCACAGTTTCCGTTTCATTTCTGGCTGCCCAATGCGATGGCGGCTCCTACGCCGGTTTCAGCCTATCTGCATTCAGCGACAATGGTCAAGGCCGGTGTGTTTCTGCTGGCGCGACTGTTCCCGGCTTTATCCGGTACGCCGGAATGGTTCTGGCTGGTTAGTGGCGCGGGCTTGATCACGCTGATCCTCGGTGCTTACATTGCGCTGTGGAAGCATGATCTCAAGGGACTGCTCGCCTATTCGACCATCAGTCATCTTGGTCTGATTACGCTGCTGTTTGGCATCAGCACACCGATGGCAGCGGTTGCGGGTATCTTTCACATCATCAATCACGCTATTTTCAAGGCTTCTCTGTTTATGGCGGCGGGTATCATTGATCACGAAGCAGGCACACGTGACATGCGTCGCTTAAGTGGCCTTTGGCAATTTATGCCCTATACCGCAACACTGGCGATGGTCGCAGCGGCATCAATGGCAGGCGTACCATTGATGAACGGTTTTCTCTCCAAGGAAATGTTTTTTGCCGAGACCCTGCATGATATTAATTTACCATGGGGCTGGCTGCTGCCAGCGGGCGCAACCTTGGCAGGTGTATTTGCTGTGGCGTATTCCTGGCGTTTCATTCACAACGTTTTTTTTGGCGCGGCACCGACGGGTTTGCCAAAAACACCACATGAGCCGCCGCGCTGGATGAAGGTGCCGGTAGAAGTTCTCGTCGTGTTGTGTGTGATTGTGGGCATCTTTCCCAATCTGACGGTCGCGCCACTGCTGGCGGTTGCGGCAAGCGGCACATTACAGACAGCGCTACCGCAGTATACGCTTGCCATCTGGCACGGCTTTAATCCGGCGCTGGGAATGAGCCTGATCGCGCTGGCTGGCGGCATTACTGTCTATCATCTGTTAAGCCATTTTTTCTCGTTGCGACAGCATGGTATCGAATGGCTATCGATGAAAACACTCTATCAGTTTATGCTGGATAAACTGTTCCTGACCATGAATTATGTGACGAACCTGCTGCAGACAGAGTCGCTGCAGCGCATGGTATGGGTGCTGATTCTGTTTGCGATACTGCTCGGCACAGAGGGGTTTACCGGTGAATCATTTTCTCTCACAGGCGAACGGGCATTATTGCCTGTGGATGGTGTCAGTCTGGTTGTTGCCATTGTGATATTGCTCGCGGCAGTGGCAACCGTGCTGTTTCACCGTCAACGACTGATATCACTCATCATGATCGGCACAGTCGGTCTGGGCGTTGCGCTGATATTTGCCAAATTTTCCGCACCTGACCTGGCGCTGACCCAGCTTTCGGTAGAATTTGTGACCATCGTGCTGATGTTACTGGCACTGTATTTCCTGCCGCAAATTACGCCACCGGTTTCCAAACCCATATGGCGGTGGCGTGATGCCACGCTTGCATCCTGTGCGGGCATTGGTGTGGCGGCGTTGGCCTGGGGGGTGCTGACCCGGCCATATGACACGATCGCTGATTTTTTCCTGATGTACAGCTTGCCGGAAGGGGGAGGGAAAAATGTTGTTAACGTTATTCTGGTTGATTTTCGTGGTTACGATACTCTTGGGGAAATTACTGTATTGGCACTAGCGGGCTTGGGAGTTTATGCAATGCTGGAGGGGTTGAAGCTCAAAAGTCTGGCTACTGATTTCAGTACCCAAACCTGGGATGAAGATCGCCATCCACTGATCATGGGTGCACTGACCCGAATATTGTTTCCGCTGATGCTGATGGTGGCTATCTTTATCCTGTTGCGCGGCCATAACCAGCCAGGGGGCGGCTTTATTGCCGGACTGATTACTGCGGTTGCGCTGATTACGCAATATCTGGCGCAAGGTACCGCCTGGACGCAGGTGCGTCTGCCAGTCAACATGCACACCGTGATCGGCAGTGGTTTACTGATTGCCCTCGTGACAGGGTTTGCCAGCTGGTGGTTTGGCTATCCATTTCTGACATCCACCTTCGGCCATGTACAACCGGCCATAACCGGAGAATTTGAGCTGGCCTCGGCGATGGCATTTGATCTGGGCGTTTTTCTCGTGGTGGTGGGCGTGACCGTGCTCATTATCGTCAACCTTGGTATGGTGCACAGCGATAGTCATGTACGCGGCCACTCTACTCATTCTCATCCGAAAACACCTTAATGGAAGCACTAATTGCAATCATCATTGGAACGCTGACGGCTTGCGGCGTTTATCTGGCGCTGCGTGAGCGGACCTTTCCGGTCGTGCTGGGGCTGACATTCCTGTCCTACGCGGCCAACATTTTCTTGCTGGCGATGGGGCGGCTGACGATCGGCGCCCCGCCGATCATTGGACAAAATGGGGAAGTTTATGCGGACCCGATTCCTCAGGCACTAGTGCTGACCGCGATCGTGATCAGTTTTGCCATGACGGCGTTTGTGATTGTGCTATCACTCAAGACCTACAAGGAAATGGGCAATGACCATGTAGATGGAATTCATAAGCCATGATGGCGCATAGTGTCATTGCTCCAGTATTGTTGCCGCTGCTGACCGGCATCATTCTGATATTACTGCGGGAAAAAAATCTGTTACTGCAGCGCAGTGTTAGTGTTCTGTCGATTCTGCTGCAGATTCTTCTGGCTGGAGGGCTGCTCTTTCAGGTTAATGGCGGGGAAATTTTGACGTATTCCCTGGGTAACTGGCCGGCGCCTTTCGGTATTGTGCTGGTAGCAGACCGTCTTGCTGTCTGGATGCTGCTGGTGACCTCCCTGGTTGCCCTGTTTTCCCTGCTCTATGCGTTGAACGGCACCGACAGCAGTGGACACCATTTTCATGCGCTGTTTCAGTTGCAGTTGTTTGGTTTAAACGGCGCGTTTCTTACCGGCGATTTGTTCAATCTGTTTGTTTTTTTCGAAATTCTGCTGATTGCATCCTATAGCCTGCTGCTGCATGGCGGTGGCCGGTTGCGAACCAAAGCCGGTTTGCATTTCGTCGTGATCAATCTCGTGGGCTCGACCCTGTTCCTGTTCGCAGTGGGAGTGCTGTATGGGTTGTTGGGTACGCTCAATATGGCGGATCTGGCAATGAGGATCGCAGTAATGCCGCAGGAGCAGGTTCCCTTGATTAAGGCCGCCGGGTTATTGCTGTTTGGTGTGTTTGCGCTCAAAGCCGCTCTGGTACCGCTTTATCTGTGGTTGCCATCGGCGTATGCACACACATCGGCACCGGTTGCAGCATTGTTTGCCATCATGACCAAGGTCGGTGTCTATAGCATTCTGCGTAGTTACACACTGATATTCGGCTCGCAAGGAGGGCTGGCGGCCAACCTGATCGAACCGTGGCTGTTGCCGCTTGCGTTGCTGACATTGCTGATCGGCATGGCGGGGGTGGTGGCGAGTAAGGGATTGCGTCAGCAAACGGCTTATCTGGTCGTGGCTTCTGTCGGTTCGTTGCTGGTTGCATTGGGGCTCAATACCGAAGCAGGTATTGCAGCAGGTTTGTATTATCTGCCACATTCGACTTTTGCTGCATCAGCCTGTTTTTTACTCGCCAACAGCATTGCCAGTCGGCGTGGCATGTTGACGGACCGGTTTGAATCGGCTCCTCCAATTGAGCATGCGCGGCTACTGGGTGGTCTCTTTTTCGTTACGGCTGTTTTGCTGGCAGGTTTGCCACCGTTGTCAGGTTTTATTGGCAAATTCATGATTCTACGCGCGGCATTAGCACATTCGCAATTTGTGTGGATCATGGCGGTGATACTGATCACCAGCCTGCTGGCATTGGTTGCGCTGGCACGCAGCGGTAGTCTGCTGTTCTATAAGGTACAGGGCGCGCCGGTACCCGCTCGTATGGGTACCCCTTCCATTTTTGCGGAAACCATTCCGATTGTCGGGCTGTTGAGCCTGTGCCTGGCGCTGGTGTTGTTCGCAGGGCCGGTGAGCGGTTATCTGCAGCTCACAGCCGAACAATTGCTGCAGCCAGCCGGATATATCCGTGCCGTTCTGTTGATGGGGGAACCAAACTAATGCGACGACTGCTGCCCCACCCGTTGTTGACCCCCATATTGGCAATTCTGTGGTTGTTACTGGTTAATAGTGTGGAATCCGGACAGATCGTGCTGGGATTGTTTCTGGGCTGGCTATTACCGCAACTGACCATCTCATTCTGGCCAGAGCAGATTCGGATTAAACGACCATGGCTTCTGCTGAAATTCCTGGGTATTTTCCTGCTGGATATTGTTGTTGCAAATTTCACGGTTGCGCGCCTGATTCTGGGTAATCCAAAAAATCTGCATCCGGTATTCGTAACGATTCCGCTTGATGTCCAATCCGAGCTGGCAATCAGCTTTCTTGCCAATGTGATCTCTCTGACGCCAGGAACGGTATCTTCACTTGTGTCACCTGATCATCGTTATCTGCTGGTGCATGCCTTGAATGAAACCGAACCTGATGCACTGATTGCAACTGTCAAATCGCGTTACGAAGCCCCATTAAAGGAGATTTTCGAAAAATGATTTCCATTGCCGTAATGATTGCCCTGACGTTAGTAACATTCGCGGTGGCGCTCAGCTTTTGGCGACTGCTGCGCGGCCCCAGCCTGCCGGATCGCATTCTTGCGCTCGACACGCTCTATATCAATTCCCTCGCGTTGTTGATTCTGCTTGGCATACATCTGGGCAGCGCGCTTTATTTTGAAGCGGCGCTCTTAATTGCCGTGATGGGGTTTATCGGTACGGTAGCCGCATGTAAATATCTATTGCGTGGCGATATCATCGAATAAAGGAAGACCTGCCATGCTCGAATTTCTGATTTCTCTGCTAATTGTTACCGGTGCGGTTTTTGCGTTTATCGGCTCGCTAGGGCTTGCCCGCTTGAAGGATTTCTACACCCGCCTGCACGGCCCGACCAAGGCAACGACCCTGGGTGTAGGCTGTCTGCTGATTGCTTCGGCGCTTTATTTCAGCCTGATCGAGCAAAGCATCAGCCTGCATGAAGTGCTGGTGACCCTGTTTCTGTTCATGACCGCGCCGGTGAGCGCGCACATGCTGGCGAAAGCCGCGCTGCATCTTCGACTGGATTCTCTTGCCAAACCGCCCGTATCGCCACCGGCAGATCTGCGGACCGACCAGCAGGATGCAGCCCATCGTTGACAGATAGTGGAAAAAATACGTCTTTCCAGATTGATGTCGATGCAGGGGCTGTGTTCTCGGCGCGAAGCAGATCGCTTTATCGAGCAGGGCCGGGTTTATGTCGATGGCCAACCCGTGAGCGAGCTGGGCATCAAGGTTTACCCCTCGCAATCCATTACGCTGGATGCCGTTGCGCATGCCGAACAGCAAAATCTGATAACGATATTAATGAATAAACCCGTCGGCTACGTATCCGGCCAGCCGGAAAAAGGCTACCTGCCCGCCATCAGCCTGGTGAACAGTCGTTCACAATATTGCCCCAATCCAGCCACCCTTCGCTTTCTTCCGCAACATATCAACCACATTGCTCCCGCTGGCCGGCTGGATATCGATTCGCAGGGGCTGATGGTTTATACCCAGGATGGCCGTATTGCCCGTCAATTGATCGGTGAACACTCAAAAATCGAAAAAGAATATCTGGTCCGGATTCAAGGAAAGCTGACCCATGAAGGGCTGGCTTTGCTCAACCATGGCTTGCAGCTCGACGGCCAACGCCTGAAACCGGCAAAAGTCAGTCGACTGAATCAGGATCAGCTACGGTTTATTTTGCAGGAAGGCAAAAAACGTCAGATCCGGCGTATGTGTGAGCAAGTGGGATTGCAGGTAACCGGCCTGAAACGCGTGCGTATCGGTCAGGTCAGACTGGCGGATCTGCCGGAAGGCAAATGGCGTTATTTGAGCAGAGATGAATCTTTTTCTCCCTAATTCCAATTTTTGATAGACATGAAAATTATAAAATATATAACTAACTGTTTTTAATAATTTAAACTAATATAATTATTGCTGTTTCTATCTGTAATTGGAATTAGGAGTCGTTCATAGATGACTGTAACACTTATTTTTTTACGGCTTCCAACTGATTAATGATCCAGTCTGGCTCGCCACGTTGTGAAAAAAATCACAACCTGACATAGTGGCTGATCTCCAGTGCAAACTGGCGAAAATCTTGAATGGAATGTTCACAGACAGCATAAACAATTTCCCAATTAATCGCTTCATATTGATGAATTGCAACATTTCTGAAGCCCACGGCTTTTTTTAACCGGTGACCTGTCGGTTCGGAAATGGCGCCGATTTCCTGAAGTATGGTAAATACGTTTCCCATGGTTTGCGGCGCCGCGTGATCGGCGTGACTGATGATATGGCTGCCGATATCAACGCTTAGTTGTACGGCGCGGGTGAGATTGAGTACCAGAATATCCTGCAGATCGATATTCTGTTTCAATTGATCGACACTACCTGGTTTTTTATCTTCTATCCGCTGGATGGAACGCCGAAGGGACTCCAGTTTTTCGGCCAGTACTACCGTATCCATCGATCGCGTCTTTCCTTCAGTATTCTTTCCCGCAGCGGGACAAAATCGGCAGTATTCAGCAGATGACGTGTCAGCAGGCGTGCGTAAACCGTATCGTCTCCCAGCAGGCGCTGACCTTTGAAAACCTCCCCAAGTATCGGTTCCGGAGCGTCATTGACATCAACAATATCCACCGGGCAGCCTAACTCTATGCCGATTGTCTCGATCAATTCCATTTTAAAATGATCGCTTACCGGCGCATCGGTCATGATCGCCAGATCGATATCGCTGCCGAAGTGTTTTTGTCGTTCAGGATTTGCCTGAGAACCAAACAATATTGCCAGCCTGATATTGGGATAGCGTGACAGCAATCCGGTCAATTGCCGCGCAAGCTGTGGCTTGATGGTTGTCATGTTCATAACGCGGACGAAAGCGTCTGGTATGTAAAAAGTGTAAGAAATAACGCGGTTGACATCATAGCATTGACCGTGAATTCATCAATGACCTCGATCAACACGAAAGCCCGATGACACAAAACCAGTCGGGCCTATGCGGACTAACTGATCATGTTAACCAGCACTATGTAGATGATTACCTGTTGGTGATCGCAATTCAAGCAGGCTGAGTATTCTGAGGATAGTACAGATAGGGAAGGCAAATAACACTTCACCCGCAACGGGAAGGTTAGCGAGTGAAGTGTCGATGATTTTTACATCAAGACACTACGTCGACGGGCAGCTACCAAGCCGAACAAACCCAGACCCAATAGCGCCAAAGAAGCGGGTTCGGGCACCTGGTTTCCGCTACAAGCTGGATCATTGGGATTCAGTCTGCAAAAATCAATGATTTCCTGGAGTTTTCTGTTTGCAAAGTCGGTGACAAAAGCTTGCACGACAGTTTGGTCGGTTGTGTTGAACTGGTTTAAATCAAACACTGTACCACCGTGATCAGTAATCAAAGTGGAATAGGAATTAATGGTGCCTGTATTACGCAATACACCGTTATACAGCGCATTATTATCGGTCAACACACCGTCCAGAATAGCAGCGGATACCGCTACACCACCAACCGCACCGCGATTTACTCTGTCGCCATTTGAGGGTTCATCCGTCAGAATGATGATGTTTTTTACAGCATTTGACCGGAATGAAAACAAGGAAGTCTGACCATCCAGCGCATTTAATGCAAATGCAGTGGCGGTGTAGCCTGGTTCAGTTCCACCATTAGTGCGCAATCCCAGTGCGGCAGTAGCGAAGGTTGTTGGATCCGTCAGATCAGTCACCATTCTCGGAACAACCAAGTTGTTTCCATAACCTACCAGCCCGTATTGAGCGTCTACCTGGCCGGTACCCGTCAAAATGCTGGCAAACAATCCAATATTGCTTCTCAGGTTAGCTTGAACGTTACCCATGGAACCGGATTCATCAACGACAAAAATCACGTCGCTCAATATGGGTGCCGCACTCAGAGACGTAGCAAATAAGCTGGAACAAACGGCGATGGCCGAAAATATTTTTTTGTATTGCATGGTAAACCTCATTTATAAAGATAAATTAATAATCGTGCTATCGGGGTATTGCTGCTTAATCAAGTTGAAATTCAAGCAACTCCCAATTTAAAATAAGCACAAAAGATGCCATAAAATATTTTTGTTTATTATCAACAAGATAAACTGTAGTTAGTATTTTCATTGCCCAAAGTGTAAAAATTTCCGACAAGGACGATTTTCTTTTCACGATTAATGATGGATTGTTTGAGGGTTAATTTGCTTCACGGTTTTCCCGGCTATCCGGTAACATCATCTATCACCTGACTTGGTGAATATTCGGTTTTCTACTGATCACTTTTTCAGGATAGTCATACGATGTGTTTTTCGGCACAAGCCAGTTTTATCGTTGGGGGTACGCTTGCGCTTATCGGGGTGAGTGCGGTCAGGCGAGCCAATAATAGCCCGCTTATTTTCGTTGCATTTATTCCGCTACTATTTGCCTTGCAGCAGTGGGCGGAAGGCTTTCTCTGGATAGTGCTGCAAGACGGGTATCCGCCGTGGGCACTGTTCTGGCTGCCCAGTCTGTACGGAATCTTTATTGGCGTGATCTGGCCGGTTTACGCCCCGTTTGCGGTTTATCGGGCAGAAGCCGATGACCATACGAAAAAAATTATTTTGCCGATGCTGCTGGTGGGGTTAGGTTTGGCGGGTTATACCATCATCGGGTTGATTGATGAACCGATCGTGGCGCGGATCGTCAATCAGAGTATCTATTATGACCACGATGTTGAGGGTCAGCAGCTTGTCCTGATAATGTATTTATTTGCCACCTGCGTGCCGTTCATTCTGTCGAGTGACCGATGGCTGAATGTGGCGGGTGGCGTCATCGTGCTGGGGTTCTTAGTGGCATTTTTTGCTTACCGGCAGACGTTTGCATCGGTCTGGTGCTTTTTTGCCGCAGCGGCCAGCGCGTTACTCTATTTTTACATTGCTAATCAGGTTAAAAATCGGCAGGATCGTGAGATACGGTGAATACTTGATCACCTGAAATTCAGAAATCGAATTCAGCAAATCCTCGGCAGCAATTCACCGCTTGGCATATCGAGAATACGTTGGCCGCCGATGGCGGTTTTCATGGTAACGAGCCCTGCTTCGCCTGCCGTAACTTCTCCGATGCAGGCCGGATCACCTTGATTGAAGCTCGCCATGATTTCCCGTGTCTTTTTCACGGCAGTGGGCGTGACAAAAGCAACGAAGCGGCCTTCACAGGCAACATGCAGCGGGTTGAGTCCGAGTAATTCACAAGCGCCGCTGACGGCATCGCTCACGGGAATCTGCTGCTGGTCGATGTCGATCTGTATCGCGGCACTTTGAGCAATTTCGCACAGTACCGCAGCAAGTCCACCACGGGTAATATCGCGCAGGCAGTGAATATCGAGTCCCGCATCGAGTAATGCCATCACGCAATGGTTGAGCGGCGCGGCATCACTCGCCAGATCGCTTTCGAACGAAAGTCCTTCGCGTTGCGCCATCACGGCCATGCCATGGCGGCCAATATCGCCGCTGACAATGATCTTGTCACCGGGTTGTACGGATTGGGGATGGATGCTGACAGCATGGTGCATTTCACCGATGCCGGCAGTATTGATGTAAAGCCCGTCACCCTTGCCTTTTTCGACGACCTTGGTGTCACCCGTGACGATTTTCACCCCGGCGAGATCCGCCGCCCGGCGCATCGAGCAGACCACCTGCCATAGTGTTTCCATGGCCAGACCTTCTTCCAGAATGAAGCCTGCCGATAGATAGCGGGGTCGCGCACCGCACATGGCGAGATCGTTGACGGTTCCAAAGATCGCAAGCGAGCCGATATCACCACCAGGAAAAAACAGGGGTCGAATCACGTAGGAATCAGTGGTAAACACAACCTTGCCAGCCTCGATTCCTCCTACGTCGAGCGTAACGCCATCGTGTCCCGAGAGTAGTTCCGGGTTGTCGAACGCGCGGTAAAACATTTTTTCGATCAGCTGCTGCATCATCCGCCCGCCGCTGCCGTGCGCCATCAGCACGCGAGGATAATCCACCAAGGGAATGGGGCAGGTAAGCGTAAAAGATTCTGCTGTCGTCTTTGTCATGGTATATGTTGCTCCTTGCTGTTCGGGCTGGCCGGGGAGGGCGTGCTTCTGCGGTAATGATAGTAAGCTGCGCAGGCGCCTTCGCCGGAAACCATGGTCGCGCCAAGTGGGTGTTCCGGAGTGCAGGTTGTGCCAAACGCGGGGCACGCAAGCGGCGTCTGGATGCCCTGCAAAACCTGGCCGCTGATACATTCCGCCGATTCTGCAGTGGAAACGTCCGCCACATCAAAACGCCGTTCGGCATCGAATGCCGCGTAGTCATCCGCGAGTGACAGACCACTTGCCGGAATTTCTCCTATGCCGCGCCATTTACGCGCGCTGACCTGAAATACGGTGCTGACCAGTTGCTGCGCATGGCGATTGCCAGCTGCAGTGGCTGAGCGGGCATACTGGTTCTCGACTTCATGGCGGTTTTCCTCCAGCTGGCGCACGCACATGTAGATGCCCTGCAGCACATCCACTGGCTCGAAACCGGTGACGACGATGGGCACGCGGTATGTTTCAGCCAAAGGGGTGTACTGGGTAAAGCCCATCACGGTACAGACGTGACCGGCCGCCAGAAACCCCTGCACCTGGGTGTCTGGCGAAGTCATGATCGCTTCGATCGCAGGAGGAACCAGCACATGGGACACCAGCGCCGAAAAATTCCGGATATCCCGGGTAGCCGCCTGGTGAATGGCCAGCGCATTGGCAGGCGCGGTCGTCTCGAAACCGACAGCAAAGAAGACGACCTGCCGATCCGGATGGTCTGCCGCAATACGGACGGCATCAAGCGGCGAATAGACGATGCGGATATCGGCACCTTCGCCCTTGAGTGACAACAGGTCGCAATCGGAACCCGGCACGCGCAGCATATCGCCGAAAGAGCAGAAAATCACGCCAGGCTTTTGCGCAATGGCAATGGCCTTGTTGACCATCTCGACCGGGGTGACGCATACCGGGCAGCCCGGCCCGTGGATCAAGCGGATCGCTGCGGGCAAGAGATCAGTAATCCCATATTTGACGATCGAATGGGTCTGTCCGCCGCAGACTTCCATGATTGTCCACGGGCGGGTCGTGATCTGCGCGATGGCGGCGAGATATTGCTTTGCTGCCTCGGCATCGCGGTATTCGTCGAGATATTTCATGCACTCTCCTCACCGACTTTTCCGGTAGCGCCAATTTCGTCGAGATAGGTAAATGCTTTGTCCGCCTGAGCCGGATCGATTCTGGAAATGGCGATACCGACATGAACCAGCACATAATCACCGATATCTGCTTCCGGCACGAATACCAGATTGACTTCCTTCACGATCTGCCCAAAGCGTACCCTGGCAAGACGGCCCTCTGCTTCTCCTGATATGGATTCAATTAACCCCGGTATTGCCAAACACATGGTTATGTCTCCTGAAAGATGGGTATCGCGGTCATGATCTGCCCGGCGGCCAGGCCACCATCATTGGCGGGCAGCAGATGATGATGATATACCTCGAATCCAGCCGTTTTCAGTGCCTGACAGGTTTGTTCCTGTAACAGTCGGTTCTGAAAACAGCCACCGCTGAGCAGGATGACTTTTTCGCCAATCTGCTGCGCGACGGCAACGGCCATTTGCGCCAGCGTCATATGGAAATTTGCAGCAATCCGGCCAACCGCATGGTTATGGGCAACCTCATCGATGATCTGACGCAGCATGGGCCGCCAGTCAACATTCAGGCCACTTTCATCAAGCGGTGAAATAACAAAAGGATACACCGTATTGTCCGCCATGGCTGCGGCGGCTGCATGTTGCAGCGCCATCGCGGCTTCCCCCTCGAAGTCGCTCACATGACATAAGCCAGTCAGTGACGCGACCGCATCGAATAGCCGCCCGACGCTGGACGTCATCGGACAGTTTGTCCGGTTGGTGAGCATTTGCTGCAATATTGCCAGTTCGGCTGTGGAGAAATCGTTTGTACTGACATGCAAATCAGCAAAACAGTCGTCGCCGTCGATTGCGTAGCGAACGCCCAGCGCCGCACGACGCGGCTCACGGATCGCCCGTTCGCCACCCGGTAGTGGAAAGGGCAGAAAATGAGCCACACGTTGAAAGCCACGGATATTAATCTGCAGAAATTCCCCGCCCCAGATGGTGCCATCGGTGCCGTAACCCGTGCCATCCCAGACAATGCCAAGCGCCTTGCCGCGTAACCTATGTTCTGCCATGCAGCTGCGTGCATGGGCTTCATGATGTTGTATGCCTGTAAGTGGCAGCCCGAGTTTTTCGGCTGTCCGTGTTGACTGATAATCGGGGTGCAGATCACATGCCACCCTCTCTGGTTGAATGGCGTATAGCGAACACAACGTTTCAATCGTCTCTCGCTGCGCCCTGACAGTTGCCAGCGCTGACAGATCGCCGATATGCGGACTGATAAGCAAGCTGTGCCCGGCTGCAAGCGCAACTGTGTTTTTGAGCTGTCCGCCGGTCGCCATCAGCGGGCGTAATACGGCCTCGTCAAGCTCGATATGGAGAGGCGCATACCCCCGGGAAGCGCGCAGCATCACCGGTTTGCCATGGGATACGAACAACACCGAATCATCAATGCGGTTCGCAATCGGACGATTGTGGGCAAGATACGCATCGGCAATCTGACCAAGCATTGCCACCATCTCCGTCTCATCCTTGCATAGTGGCTCATCCGACAGATTGCCACTGGTTGCGACCACCGGAAAGCCAAGCGCATCAAGCAGCAGGTGGTGCAGCGGCGTATACGGCAGCATCACGCCCAGTGTGGGTTGATCCGGCGCCACCGCTTTACAGACAGCCTGATTTTCTTTGAGGCGTTGCAGCAACACAATCGGTGCCTGAGGGGAGGCAAGCAGGCTGGCTTCTTCAGCAGATAATTCACAAGCGGTTGCTACTTGCGCCAGATCGGGAAACATGACGGCAAATGGCTTACGGCGGCGGTGCTTGCGTGTTCTTAATCGCAGCACGGCTTCCTCGATTCTGGCATCGACCAGCAAATGAAATCCGCCCAGCCCTTTGACCGCAATGATTTTCCCATCACGCAACGCGGTGATTGCCAGCTGCAAGGCGGCATCCGCCGTGGCAACGACCGTTCCGTCCCGGTTGCCGTATTGCAGAACGGGCCCACAGCGCGGACAGGCGTTTGGCTCGGCATGAAAGCGGCGATTTCCCGGATCATGGTATTCCGCCGCACACGGGTCGCACAGAGCAAAGGCCGCCATTGTGGTATTCGCCCGGTCATAAGGCATACCGGTCAGAATGCTGTAACGCGGGCCGCAATCGGTACAGTTGATAAACGGATAACGGTAACGCCGGTTGTCGGGGTCAAACAGCTCTTGTTTGCAGGCATGACAGGTTGCCAGATCAAGCGGTAGATGACGATGATTGCCGGGATTGGCAAGACTGGGTCGAATCACGAACCCCGCGATGTAATGACAGGGAATCAGTCGGGTTTGCAGGCTGGCAATTATCGCATGTGGCGGCTTCTGTTGCGGCAGTGTGTGGATGAAACTCGCCAGCACCGCTGCCTCTCCTTCTACCTCAATTTCAACACCGTTACTACTGTTACGCACCCAGCCGAAAAGCCCCATGCCGGTTGCCAGTCGATGCACATAAGGCCGAAAACCAACACCCTGCACCCATCCGGTTACCTCGATGTGATAGCGTTTTTTCGATAAGGAAATAGTAGCCACCAGAAATAATCAAACCTGTATTTCATTGAATCTATAGGCTGTTTTAGCTAAATACCCCGCTATCATTAACTGGCCAGCCGCACACAACGCTAACGATATTGGAGCCCCAATTGGGCTATTTGCGGTGTGGACAGTTCTCCTTGGTGCAATCTGCATATAAGGACAGAGAATGTTCCTGAAGAATGAACCCTCGTTCTTTTGCAATTTTGGTCTGGCGTTTCTCGATTTCTTCGTCGAGGAATTCTTCAACACGCCCGCATTGCAGGCAGACAAGATGATCGTGATGATTAGTACTGGCAAGTTCAAATACCGCTTTGCCACTTTCAAAGTGATGACGCTCCAGTAATCCGGCTTGTTCAAATTGCGTGAGTACGCGATAAACCGTTGCCAGACCAATATCTTCACCTTCGGCAAGTAACTCCTTGTATATATCCTCCGCCGACAGATGACGAATCTGGCTATTTTCAAATAAATTTAATATCTTTAAGCGAGGTAGTGTCGTTTTAAGACCAATATTCTTAAGCTCGGCGCTCTTTGAATTTCCCGGTTTATTCATGGTTTCATCCTTCAAAAAAAGAGATTTGCTGTATCATACAAGGACTCAAAAGCTTGGTATTTTGGGTCGCTGCCCGCACTATTTACTTTGGACATTCAATTTTATTGCGTTATTTATCTGGCTTCACTCTTCACTCCCGCTGGATCCAGAAAAAATTGCCCGGCATGAATCTATCTTTACTACAGTTACTTCTGCTGTTGCTTTGTTCTGCCATCTTAACCGGCTGTTCCTACCTGCCGGCCTTCCCATACCGAATCAATATCCAGCAGGGCAATGTGGTAACGGAAGAGATGATCGCTAAACTCAAAATGGGCATGACGCGCTCACAAGTTCGTTTCGCATTGGGTTCGCCGCTGATAACCGATCCTTTTCACAACAACCGCTGGGATTATGTCTATCGTCTTGCGCCCAGCGGGCGGGTTGCGGAAGAAAAAAGGCTGACTATTCTTTTTGAAAATGATCGTTTGACAAGGATCGACGGGGATTTTCCTGTACCTGCCACCTTCAGTGAAGCAGAGGAAATTATACCTGCATCTGGACAGCCATTTGATTCAATCGAGAATCCCAACCGCTTGCCTCAGAGTGAAGTAAACGATAGTCGAGCGATTGATTTCATGAAACAAAATCAGGATGAATTTTATAGAGGCAGGGAATGACGATATCGAATATCGCAGTAGCCGGCAGTACTGGCCGCATGGGCAGAACATTGATAGAGGCCCTCGCAGAGACAGAAGACCTGAAGCTGTCAGCCGCGCTGGAGCAACCAGGTAATCCGCTGCTATCTCAGGATGCCGGCGCATTGCTGGGCACGCCTTGCGGGGTTTCGATCAGCTCTAACCATATCGATGCCCTAAAAACCAGTGACATTCTGATTGATTTCACCCGTCCGGCTGGAACGCTGGCCTATCTGGCCGTCTGTCGTGAACTGAATATAAAAATGGTCATTGGCACCACGGGATTTACTGCTGCCGAAAGAACGATTATTCAGGATGCCGCGAACGAGATTGCCATTGTGTTCGCACCAAATATGAGTATTGGCGTCAATGTGTTGTTCAAACTCCTCGAAGTTGCAACAGCCGCCTTACAGAAGGGCTATGACATCGAAATCATCGAGGCGCACCATCGCCACAAGGTTGATTCCCCTTCGGGAACAGCATTACGTATGGGAGAGATTATCGCTCAGGTGGCGAATCGGCAGCTGGATCAGGTGGCAATTTACGGCAGACAAGGTCATACCGGTGAGCGGACTTCCGATACGATCGGCTTTTCGACCATCCGTGGCGGTGATATTGTTGGAGACCATACCGCGCTGTTTGCCGGTATTGGGGAGCGCATCGAAATCACTCACAAGGCAAACAGCCGTAAAACATTTGCCACAGGCGCACTGCGCGCAGCTCGCTTCCTGGCCACCCAAAAATCCGGCCTGTTCGATATGCAGGATGTTTTAGGACTACGTTAACTGTCGAAGCCATTACGTGTCGACTTATGCCATAGGTGATCTGCAGGGCTGTTATCCACATTTTCAGCAGTTGCTGGAAGTGATCGGTTTCAACCCCAGCCGTGACAAGCTGTGGTTGGCAGGGGATGTTGTCAATCGGGGACCAGATTCGCTCGCGGTATTGCGCACATTGATGCAGATGGATGATGCCGCGCTTATGGTGCTCGGCAATCACGACCTGCATCTTTTGATGGTTGCTGCTGGCGTTGCAACAGAACAACCACGTGATACCCTGCAATCTATTTTGCGGGCGCCCGATCGGGAAAACCTGTTGAACTGGTTACGACGTCAGCGTCTGTTTTACCACGAGGACGAGTATGTGCTGGTTCATGCCGGTTTGCTTCCTGGCTGGAGCGTGGATCAAGCAGAATATCTCGCACAGGAAGTTGAGCATTTATTACGCGATGAGCGGTCTTTCCAAGCGTTTTCTCCCAGCATGTATGGCAACGATCCTGACCACTGGCAAGACAATCTGCGAGGAGAAAATCGCTGGCGCGTCATCATCAATGCCATGACGCGACTGAGGGTCTGCACACTTGATGGCAAAATGAATTTTGCCTTTAAAGGCAATCCGGCCGGGATTCCTGCAGGATATTTACCCTGGTTTGATGTCCCGCATCGCGCAAGTAAAACACACACAATCCTGTTTGGCCATTGGTCGGCTTTGGGATTACGCATGGAACGCAATCTCATTTCGCTTGATACCGGCTGTCTGTGGGGAGGGAATCTCACGGCAGTTCGCCTGGAAGATCGCAAGGTTTTTCAGGTTCCCTGCGCCTGATCTCAACTATCGGCGTGTGCGCAATCGCCTGTGCCAGAATGCGGCAAAAACTCTGGCTTTCTGTGCTAGCCAAACCCGGAATGCCATCGTTTTTTGATCGATTATCACCACGTTTGACAGTTGAACGAGCTTTTCGTACATTCAGGCTCCATGTCAAGCGTGCAGCTGAATAGGGCAGAAAATAGAATATGATAAAAAATTATGCAGGAATTAGCCTTTGAAATGAAAAATGTAGATGCTGATAAATAAGTGCCTCGTCTACGGGTATTTTTTGGTTTTACCGTCGCTGTTTACCCTCCGTTCTTACGTCTGAAGTGGAGAAATACTTGAGTCTGATTAAATCCAAACGACGTGTCGCTGATCATGGGGAAGTGTTTACGCCTCCATGGATGGTTGAAGCCATGCTTGATTTGGTGAAAGGTGAATCGGAGCGGATTGATGCGCGGTTTCTGGAGCCGGCATGCGGCAACGGCAATTTTCTCGTGCCGGTTTTGCAGCGCAAGTTAGCAGCAGTTGATTTTAAATTCGGGAAATCTGATTTTGAAAAAAAGCACTACGCCCTTCTTGCATTGATGTGTATCTATGGCATTGAACTGTTGATGGACAACATCAGCGAGTGCCGCGCTAATTTGCTGCAGATATTTGCCGACTACCTCAGGCTGGAACAATCACATGAATGCTATCGCGCGGCATTTTATGTGCTGTCATGCAATCTTGTACACGGTGATGCGTTGACTATGCGCAATAATGATGGCCAGCCTGTTACCTTTGCCGAATGGGGCTACCTTGGAAAAGGCAAATTCCAGCGCCGTGATTTTCGTCTCGATACACTTACCCGGATGTCGTCGCTGGCTAAGGAAGGCTCGCCTGGAGCGTCGCATGTACCAGCACAAGCATCATCTGCTTGAAGGATTTACCAGCAAATACGATGTAACCCGCTTGATCTGGTTCGTCCAAGGTGACGATATTGCTTCGGCAATCAGTTTTGAAAAGAAAATCAAAAACCGCAACAGGCAATGGAAGATTGACCTGATCGAAAAGACCAATCCGGATTGGATTGATTTGGCCGCAAACTGGATGGATTCTGTACCCACCAACACGGAAACCGGCATGCCGCACGCAAAAGCACCGGTCATTCCGCGCGGAGAGCATGTCACCCTGCGCGGTCGCAATCCCGATGTGCTAAGCTGCATCGCCAACCTGTCTAACGACGAAGTATTCACCCCGCCAGAGTTCGCCAACCGCATGCTGGATACCCTGGCCGAGGCGTGGGCGGCCAGCCACGACGGGGCGAACCTCTGGGCGGACAAGACGGTGAAGTTCCTCGATCCGTGCACCAAGTCGGGCGTATTCCTGCGCGAGATCACCCGCCGCCTCACCCAGGGGCTGGCGGAAAAGGCCTCGATGATTTCAGAGAAGCTATGCTTACCGATAATCGCTTGCGCTCCATTGATGGCTACCTCAGTGCGGCAGATGTATTTCCGGGCGTGGGTCTCAAAGGTGGCGTGTGTTACTTCCTATGGGAACGCGACAATCCGGGGCGATTCAATTGACGCGAGACAAAGTCGCTTATATATCAAGCGGGATGACCGAATCTATTTTGTCCGAGGGCGTAGAGAATGACCGCAGAAGAACTCAAGGCCGCCATGGCGGAATACAAGCAGAGTACGAAAACATTGGCATAACAGTGTATGCCGTACTAAAAGACGCCGAGACACCCGGACCGGTCAAACTGGATATCGAGGCTGAAGCACTGGAAAGTCTCAAGGCGCTGTTCATGCAAAGCCTGCGTGAGGCCATTTCGGGGGTGTAAATAATTTTCTTTATTCCTCCTCTTCCGCAGGCAGAACCTTGCGATTATGATCCATCGCGTCATTAAATCCGTCTGGCACCGGCTTGAAGGGTTTACCGAGAGAGCGGTGACTACTCTGAAATTGACGCAGGGACTGCACGTCGATTTCACCAATCACACAATAGTCGGTAACACCGCCCTTAACGCGCAGCACGTCGGTAACCGTCCAACGCTCCCATCTACGCAATCACAATTTTCTGGATTATTCTCCTCTGCATTACCTTACAGGAGGATAATCCATGGCATTACAGGATGATAAGCAAAAGCATATCAGCAACTGGCAAGCGAGCGGTTTGTCGCAGGCGGCCTATTGCCAGGCGCGCGGGTTGAATGCGAAGACGTTTGGGAATTGGTTGCGCGCTCACCGGCGTGGGCGCGATGATATCAAGCTGCCAGCCTTGATTCCGGTTACGATCAAGCCGACAGCAGCGTCAGTGGAAGTATTGCAGCTTCGCTGTCGCGGTACGCATGTGCTGGAATTACCACTGAGCGTTTCCCCGCGATGGTTGGGAGAATTGCTGTCATGTCTGGGTTGATTGCGCACGCGGGTAAGATCTGGCTGGCGGTCGATCCGGTGGATATGCGTCGCGGCATGGATGGCTTATCTATGATTGTGCAGCAGGTATTGGGTCACCCGCCCTGCGCGGGTTCGGCGTTCATATTCTGCAATCGCGCGGGCAATCGCATCAAGGTCTTGCTGTGGGATGGCACGGGAGTGTGGTTATGTCAGCGCCGCCTGCATCAGGGGCGGTTTGTCTGGCCGAGGCAGGATGCGGCGTGTGTCGAGTTAGCGCTATCGCAGTGGGAATGGCTGATTGCCGGCGTAGCCCTGCAACCATTGGTCGATCGCCTAACCTGGCATCTACTGCAGGGCAACACGCTGCATGCCGATGAAACACCAGTTGCACAATTGGAACCCGGTCGCGGCAAAACCCGTAAAGCCTACCTGTGGGCCTACCGCAGCAATGACCTTGAACCCGGGCCGCGTATCATCATCTTCGACTATCAAGCTGGCCGTAGCGGTCAGCATGCACGGCACTTTCTGCAAAATTGGCAAGGACACCTGATGGTCGATGACTATGCTGGGTATAAAGCACTTTTTTCCACAGCCACATCGCCTTGTGTCGAATTGGCCTGCTGGGCGCATGCGCGACGCAAATTCTTCGACCTGCACCAGGCCAATGCCAGCACGATGGCATTGGCAGCGATACAGCGCATCAGCGTCTTATACGCAATCGAAGCAGAAGGCAAAGACCTGAGCATCGAAGATCGCCTGCAATTGCGGGCAGACAGAAGCCTGCCCGCACTGCATGCATTGCATGACTGGCTGATGCAAACCCGTAGCCAGACCGCAAATGGCGGCGGCTCCGCCAAAGCACTCGACTATACCCTCAGACGCTGGCCAGGTCTCATCCGCTACGCACAAACCGGCTTTCTTCCGATCGACAACAACCCGGTGGAGAACACCATCCGCCCGATCGCAATCGGTAAAAAGAATTGGCTATTCACCGGATCGGAACGTGCCGGTCAACGCGCCGCTGCCATTCAAACCTTGTTCGGTACCGCGCAACTCAACAAACTCGATCCCGCCGCATGGCTTGCAGACACCCTCGCCAAACTACCCACCTGGCCCAATAACCGCATCGATGAATTGCTACCGCTTACACCAGCGTTCATTCAATCACTTAAACAGCAGGAAAGATAGTAACCGTCCAACGCTCCCATCTACGCAATCACAATTTTCTGGATTATTCTCCTCTGCATTACCTTACAGGAGGATAAGCCATGGCATTACAGGATGATAAGCAAAAGCATATCAGCAACTGGCAAACGAGCGGTTTGTCGCAGGCAGCCTATTGCCGGGCGCTCGGGTTGAATGCGAAGACGTTTGGGAATTGGTTGCGCGCTCACCGGCGTGGGCGCGATGATATCAAGCTGCCAGCCTTGATTCCGGTTACGATCAAGCCGACAGCGGCGTCAGTGGAAGTATTGCAGCTTCGCTGTCGCGGTACGCATGTGCTGGAATTACCACTGAGCGTTTCCCCGCGATGGCTGGGAGAATTGCTGTCATGTCTGGGTTGATTGCGCACGCGGGTAAGATCTGGCTGGCGGTCGATCCGGTGGATATGCGTCGCGGCATGGATGGCTTATCGATGATTGTGCAGCAGGTATTGGGTCACCCGCCCTGCGCGGGTTCGGCGTTCATATTCTGCAATCGCGCGGGCAATCGCATCAAGGTCTTGCTGTGGGATGGCACGGGGGTGTGGTTATGTCAGCGCCGCCTGCATCAGGGGCGGTTTGTCTGGCCGAGGCAGGATGCGGCGTGTGTCGAGTTAGCGCTATCGCAGTGGGAATGGTTGATTGCCGGCGTAGACTGGCGGCGTTTATCGGCGCGGCCACAATGGCATTTTCAGGTGTAGAAAATATGTAATAGTTGTTTATTAACAGGCGGTTGATTGCGATTTCGTGGTATAATTCATCTCATGAATTCACTGGCGCAACTGGATCAACTCAACCTCGATACGGCCACCAAACAACAGGTGGTCAATCTGGTTCAGGCATTTCAGCTTGATCTGACCCAGCAAACACAGCAGACAGTTTATGCGCTGGAACTCAAGATTCAGGCGCTCACCCTGGAATTGGCGCATCTGCGCCGTATCCGATTTGGCAGGAAAAATGAAGCGTTGTCTGCCTTGTCACCCAGGCAGCTTTCTTTGTTTGAAGAATCGGCGCTGACCGATATCACGGCCATTGAGGCTGAAATCGAACAG
This sequence comes from Nitrosomonas sp., assembly GCA_016703745.1. Taxonomy (NCBI): domain Bacteria; kingdom Pseudomonadati; phylum Pseudomonadota; class Betaproteobacteria; order Nitrosomonadales; family Nitrosomonadaceae; genus Nitrosomonas; species Nitrosomonas sp. Next base: position 1,633,383 of record JADJBK010000006.1, on the reverse strand, counting down.
ATCAACAGCACACCAACCCCCCAATGCCACCAAAGTGCCGCGTACCCGCGCCGGTCGTCAGCCGCTGCCAGATCACCTGCCGCGCATCGAACACCGGCATGAACCCGCATCCTGCCAATGTGACCGATGCGGTTGCGATCTGACTAATATCAGAGAAGACATCACCGAGCAGCTTGACGTGGAACCCGCCAGATTCTTCGTTCATCGCCACATTCGCCCACAGTACGCCTGCAAATCCTGTGAAACCATCACGGCAGAACCCGTGCCACCGGCAGTCATCGATGGCGGCATGGCCGCCCCGGGCCTGCTTGCCTGGGTGATGACAAACAAATACCTGAATCACCTGCCACTTTATCGCCTGGAGCAGATTGCTGCCCGTGACCAGGTCACGCTGCCCCGTTCCACCCTGGCCGAATGGGTAGGCCGTACCGGCGTAGCCCTGCAACCATTGGTCGATCGCCTAACCTGGCATCTACTGCAGGGCAACACGCTGCATGCCGATGAAACACCAGTTGCACAATTGGAACCCGGTCGCGGCAAAACCCGTAAAGCCTACCTGTGGGCCTACCGCAGCAATGATCTTGAACCCGGGCCGCGTATCATCGTCTTCGACTATCAAGCTGGCCGTAGCGGTCAGCATGCGCGGCACTTTCTGCAAAATTGGCAAGGACACCTGATGGTCGATGACTATGCTGGGTATAAAGCACTTTTTTCCACAGCCACATCGCCTTGCGTCGAATTGGCGTGCTGGGCGCATGCGCGACGCAAATTCTTTGACCTGTACCAGGCCAATGCCAGCACGATGGCATTGGCAGCGATACAGCGCATCAGCGTCTTATACGCAATCGAAGCAGAAGGCAAAGACCTGAGCATCGAAGATCGTCTGCAACTGCGGGCAGACAGAAGCCTGCCCGCACTGCATGCATTGCATGACTGGCTGATGCAAACCCGTAGCCAGACCGCAAATGGCGGCGGCTCCGCCAAAGCACTCGACTATACCCTCAGACGCTGGCCAGGTCTCATCCGCTACGCACAAACCGGCTCTCTTCCGATCGACAACAACCCGGTGGAGAACACCATCCGCCCGATCGCAATCGGCAAAAAGAATTGGCTATTCACCGGATCGGAACGTGCCGGTCAACGCGCCGCTGCCATTCAAACCTTGTTCGGTACCGCGCAACTCAACAAACTCGATCCCGCCGCATGGCTTGCAGACACCCTCGCCAGACTACCGACCTGGCCCAATAACCGCATCGATGAATTGCTGCCACTTACACCAGCGTTCATTCAATCACTTAAACAGCAGGAAAGATAGATGGGAGCGTTGGACGGTTACCACGTAAGTAGCTCTCCCGGATTTCAAAGGCCTGTTGACCATAGGCTTTAAGGATGCGCGGAACACCGGAGCCAAGGTGTTCGACAATTTCCAGGTCACGCAGCACACGCATCAATTCTTTGTTGCGGGGCACCGAGTAGCCGCCAAAGAAATCCGTTTCGGTGACACCATAGGGCAGGCCGCCCATGGAAGTGACTTCTGCCCGATCCGCGAAAAACTCGACCTTGGGTGTTGCGCCATAGGAGTAATCGTTATGGGCCACGGCATTGATGATGGCTTCGCGCATGGCGATGGAGTCGATCATTTCCCGTTCCTTCCGCAAGGGGTAGCCAATTTTGGTATAGACGGTATTCTCCACATTGACCCGGTCCAGCATGGCTTTTAAGGCCTTGACCAGGGAGCAGCGGCCGTAGTCGCGATTTTCAATCAGATTAACCCGGTCGGTGCCTGCGTATTTGGCGATTTGAAATGATGCGCCGTTCTCATCGGCGAGCAGGTAGGCGGCATAGCTGGGCTTGCCTTCGGGGGTAAGTAGCTCCAGGTTTTTCATGAAGGCGTTATTGAGTTGCAGGTCCTTGGTATCATAATAGATCTTGAGTTGTTCAAAGGTCAGATCATGGCGCGGAGACTCTATGCGGCCGATGGTATTGCGGATACGTTTGCCGTAGAACGCTTCAATCATCTCCCGGGGCATGGGCTCGGAAGCGCTGCCAATCCGTAAAAAACAGCCTTTTTCGGTCATGCCGTATTTTTTCAGATAGTAGGGCTTTTCCAGACCACCTGCCACGGTGAGGCGGATAACATCTTTATCATCATGTTTTTCATGCAGAATTTCAAATAGACCCATGATGGAGGGTTGGATATTGTTTTTCAGGCGGTCTTTGATAATGAGCTGAACCTGATCGCAGTTTGGCACACCGACAGCTTTACCGTCATCATCGATGCCAATATAAAGTACGCCGCCTTCACGGGCATTCAGAAAAGCGACAACCTCTTTCTCCAGATTGCCGGTTAATTCGCGCTTATATTCGATGCGATGATTTTCGGTCATATCAGGCAGCCAAGCTTTCGGTGAGCTGTAATATTTCGTTGATCTCGGCCGGGCTGAACACACCGCGTATGCCTTGCGGGTGGATCACCGTAAACGGTGCGTTGATCAAATCTTTCTTTTCCACCTTTTCGCGCTCGATGATGAAGTTTTTCAATAGATTGAGAAACTCCAATTGCCGGCTGCTGAGATTGCTGTGTTGCCGGATAAATTGCTCAAACGCCTCACTGACGGTCTCGGGGAAGCTTTTCAGAATCTCGATGCCGAGGATGTGACGGATAAACTGGATGAAGCCAGCCTTGCGATTTTGATAGACCTGGCGCAACAGTTCCTCAGTAATGTGCGGGTGTTCGGCGTGCAGTAGCTCGGCCAGGTTATAGGCCTCGTCCGCGCTGACCGCTTCACCGTTTTTAATTTTCAGCAGCACAGAATTATGCTCGGTTAGTTCGGTGATCAACGCTTCGACCATTTCCCGGTAGCGGCTGATACTCACGGCTTCGTGCTGCGGACCGAATTCCACCCGGTCTTTAAAATGCAATGTGTCGGTCAGGTCAAGATGGATGGGGCCAGGACTGGTGATCGGTTCGCGGAACTTCATCAGCGGGCCGAGTTTAGTTGTCAGCTCATTCAGCGCATCCTCTATTTCAATTGGGTTGATCCTGGCCCAGTAATGGTTGGTCTGGGCAGCACGGATGAGTGCTTCCTCGGTTTTGACGAAGTTGACGCTGAGCGGAAGTTCGCTGATTTGTTCGATGATGCCTTCCCTGAGAGTGTCGGCTTGTTCCTTGTCTTCGTTGAGCAAAGCCAGCGAGTATTCCAGCAGATCGCGCTCGAAACGCATCGCCTTGAAATCTGTTTCGGATACGGTGCGGAACAGCGGTTTGATTTCGGCGCGCAGGAATTCCAGCTTTGGATGGGTAAGGGCGATCCAGAAGTTTTCTTCTGCCAGGCGATTGAGCGCGGTTGCGGCCTCTTTGATCACGACCGAATTTTGTGGCAGTGCGGTGATTTGCTGGCGCAGTTTGATGATTTCGCGCTCGGCAATGTTGTGTTGATTGCGATCAATCGCCTTTTCGATTTTGTCGAGACGCAGGCCAGCCAGCCGCACGGGTAAGGGCAGTTGCGGTTTCAATTCTTTGCCTTTGGGCTGGAGCTTGAAATATTCGAAGTTGTCCCAGCAGTCGAGAATCAGGAACACGTCTTTTTCGGTACACCACGGTTTAGGCTTGTTGGTTTCCAGCAAGCGAGTGCCGCGACCGATCATTTGCCAGAATTTAGTGTAGGAGTAGACTGGTTTGGCAAAAACAAGATTGATGATTTCACGTACATCGATGCCGGTATCCAGCATATCCACACTGATGGCGACGCGGGGCATATCATTATTGGTAAATTGATCGAGCAGACCACCCTTGCCATAAACGCGCGGGTCGTCCGAAACCAGCACCTTAGGGAACCTCTGAAAAACAAACATTCTGAACGGCAGTCACTCAAAAACTGACCACTACTTCAAATAGTGACGCTGATTTTTATGAAAACAGCCGTTCCTCTCTGGAAACAAGCTCATTTACTGGCTTGTTTTCAAATTTCAGACGCAACAAGACATCGACGTTCATAAGCATCACCACGGATGACGTTGGCAATGGCTGTCAGGAAGGTCAAACGGGCCGCATTTTTGGCCAGGCCGCGATAGCGATTTTTAGCATACCCAAAGCGGATTTTGATATCCCGAAACACGTGTTCGACTTTGGCGCGGCGTTTCGCCAGTTCGCGGGCGGCCCCGCGCAGTAGTTGAGCCGCGCCGGAATCGTCTTTCGTGAGCCTGGCCAGTTTGCCCGGACGCATCGTGATTACGCAGACTGGAGGGTTTTCTGCCGGCATCTCCGGGCGTTTATCCAGCCCCTGATATCCGGCATCGCCATGGACAAACTGTTCCTCGCCATGCAGCAGGGCGGCGGCTTCGGCAACGTCGCTGACATGCCCCGAGGTTACTTTGAGCGTATGCACCAACCCGGTTTCATGATCGACGCCGATATGAAACTTGCTGCCGAAAAACCATTGATTGCCCTTTTTGCTGGAATGCATTTCTGGATCACGCGACCGGCTCTTATTTTTGGTTGAAGTCGGCGCGGCAATCAGGCTGGCATCGACGATGGTGCCGGCTTTCAAGAACAACCCACGCTCACCCAGCGTTTGGTTGATGACCTGGAAGATCTGATCCATTAACCCGTGTTTTTCCAGTAAATGCCGAAATTGCAAAATGGTGCTTTCATCCGGCACGGCTTCCAGACGAATGCCGCAAAAACGGCGCAGTGATTCAATCTCATACAGCGCATCTTCCATGCCCGGATCGGAATAGTTGTAGATAATTTGCGCAACATGCGCGCGCAGCATCAATTCCAAGGCAAATGGTTTGCGGCCACGCCCATTGCCTGGCGCATAGTGTGGTTCAATAACATCAATCATAGCCTGCCAAGGCAATAACCCGTCAAGTTGATCGAGAAACTTCTCGCGGCGCGTGACTTTGCCCTTATTGGCGTATTCGGCATCAGCAAAACTCATCTGTTGGTAAGGTTTCATGAATAGCTTCTCGAAAAAGTTTGATGCAGAATTATATTACTTGCGGGGAATTAATCAGAGGTTCCTTAAATATATTTAGTAAACCGCCACCGGAATACAAAATTGAATCTGCGTATAAATACTTCAAACCGAATCTTACAAGTATTCGTTATTGCCTCCATGTGTATGAGTTGCGCACCCATTCCTGTGCGCTACTATTACCTGGAATCTAATAGTGGAGAAGCAATATATTCCTCCTGTTTTATCAATGAAGATATTCCTAATAGGATTCGCTTTTCACAGCAAGGCATACAAATATACTCTGCATTAGAGAAACTCAAGGGCAAGAAATATATTGTCATCCACATTGAGATTCCAGAGGGGAAAATAGTTAAGCTGAAAAGCGCTGCTGTGCAAGTTTTTTGGAGCGATAATAATTAGCTAGATAAAACAGCGTTTAGAAAAATTAATCTTACGGATAAAATTCTCATGCTCAATCCGGCGACTCAAGAACATATACTGGATACCGATGAGCCAATGGTGGGTAAGAGAATAAAATCAGAGTTGGGAGAGGGGGGTAAGCATTACTCATTGGCAGCCCATTTGGGCATACCAGAGATCGATGAATTTCGCGTTGTTCTACCTCAACTTATAGTTAACGATGTGCTGGTAACACCTCCTGAACTACGCTTCCACAGAAAATGGATTATGATGCTTATCAATCTGATAGGTGAGTTTCATTGTTAGAGAACCTCTGAAAAACAAACATTCCGAACGGCAGTCACTCAAAAAGAGGGTGTTCAAAACTCTGTGTCAGCCAATCAGCGGTTACAGGCTGATGTGGTCATCGAGCCGCTCCGGGAAGTGCATGGTCAGCTGCGACAGCGTCAGGTTCCAGTTCTGGATCGGATGCGTCCAGCGCTCCTATTACGGTGACAGTTTATCAAATTCACTGGTTATACCATATTGTCAGCATGACTATTTGGTCTGAAAAATTAGATCGAAAAGCTAACGGCCAGTCATTGCTGTTAACTTTTCGCTCTAATCCTCCAAACCGAATAACCGGGCATTACAATACGAGGTAAGCGAGCTATGCTGACAATATGATATATATTTAGTAAACTGTCACCGTAATTTCCACCGTAATTTAAATTTTAAAATCTGTTTTCGGGCAGATGCTAACTATTTTTTTGATGAGCGCGGCGCGCCATTCTGATTGGTATCTCGCGTCAATTATCTTGGCCGCTTTGACGACAATTATGATGGCCGGTTGAGTTTATTAGCTACTTCATGATTTTTTCTGGTTTTTCCTCCTATAACTTTCACTGTCGATTTCGATGATGGTTGCGTGATGGATGATCCGGTCGATGGCGGCAACAGTCATCATAGTGTCGGGGAAGATTTGATCCCACTGGCTAAAAGGCTGGTTTGAAGTAATGATGAGACTTCCGCTTTCATAGCGATGGGCAATGAAGTCAAACAATACTTGTGTTTCCGAATCGGTCTTTTTGACATAGCCGATATCATCAACGATCAGTACACGGTATTTATCCAGCCGCGTCATGGCGGACATCAAGTCCAGTTCTTTCCTGGCTTGCTGCAGGAGTTGAACCAGTGCGGTAGCCGATATCCATTTGACGCGGATGCCTTGTTCAATCAAATGCAACCCCAATGCTGCCGCCACATGTGATTTGCCGACACCGGAGGGACCGATCAGCAACACATTGTCTGCCTGGCTCGCCCAGTAGGTATTGTCGCGCAGCGTGATGATTTTTTCTGAGCGGCTTGAGGCAGTTCGGTCAGCGCCAGAGTGGCAAAGCTTTTGCCGCACGGTAGTCTGGCTTCATGCGTCCAGTTGCTGATTCTGCTTTGGAAGCGCTGGGCGACTTCCTGTTCGCACAGGGCGGCGAGATATTGGCTGTAGCTCCAGGCGTGTTCTGCGGCTTGATCCTGGAAGTGCCGGTAATGCTGGCCAAAGGCAGGGAGTCTGAGTTCCTTGAGCATCAGTGGGAGCGATTCAGACATGAGCTGCCTCCTTGTGTTGCCCAGTTTCCGCTGAGGAGTTGATCGTAGGTATCCGCAGTGTGTTGTTTAATTGGGATGTCCGGCTGTGGCGCATGCTGCCGCAGAAATCGCTTTTGCAGTGTTTGCAGTTCAGGTAGCGGATGTTGTTGCAACAATTCAGCGGCCAACTGGCTCTCGCAATCATAGTCGTAGGCAAAACGCAGCACCGATACCATCCATTTGCAAGCGAGTCCGGGATCAAATTGTTGTTGTACCCGCGCCCACAGCTGGTGATACGTAACCGTCCAACGCTCCCATCTACGCAATCACAATTTTCTGGATTATTCTCCTCTGCATTACCTTACAGGAGGATAAGCCATGGCATTACAGGATGATAAGCAAAAGCATATCAGCAACTGGCAAACGAGCGGTTTGTCGCAGGCAGCCTATTGCCGGGCGCTCGGGTTGAATGCGAAGACGTTTGGGAATTGGTTGCGCGCTCACCGGCGTGGGCGCGATGATATCAAGCTGCCAGCCTTGATTCCGGTTACGATCAAGCCGACAGCGGCGTCAGTGGAAGTATTGCAGCTTCGCTGTCGCGGTACGCATGTGCTGGAATTACCACTGAGCGTTTCCCCGCGATGGCTGGGAGAATTGCTGTCATGTCTGGGTTGATTGCGCACGCGGGTAAGATCTGGCTGGCGGTCGATCCGGTGGATATGCGTCGCGGCATGGATGGCTTATCGATGATTGTGCAGCAGGTATTGGGTCACCCGCCCTGCGCGGGTTCGGCGTTCATATTCTGCAATCGCGCGGGCAATCGCATCAAGGTCTTGCTGTGGGATGGCACGGGGGTGTGGTTATGTCAGCGCCGCCTGCATCAGGGGCGGTTTGTCTGGCCGAGGCAGGATGCGGCGTGTGTCGAGTTAGCGCTATCGCAGTGGGAATGGTTGATTGCCGGCGTAGACTGGCGGCGTTTATCGGCGCGGCCACAATGGCATTTTCAGGTGTAGAAAATATGTAATAGTTGTTTATTAACAGGCGGTTGATTGCGATTTCGTGGTATAATTCATCTCATGAATTCACTGGCGCAACTGGATCAACTCAACCTCGATACGGCCACCAAACAACAGGTGGTCAATCTGGTTCAGGCATTTCAGCTTGATCTGACCCAGCAAACACAGCAGACAGTTTATGCGCTGGAACTCAAGATTCAGGCGCTCACCCTGGAATTGGCGCATCTGCGCCGTATCCGATTTGGCAGGAAAAATGAAGCGTTGTCTGCCTTGTCACCCAGGCAGCTTTCTTTGTTTGAAGAATCGGCGCTGACCGATATCACGGCCATTGAGGCTGAAATCGAACAGATCAACAGCACACCAACCCCCAATGCCACCAAAGTGCCGCGTACCCGCGCCGGTCGTCAGCCGCTGCCAGATCACCTGCCGCGCATCGAACACCGGCATGAACCCGCATCCTGCCAATGTGACCGATGCGGTTGCGATCTGACTAATATCAGAGAAGACATCACCGAGCAGCTTGACGTGGAACCCGCCAGATTCTTCGTTCATCGCCACATTCGCCCACAGTACGCCTGCAAATCCTGTGGAAACCATCACGGCAGAACCCGTGCCACCGGCAGTCATCGATGGCGGCATGGCCGCCCCGGGCCTGCTTGCCTGGGTGATGACAAACAAATACCTGAATCACCTGCCACTTTATCGCCTGGAGCAGATTGCTGCCCGTGACCAGGTCACGCTGCCCCGTTCCACCCTGGCCGAATGGGTAGGCCGTACCGGCGTAGCCCTGCAACCATTGGTCGATCGCCTAACCTGGCATCTACTGCAGGGCAACACGCTGCATGCCGATGAAACACCAGTTGCACAATTGGAACCCGGTCGCGGCAAAACCCGTAAAGCCTACCTGTGGGCCTACCGCAGCAATGACCTTGAACCCGGGCCGCGTATCATCGTCTTCGACTATCAAGCTGGCCGTAGCGGTCAGCATGCGCGGCACTTTCTGCAAAATTGGCAAGGACACCTGATGGTCGATGACTATGCTGGGTATAAAGCACTTTTTTCCACAGCCACATCGCCTTGCGTCGAATTGGCGTGCTGGGCGCATGCGCGACGCAAATTCTTCGACCTGCACCAGGCCAATGCCAGCACGATGGCATTGGCAGCGATACAGCGCATCAGCGTCTTATACGCAATCGAAGCAGAAGGCAAAGACCTGAGCATCGAAGATCGCCTGCAACTGCGGGCAGACAGAAGCCTGCCCGCACTGCATGCATTGCATGACTGGCTGATGCAAACCCGTAGCCAGACCGCAAATGGCGGCGGCTCCGCCAAAGCACTCGACTATACCCTCAGACGCTGGCCCGGTCTCATCCGCTACGCACAAACCGGCTCTCTTCCGATCGACAACAACCCGGTGGAGAACACCATCCGCCCGATCGCAATCGGTAAAAAGAATTGGCTATTCACCGGATCGGAACGTGCCGGTCAACGCGCCGCTGCCATTCAAACCTTGTTCGGTACCGCGCAACTCAACAAACTCGATCCCGCCGCATGGCTTGCAGACACCCTCGCCAAACTACCCACCTGGCCCAATAACCGCATCGATGAATTGCTACCGCTTACACCAGCATTCATTCAATCACTTAAACAGCAGGAAAGATAGATGGGAGCGTTGGACGGTTACGTTCTTTCTCCTTATATAGAAAAGAACTCATACTGATACTTTCACTCAACCGGTCAAGATAATTGTCGCCTGACCGGACAGGTTAATTGTCGTCTAATAGATTGGTGGATCGAGTAAATTTCTTCTGGCCTGGGTGCGAACTATGCCCGATTACCTTTATTTCATTTTATTTGCCACATATACAGAACGGAACCACTGAAATCATCAAGTGTGATACTGCGATCAGGCATGACGCCCGGCACCGGGAAGGTATTACTGATAAACAGACTGCCTGGACGCATTTCCCGGGTGACTTTTTGCCACAGGTCGGACATGGGCACAGGGGAGAGATAGGCATACACCACATCGTAGGAATCCAGGTTATGTTGCCAGATATTTTTCCAGCGAAACTCGCAGGGCTGGTGAAATAGCCAGGCTCTCAATTTGCCAATCCAGCAGGGTAAAACTGCCGCTTCTACGCCATCATAGCGGCCATTGGGCAGAACCCTGGCCAGTTTACAAATAACTCCCCCGCAACCAGAGCCAAGATCGACCATACTGAAGGGTTGTTTTTGTGGGAGTAATTCAGCAAGCGCATGGATAGTTTGCTGACTGGACAAAAAAAGTGGAACCTGGGTGCGATAAGTTCTGCCGAAAACCAATGCCAGACTGATCAATCCAATTAAATACCAGTAAGCAGGTAATTGCAACAATGAGACTGTGAGCAGTGCTGGCGCAAAAACCAGATGAATAAGTCGCCACCAATAGGGCGTCCCTGGCAAGCAGAAGCTGATCATTACGGCCACGCTGCTCTGTAACCCCGCTGCCTGGAACCAGTTGATGTCCCATGGCAGCAGGATGACTGCCAGCACTGTGATAGTCAGGCTGGCCAGTTGTACGGCAAGGGCTTTTATGACTGAATGATTCAAGATTACGGTTTGATGTTGCCGGTTATTGCTGAAGCGGCATATTTTGCTCGATTACTGCCGAATCAATCTCATCCGAATGTTGTATCTCCATGCTCTGGTTTTCGAGGTTGATGGATTCTTCCGCTTTCTTATTCATGATGATAATACTGATGCGACGGTTGAATGGATTATATGGATCATTTTTGTCAAATAGTACCGCTGAAGACAAGCCGATAACGCGCAGCATTTTCTCGGAATGCATTCCACCAGCAATAAGTTCACGTCGGGAGGCATTGGCGCGATCCGCAGATAACTCCCAGTTACTGTAGCTTTTTTCTCCGCTGGGGTAGGGTGTGGCGTCGGTGTGCCCGGAAAGGCTGACCTTGTTGCTCACATCGTTGAGTGTTTTACCGATTTCACGCAGAATTTCGCGTGTGTAGGGCTGGAGCTCGGCTTTGCCAATCGCGAACATGGGCCTGTTTCGCTCATCAACAATCTGAATTCTCAATCCTTCGGAGGTAATATCCAGCAAGAGTTGTGCCTTATAATTTTTGAGCGCCGGATTATTCTCAATGGAATGCTCTATCTTCTTTTTGAGTTTTTTGAGCTGTTGCAGTTCGATGCGCTCCTGTAATGCCAGCGCTGTTTTGAGATCAACCGATTGTTTCAGATTTTCAAAATCGGCGCGTTTGCGCTGCCCGGTTTGTCGCGTCAGATCTTCCCCGCCTCCCTTGAGGATACTGGAACTGTCGCCACTGCCATCTCCGCCTTGCAAAGCAATTTTCAGCGGTGTTTTGAAATAATCCGAGATACCTTCTTTATCGCCCTGTGTGGTAGAACCCAATAGCCACATCAGCAAAAAGAAAGCCATCATGGCCGTAACAAAGTCGGCGTAAGCAATCTTCCATGCGCCGCCATGATGCCCGCCAGCAACTTTCTTAATGCGCTTGATAACAATAGGTTTTTGTGCGATATTCTCAGCCATTTGCAGTCCAGTTTAAGGTTGTGGCGCAGCTATTTCGCCTTGCTTTGCTTGACGTGGCTTTCCAGCTCCATGAAAGAGGGGCGCTCAGTAGAAAATAATACTTTTCTACCGAATTCGACTGCAAGCGCGGGCGCATAGCCGTTAAGATTTGCTAACAGAGTTACTTTGATACATTCGAGTAATTTGCTCGATTCATGCAATCTCTGCTCCAGACGACTGGCCAGTGGTCCAATGAAGCCATAGGCAAGCAGAATTCCTAAAAAGGTTCCCACTAACGCTGCAGCAATTAATTTACCCAGCTCAGCGGGAGGGATGCCCACTGATTCCATTGTATGCACAACCCCCATGACTGCCGCGACAATACCGAAAGCAGGCAAGCCATCACCGAGTTTGCTGATAACGTGAACGGGTACTTCACCTTCCTGATGATGGGTTTCAATTTCACCATCCATCAGATTTTCGATTTCCATTGGATTCAGGTTGCCGCCAACCATCAGGCGCAGATAATCTGTAATGAATTCAGTAACATGGTGATCTGATAGGATTTTGGGATACTTTGTGAAAAGCGGACTTTTATCAGGCTCATCCACGTCCGCTTCGATTGACATCAAACCTTCTTTGCGAATCTTGCCCAATATTTCATAGAGCAAGGTCATTAACTCCATGTAAACTTCTTTGGTGTACATGGCACCTTTGAATACCTGTGGCAATGCAGTAAGTGTCGCTTTAATCGCCTTGCCGGAATTGCCGACAAAAAACGCACCTGCGGCTCCTCCGCCAATCATCAGTAATTCAACCGGTTGAACCAGTGATCCCAAATGACCTCCAGCCAGAGCAAAGCCACCAAATACAGATACTATGACAACAAGATAACCGATGGATACCAGCATGATGATTTCATCCCTTGAAATTTTCATACTGTAACGGCTCTGACCGGATTGTCTTTAGCCTCGCACACGTTATGTGGCGGAAATACTGAAAAAGGAATACGTTATTTTTTAATCGCAGCAAATTGCTGGTCTCAGTAAAATACAAATTTCAGCCAGGCTGAGTCCTTTTCAGAACTTAGTATTTTTGGGCGTGGCTCCCAACGTATAATTGGACTTACTTGCGTGTGCGCATCCGGAGTGAAAGAAGCCTGGTTTAGCGCATACTTTTCTTGACGAATTTATGGGGGGTCATTCAATGATCAAGGTTTTGCTGGCAAATCCCAGGGGGTTTTGTGCGGGAGTTGATCGTGCCATTGAAATTGTAGAGCGCGCACTGGAGATGCATGGAGCGCCGATCTATGTGCGGCATGAAGTCGTGCATAATCGTTTTGTTGTTGAGGGCCTGGAGCAGAAAGGGGCCGTTTTTGTGGAGGACTTGCATGAAGTGCCTGAGGGCAGCATTCTGATTTTCAGTGCGCACGGCGTTTCCAATGAGGTGCGCAGAGAAGCGGCCAAGCGTGAACTGAAAATATTTGATGCGACTTGTCCGCTCGTAACCAAGGTGCATGTCGAGGTTGCGAAAATGAGTCGGGAAGGTAAGGAGATCATCATGATCGGCCATCAGGGACATCCTGAAGTTGAAGGAACCATGGGGCAGATTGAAAAAGACAACGGTCTGATTTATCTGGTAGAAACAACGGACGATGTTGCCGACCTGCAAGTTCGGGATGCGAATAACTTGACTTATGTCACGCAGACTACCTTGTCCATGGATGACGCTGCCAGGGTTATCGAATCGCTGAAGCAGCGCTTTCCTGGCATTACCGGACCGAAGAAGGATGATATTTGCTACGCCACCCAGAATCGTCAGGATGCCGTTAAGAAAATGGTTAGCCTATGCGATCTGATCATTGTTGTTGGCTCACCCAATAGTTCAAATTCGAATCGCTTGTGTGAAGTTGCCCGCAATGCGCAGGTGGAAGCATATATGGTCGATCAGGCATCGCAATTGCAGGAAAGCTGGTTAAGAGACAAACATTGCGTGGGGATTACCGCCGGAGCTTCTGCGCCAGAAATACTGGTTCGGCAGGTGCTGGAACGACTGGAACAGATAGCCGTCAGCCAGACTGATCATGGGGTAGTTATTGAAGAGCTGAGTGGCGTCGTCGAATCAGTAACCTTTCCCCTGCCTAAGGCTGAACCACTCAATCTGAGTAAATTTATTTTATAGCAGGCAGTGCGGATGAGGGATGATTTGCCACCCTTGTTGATAAGGTGAAATGGCAAATGGTTGCGGGTAGCCGGTAATCTCATTTAACAGTATCTCGGCGCTACCTGGCGCCATGGTTACGCCATAACGAAAGTGTCCACTGTTGATGTAAAGATTTTTTAGAATGGGGTGACGACCAATCATCGGCAGATCTCCGTGACTGGCGGGTCTGAGGCCAGCCCAGTGTTGCAGTGGCGGGATATTTCTTAATACCGGCAACAGGTTGCTTGCCCAGCCAGAAAGCTGGTTACGCGCCTCAATGGTAGTATTTTTGTTGAATCCCGTGTTTTCAGTCGTACTGCCAACCAGAATGTGGCCGTCTTTCCTGGGAATGAGGTAATGCGCCTGTTCCGCAATGATAGACTGGATCGGACTTTGTGGAAGCTTGTACAGCAGCATCTGGCCTTGAATCGGTCTGATATCAAGATTGTGTGCATGCTTGCCGAGTAGCTGGCTACTCCAGGCGCCAGCAGTCACAATGTATTGATCACCAGCCAAGCGCCCATGGGATGTCTGCAATCCCGTTACTTCCGTATTGCAGCTATCCAGATGAGATACCTCGCAATACTCGATAATATTGCCATTGAGTTGCTCAATGCGCTTTTTTAATGCGCGCAGTAAGCGCGGGTTGCGTACTTGCGCCACATTTGGCATAAACAACGTGGCGTGTGCAGAATGGTCTGAAGATAATTCCCCGGCATTTTCCGACTCGCCGTCGCCAAAGATAAAGGATTGTGGCCCGATTGTAACCGCATGGGCAGCACACCAGTTCTGCGCTCTCGTCTGAGTATTCTCGTCCGAATGGAGGATATGCAATCCACAAACGCGGTATTCGGGATCGATACCAGTTTGAGCCTGGAGCGCTGCAATCCAGTGAGGATAGAGCGAGGCACTATGCATCGCCAGCTGGTTAACACTTTCCGGGTAGTCCCAGGGAAACAACGTTGACAAGATGCCGCCACCCGCCCAAGACGCCTCATTACCCACCATATTCCGCTCCAGCAGAGTGACGGAAGCACCGGCCTCGAGCAATCTGGCTGTCATGGCAAGACCAACAACCCCGGCACCTATTACGATGAAATCCTTTTTCACGACACCATTCCGCTTGAAAGGCATGTATGCATGCCGCGACCCCAATCGATCAGGGGGCCTGATTATATATCTTTCGCTAACTTCGGAGAAAATGCATAAAAATCTGTACAATATCGGGCTGACAGGCCATAATTCTGAAACAGACTTATTTTAATACTGGCAACTTGTAATTGCTGTTGCTGCGAGTTTTATTTGAGGTGATGATCAAGTAGCTTTCTCAGTTAGATGTCGATTTCTGTCGTGGTGTTAAGCCACGTTATTATCCAACCCATTAATAAGTAACAGCATGGTGACAAAAGTCCTGGTTATTCATGGACCCAATTTGAATCTGCTGGGTGTGCGCGAACCCGAAGTATACGGCCGCACAACCCTGGAAGATATTAACAGGAATTTGACAGAAATAGCGCAGGCTGCTGCTGTCCGGTTGACAGCATGGCAGAGCAATGCCGAGCATGAATTGATTGATCGAGTACAGGCTGCAATGCGCGACGGTACAGATTTCATTATCATCAATCCTGCCGGACTAACGCATACCAGTATTGCCTTGCGAGATGCGCTCGCGGCTACTCAATTGCCTTTTATAGAAATACACCTTTCTAATATCTACGCGCGCGAAGCTTTTCGCCGGGAGTCTTATTTTTCTGATATTGCGGTCGGTGTTATCAGCGGCCTGGGTGCGGCGGGATATGAGCTTGCACTGAGATTCGCACTGAAAAGTACGCACAGATGACTGGTTCTGTCGGAACAGAATTTAAAAATCTCCCTAATGCATCCTGGAGGAAAATATGGATTTGAGAAAACTTAAAAAACTAATTGAACTGGTTGAGGAATATAGCATCACTGAATTGGAGATCACTGAAGGCGAAGAAAAAGTACGCATCAGTAAATCCACCATCTACACACCATCTCCAGTAGTCTTGCCACAGCAGGTTAATGCAGCTGTTGCGGTGACAGCTGCGGTTGAAGCGGCAGAAGGGCCAGACGCTGCGGAAACTACCCGATTGCCTTCAGGACATATTGTAAAATCACCCATGGTTGGCACGTTTTACCGCTCTTCAGCGCCAGGAGCCAAGCCTTTTGTTGATATAGGACAGATTGTCAAGACAGGTGATACCTTATGCATCATCGAGGCAATGAAACTCCTGAATGAAATTGAAGCCGACCGAGGCGGGAAGATCAAAGCGATTCTGCTCGAAAACGGGCAACCGGTTGAGTATGGTGAGCCACTGTTTGTTATTGAATAAACGATACGGGCAGTTTTCCTTTTTTAAGCCATCTACCTGAGGCTGTTCCCTATTATTGCAAATATGTTTGAAAAAATATTGATCGCTAATCGTGGCGAAATTGCATTACGAATCCAGCGCGCCTGCCGCGCGATGGGCATCAAGACGGTTGCGGTATACTCGGAAGCCGATGCAGAAGCCAAATATGTCAAGCTGGCTGATGAATCAGTCTGTATCGGCCCGGCAGCTTCTGCACAAAGCTATTTGAATGTTCCCGCCATTATCAGCGCTGCTGAAGTCACAGATGCCGAGGCCATTCATCCAGGATATGGTTTTTTATCTGAAAACGCCGATTTTGCCGAAAGAGTGGAAAAAAGCGGCTTCTTTTTTATTGGCCCGCGACCGGAGACCATTCGGTTGATGGGTGACAAGGTCAGCGCTAAAAATGCCATGCGCCAGGCTGGAGTGCCCTGTGTGCCGGGATCAGAAGGCGCTTTGCCGGAATCGGTGGAAGAAGTCAAACGCATTGTCAAAGCAATTGGCTATCCGGTGATTATCAAAGCAGCTGGCGGCGGGGGAGGACGTGGCATGCGTGTCGTGCACACTGAAGCGGCACTTTCCAACGCAGTTATCACCACTCGCAATGAAGCAAATGCCGCGTTTGGCAACGCCACAGTTTATGCAGAGAAATATCTGGAAAATCCAAGGCATATCGAGTTTCAGGTACTGGCGGATGAATATGGCAACGTGGTGCATCTTGGAGAGCGGGATTGCTCCATGCAACGGCGACATCAGAAAATTCTGGAAGAAGCGCCCGCACGAGGGATTCCACCCCGGTTACGCGATAAAATCGGGGAACGGTGCACGGAAGCGTGTTCCCGTATTAATTATCGCGGAGTGGGCACCTTTGAGTTTTTGTATGAAAACAATGAGTTCTACTTTATCGAAATGAATACGCGCTTGCAGGTGGAGCACCCGGTGACCGAAGCTATTACGGGTGTCGATCTCGTACAGGCACAAATTCATGTGGCGGCGGGCGAGAAACTGACTTTGCGGCAGAAGGATATTGTCTTTAGAGGCCACGCCATAGAGTGCCGGATCAATGCAGAAGACCCTTACAAACTGACTCCGTCGGCTGGGCGAATTACGCAGTACCATGCGCCGGGCGGGCCGGGAATCAGGGTGGATTCGCACATTTATCACAATTATCGGGTACCGCCCTATTATGATTCGATGATTGCCAAGATTATTGCTTATGGGGATGACCGGGGGGCGGCGATTGCCCGCATGCGTATTGCATTATCAGAGATGGTGATCGAAGGAATCAAAACAAATATTCCGTTACACCTGGACCTGTTGTCAGACAGCAACGTGCTGAGTGATGCTGTTTCAATTCATTACCTCGAACAAAAACTTTCGAGATATAACAAGAAGTAGTTGGCAACTTGCGGGCATTTCTAAAAATTCATATTTCGTTACGAAACATCGTTACTTACGAAGAGTATCTTCTTACATATCAATCACGTGCTGTGTCAATATTTTTTTGCTTCTCTTGTTTAACACTCTGTATTTTTAGAGATACCCCTGTAGTGCCGAGATGACATCTTAGCTGCTCATGTTCTGGTTATCACTGACTTTTAGGGTAGATGCGCTTCACGTCGATGCGGTTGGCGACTGCCTGCTGGAACTGGGCGCGCTGTCAGTCGACGTGCATGACGCAGAGGCCGGAACGGCTCAGGAGCAACCTTTGTTTGGTGAACCTGGCGCGCCTTTGATGCGATTCTGGGAACAGGCGGAGCTGACCGTCCTGCTCAAACCTGATTGTGATATCGCAGCAATTATGCAAGCCGTCACACAATCAGCTCATCTTTTAGCGCAACCCGCCTATTCCGTAACAGACATTCAGGAACAGGATTGGGTCAGGTTAACCCAATCACAATTCTCCCCCATTCAAATTTCACCGCAACTGTGGATTGTGCCGTCATGGCACACACCGCCAGATCCCACTGCCATTAATCTAAAACTGGATCCGGGAATCGCGTTTGGGACGGGCAGTCATCCCACTACCCGATTATGTCTTGAATGGCTGGAGAAAACCGTGCAGCCATCTGACAGCGTACTGGATTATGGCTGTGGTTCTGGCATTCTAGCCATCGCCGCCCTTAAGCTGGGTGCCAATCAGGTTATAGGTGTTGATATTGATCCCAACGCCATTACGGCCAGTCGAGAAAACGCAGCGATCAATCACTGTGACAGGCATCGCTTATCATTCGGCAGTCATTTTTCTTCGTCTGACCCTATCGGCAAAGCGAGCGCTTCACCTGTGATCACGCTGGTAGTGGCCAATATCCTCACGAATCCATTGATCATGCTAGCCCCTATACTGACACATGCCTTGCAGGCTGGGGGACGTATCGGACTCTCCGGCATACTGGAAACTCAGGCTGAGGAAGTCATGCAAATTTATAGTGACCATTGCAAAATGCAGATCGCAGCATGTGATCAGGGCTGGGTATTGCTGACCGGCAAGAAATTGCCCGACCGGATCGCATGATTTTCATCACACGCTGCACAAACTGTCACAGCATTTTCCGTTTAACAGTAACGCAGTTGCGAGCTCAGGACGGCAGGGTACGCTGCGGACAATGCAGAAGTATTTTCAACGCGTTATTAACCCTGTCGATTGCTGCCGATACCCAGATAGCATCCATTACCCCCCTGGTTTCAATCGAGCAGGACGGACATCCGACTGCCGTTACCACAAAGGTGCCCAGTCATAACGAAGAAGGGTTCGACTTTCTTGACTCTCCCGCAACGCAGCAGCCTTCTTCCCACAAGTTAAGAAAAGCAAGTTATATTTTGCTTGCTTTGCTGGCATGGCAAATCATGCATGGCTATCGTGGCGAGCTTGTCATGGCTTTTCCTGCGTGGCGCGCTTTCTTTGAAAACTATTGTGCTGTGATGCGATGCGATATGCCACTTCCACAGCAACTCACCCTGTTGAGCATAGAATCCTCGGAATTAAAATTTAACCCCGTCGATGCAACGGATGAAATCGGTCTGACAGCGATTATCCGCAACCACGCCCCATTTTCCCAGGAACTGCCGACATTGTTGTTTAGTTTAACCGACGTAAACGATCGGGTGATTGCCAGCCAGATCTTACACCCAAGGGATTATCTTCCGCCCGAAGCGCTGGATGCAATCAAAACAGGATTTTCTGCTAACCACGAAATTCTTATTCAGCGTCAGTTCAGACTTAACGCGGTCAAGGCGATAGGATATCGATTGGAACTCCGTTATCCGTAGCGCTGACATGCCTTCTTTTGAAGCGACATCAGAAAATTTTACTCTATCCTGATGAATAGCCTGCCTGCCGTTGGACGGTTACACATGAACGCGAATGAGTATGGCTAAAGACGCTACTACGCTGGTTGATGAATTTGCCGATGCGCTATGGCTGGAAGATGGCCTGTCACGCAATACCATCAGCAGTTACCGCGCTGATTTACTGAAATTGAGTCGATGGCTGGATGAGAAGCGCCATGCGGGTGGAGGGCTTGCTAATGTCACGCAGGCAGATCTGCTGGCTTTCTTGTCGAGTGGAATTTTGCAAGGTGCCAAGGCAAGTACTGCAAGTCGCGCGCTCTCCTGTATGCGGCGCTTCTACCGGTATTTATTACGGCAGGGGAAAATTAAGCTCGACCCCACCCTCAATATTGACAGTCCCAGAATTCCCCGCTATCTGCCCACAAACTTATCTGAAACAGAAGTTGAAATGCTGCTTGCTACCCCCAATATTCAGCAGCCATTAGGGCTGCGTGATCGTGCCATGCTGGAACTGCTCTATGCTACCGGCTTGCGCGTATCTGAGCTGGTTAATTTGCAGATCTCACAAGTACGGCAAGATATGGGAATCGTGCATATTCTGGGAAAAGGCAACAAAGAACGCCTGGTACCGCTTGGCGAAGAAGCATTGCACTGGCTGATGCAGTATTTGCAACAAGCACGCCCCACCATACTCAGGGGCAAACATAGCAGCAAACTCTTCATAACCGCTCATGGTGAAGCCATGAGTCGCCAGGCATTCTGGTATCTAATCAAGCGGTATACGTTACAGGCGGGTATCGATAAACCACTTTCGCCGCACACCCTGCGCCATGCCTTCGCCACCCATCTACTCAATCATGGCGCAGATTTGCGCGTGGTACAACTGCTGCTCGGACACACCGACATCTCCACTACGCAGATTTATACGCATGTTGCAAGTGAACGGCTCAAGCAATTACATGCGAAACATCATCCACGCGGATAGCAGCGCTTGCGATCGAGCAAGGAAGAAGTCACAATTTCTAGTGTGAACGGGATTTAGTAAATAATTCTTCGATAGTGAGATTAATACTGGCCTCGCCACCAAATACCGTTCCCAATACGTTATCCTGCATGTGCTTGATATTGAGTGTGTAGAATTTGCTATCCAGTGGGAAATATTTAACTTCCTTGACCAATTCCGGTGCGTTATTCATGTAGAAATTTACAAATTCCCTGACTTCAGGCTTCTGGGTGGATTTGGCGTTGACATAAATAAAAATTGGTCGTGACAGGGGGGCATAGCTTCCGTCTTGTACTGTCTGCATCGATGGAATGACACCACCGCTTCCATTATCAACTGCGACTACCTTTACTTTTTTTTGATTTTCAATGTAATAAGCAAAGCCAAAAAATCCAAGGGCATAAATATCGCTGGCAACACCCTGGACGAGTACATTGTCATCTTCCGAAGCAGTAAAATCACCCCGGCTTGACTTGGCTTTCCCAACAACAGCTTCAGTAAAATAATCAAAGGTTCCCGAATCCGCACCCGCACCATACAGTTTCATTTCTGCATCAGGCCAGGCAGGGTTGATCTGTTTCCAGCGGGTGATAGTTCGCTGTGCTGCTGGTTCCCACATTTTTTTGAGCTCTGCGACTGTCAATGACTGGATCCAATGATTCTTTGGATTGACTGCTACGGTCAATGCATCAAACGCAATCGGCATTTCAATGAAATCAACTCCGTTATTTTTGCACTCTTCAATTTCCGAGTGCAGAATAGGTCGAGAGGCATTCGATATATCAGTTTCACCGCGACAAAATTTCTTGAACCCCCCACCTGTGCCGGAAATTCCAACGGTAACCCGCACGGCACCCTTTTTATCAATCTGAAAATCCTCAGCAACAGCTTCCGTAATTGGGAATACCGTGCTTGAGCCGTCTATTTTTATAATTGGTTTTGCGTAACTATAGTGACTGGCCAAACTGAACACGAGGAAACTGACTAAAAATGTGAGTGTACGTCCATGATTTTTTTTTGGCGTTAATAAAAATTTTTGCATGTTAATTTCCTTAGTTAAGGATTAAAAGGTTGAACATTATTTGGCCAACAAGGCTAGACCCTGCCAAGGTAATCCGTTTTAGTTACCGTTGTGTGACACAGTGGTATTTATGTTAGTGACCCGTAGTTGCCTGATCCCGAATGATTTCAGCAAGTTTATTCGACCAATGTTCAATCTGCTCCTGAATTTTGCCCTCAACCATGACCCTAATCAAGGGTTCGGTTCCTGATGCGCGCAGCAGAATGCGACCATCATTACCCAGCGCTTGCTCAGCCTGACGCTTCATATTCAATACCGCCTCATTATGGTTGAAATCAAATTTTTTCTGAATCGGTACATTCAATAATTGTTGTGGAAAAAAATGGATACCCTGCATGAATTCAGAAAGTGTCAGTCCGGTATCCTGCAAGGCATACAGGACTTGCAGGGCCGAGATGATGCCATCTCCAGTTGAATGCTTATCATGACATATGATGTGCCCCGAATTCTCCCCCCCCAGATACCAATTGTTTTGTTCCAATAATGCCGATACATAGCGATCACCTACGTTGGCTCTGGCAAATGGAATGCCGAACTCTGCAAATTTCTGTTCAATAGCCAGATTGGTCATGAGTGTGCCAACAACACCGCCCTGCAGCGTGTCTAGCTGTTGTCGATGTTTTGCGATAATAAAAAGCAAGCTGTCACCATCGAATACTCGTCCGGTACAATCCACCATCATGACCCGATCGCCATCGCCATCAAGTGCGATACCCAGATCGGCCTGATGCTGAATAACAGCATTTTGTAGTGCGGTAATATGGGTGGCGCCACAGTCAAAATTGATATTGAGGCCATCAGGTGAAGCAAAAACAGTGACCACATCGGCACCTAGTTCATGAAACACTGAACCGGCAATGTGATAAGTTGCGCCATGAGCACAGTCCACTACAATTTTCAAGCTACGCAAGTTAAGTTGATAGGGGAAGGTGCCTTTGCAAAACTCTATATATCTGCCCGAGGCATCCTTGAGGCGCTGCACTTTACCCAGCTTTGCTGAAGGCATGGTTTCAATTGGTGTATCGAGGGCAGCCTCGATTTTTAACTCCATTTCGTCTGGTAGCTTGGAACCTGTTGACGAAAAAAATTTGATACCGTTATCATCGAAAGGATTATGTGAGGCAGAGATCACCACACCCGCCTGAATACGTAATGCACGCACAAGATAGGCAATAGCGGAAGTTGGCATCGGACCGGATAGCAGCACATCCACGCCAGCAGCAGAAAAACCCGCCTCAAGTGCAGATTCCAGCATATAGCCGGATATTCTCGTGTCTTTACCAATCAAAATCGTCGGTCGATCATTTGCGGGTAATTGCCAGTCGGTTTCACGCAGAACTTTTCCAGCCGCATATCCCAGCCGCAGAATAAACTCGGGAATTATCGGCGATATGCCAACCTTGCCACGTATACCATCTGTACCAAAATATTTTTTTTTCATCTTGCGTCAAAATTCAGAAATTAAGGAATGGCTGATTGGATATCACCTGTCTGATCGGCTGCCAATATTGCTCGTCACATCGCGCCCACCGAGTTCACCGCCTCCAACACGGCAAGCGCATCTCGAGTCGCTTTAACATCATGCACTCGTAATATTCTAGCGCCTTTATCTGCTGCAATCAAAGCTGCTGCGATGCTGGCATATTTCCGATTATCGACAGCATTTCCCGTAATCGCTCCCAGCATTGATTTTCTTGAAATGCCTACTAAAACCGGAAAATTCATTGATAAAAACTGATCAAGCTGACGTAATAGTATCAAGTTATGTTTCAGCGTTTTGCCGAAACCAAATCCGGGGTCAATGATGATTCGGGTTGCGGTGATTCCAGCTAAAGCTGCAGCGGCTGCTCGTTGCCTGAGAAATGCCCCGACTTCATTTATGACATCGCTGTACTCGGGGGCATCCTGCATGGTATCCGGTTGTCCCTGCTTGTGCATCAAACACACCATGACTTCGCTGGCAGCAACTACTTCCAGTGCCCCGGGGGTTTGCAGGGCATTGATATCATTAACCAGACTAATGCCAGCCTGAATGCTGGCCTGCATCACTTCCGGCTTGGTGGTATCAACTGAAACCAAGGCATTCTGATTAATCGCATATTCGATAACCGGCATGACCCGATCCAGCTCTTCATTCACTGAAACCGGCTTACTTCCAGGACGAGTGGATTCTCCGCCGATATCTAATACGTCAGCACCTTCTGCTATCAGCTGACTGATATGTGTTTTTGCCTGTGAAATCGTGGCATAGCAACCTCCATCAGAAAAAGAATCTGGCGTAACGTTGACAATACCCATTATCAGCTGGTGTTTTTCGGCAAGAAGCCTTTGTAGTCGATTATTCATTGGAACATAACAGAACGGCCTGAGCGTAATCAATACGCTCAGGCCGTTCAAATTTGGTGGTTGTTATGATTAAGCTTCCGCTTCTTGCGAGGATTTTTCAACTACTGCGGGTTCAGCATCAGGTTGTTTCTCTTCTTCAGATTTAACGGGTTTACTTTTATCATCGGTCGAGGATTGTGGCGCTTGCGGTGGGCGAGGAGTGCGGCCATCCATAATATCCTTGATCTGATCGCTGTTAATAGTCTCCCATTCAAGCAGCGCCTGCGTCATTGCCTCAATTTTATCTTTGTTATCTTCAATCAATTTACGCGCAAGCGCATATTGCTCATCGATAATCCGACGGATCTCCGCATCGACCTTCTGCATGGTTGCTTCGCTCACATTTTTGTGTGAGGTAACCGAACGCCCCAAGAACACCTCACCTTCATTCTCGCCGTAGACCATTGGCCCCAGATTATCAGACATTCCCCACTGGGTTACCATTTTTCTGGCAGTGTCAGTTGCACGTTCAAAATCATTGGAGGCGCCAGTGGTCATTTGGTGCATGAATACTTCTTCTGCGATTCTGCCACCAAACATCACCGCCAGAGTTTGTAACAACTGCTCACGATCCATACTGAAGCGATCTTCCGTGGGCAACTGCATGGTAACGCCTAATGCGCGACCGCGCGGAATGATGGAAACTTTGTGAACCGGATCTGTTTTGGGCAGCAGATAAGCAACTACCGCATGGCCAGATTCGTGATACGCAGTGTTACGGCGCTCATTTTCCGGCATAACTACCGAGCGACGCTCGGCACCCATAAAAATTTTATCTTTTGCGCGCTCAAAGTCTTCCATATCAACCAGGCGTTTATTGGAGCGAGCAGCAAATAGTGCGGCTTCATTAACTAGATTCGCAAGATCCGCACCAGACATACCAGGCGTTCCTCTAGCCAGAATATTGGCTTTAACATCGGGTGAGATAGGTACCTTACGCATATGAACTTGCAGAATTTGCTCGCGACCGCGAATGTCCGGTAAAGGAACGGTGACTTGCCGGTCAAATCGACCTGGACGGAGTAACGCCGGATCAAGCACATCAGGGCGGTTGGTGGCTGCAATGACAATGACCCCCATTGCACCTTCAAAACCATCCATTTCAACCAGTAATTGATTGAGAGTCTGTTCGCGCTCATCATTACCGCCGCCCAATCCCGCGCCACGTTGACGACCAACCGCGTCAATTTCATCTATGAAGATGATGCAAGGTGCATGTTTTTTGGCCTGCTCAAACATATCTCTCACCCGGGAAGCACCAACACCTACGAACATCTCCACAAAATCTGAACCGGATATACTAAAAAACGGCACTTTTGCTTCCCCTGCAATTGCACGGGCCAGCAGGGTTTTACCGGTTCCGGGGCTGCCACACATCAAAACGCCTCTAGGGATATGTCCACCAAGTTTTTGAAATCGTGTGGGGTCACGAAGAAAGTCAACCAGTTCGGCAACTTCTTCCTTGGCTTCTTCACAACCAGCGACGTCAGCAAAAGTCACGTTGTTACTTTTATGATCCAGCATCCTGGCTTTACTTTTTCCGAATGAAAAAGCACCGCCACCTTTGCCACCACCTTGCATCTGCCGCATAAAGAAAATCCATACGGCAATCAACAATAACATCGGGAACCATGAAACCAGCACACTCATCAGCATGGAAGTTTCTTCTTCTGGTTTGGCTTCCACGATCACGCCGGCCTGTAAAAGATCACTCACCAGCCATGGATCAGATGGAGAGAATGTAATAAACTGCCGTCCATCAGTTTTAGCTCCCTTGAGTGTTCGGCCGTCAATAATGACTTTGGCGATCCTTCCTTGTTTCATCTCATTTATGAATTGCGAATACTCCAGGGGGGGTTGTGATGTCTGGCGGGTCGTGAACTGGTTGAATACTGTCATCAATACCAATGCAATTACCAGCCATATGGCCATATTTTTAATTAAGTTATTCATATTAGCTCCTCAATATATTTCTCGACAAAACCAGTTGTAGCAGAAGTGCTGGTAATTTATTTGCAAATATTTACTATCCAGACATTTAAACAAACAAATAAAGCAATACCGCTTTCTACCCTTATGCGTCCCGTTACTTTCAAGTATGTAAATAGAAACCAAGTCAAGTTGACAACTATAACCATTTATCGCACTTTTTGCAGTCTAACAGATTACTTTTCCCCTCCCCAGCAAATAAATTTCCCTGCTGCGATCTCGTGAAGCCTTCGGTTTAACAGTAACAACTTTATCAAAACTGGCTTGCATCAATTGACGAAATGACTCATAACTGCTTCCGTGAAAAACTTTGACAAGAAAGCTTTTGCCAGGGTTCAAATGTGCCGCGCAAAACTCTAGTGCCAGTTCCGCTAAATAGATGCTCTGCGCCTGATCACTGACACGGATGCCAGTAAGATTTGGAGACATATCCGAAATAACGAGATCCACTTTTCTTCCCGCTAATATTTGCTCAAGTTCAGTGAGTACATTATTCTCGCGAAAGTCCCCTCGGATAAAGGTGACCCCAGGGATTGGCTGCATGGGCAAGATATCGAGCGCAATCACCCCCCCCTTCCGTCCAACCGCATTCGATGCCACCTGCGACCAGCTGCCAGGGGCTGAACCCAGATCAATAACGGTCATGTCAGGCTCAAACAACCTGTCCCGCGCATCAATTTCCAGTAATTTATAAGCCGCACGTGAACGGTAACCTGCTTGACGCGCCCGTTGGACAAAGCTGTCATTAACATGTGCAGCCATCCATGCTTTGCTGGTTTTAGCCGGTTTCATCAGGTAAAATTCACTATTTATCAGGAAACGATCTTATGCTTGAAGTATTAGATACGGCACAACGGCGGCTGCTTATCGCCAACGCACATCATCTGAACCCGGTCGTAATAATTGGTAAAGGAGGCTTGACGGAAGCGGTTATGAGCGAGATCGATCATGCGCTTATCAAGCATGAGCTTATTAAAATTAAAGCGACTGAAGATGATCGTGCCAAGAGAGGGGTGCTGCTGGAGCAGATATGCCAAGCCCTGGGCTGTGCATCAATAAATAATATTGGCAAAATCCTGGTGGTCTACCGTCGCAAGCCTGAAATTCAAGATAACAAACCACCCGTTACGGTAAAACATAAACCGATTAACCGCAAAAAACGGGTTTTTGCAACACAATCACCCGTCACCTCAGTTCGCAAACGAAAAAACAAATAAATGGATAGTCAGCTTACACATACCTGACGTCAATAATTTCGTATTCATGCACACCACCAGGCGCGTTGACTTCAGCAATATCCCCAGGGTATTTCCCAATCAGGGCACGCGCAAGCGGTGAGCTGATTGAAATTTTACCCGCTTTGATCTCCGCTTCATCATCCCCGACAATCTGATAAGTCACTTTAATATTGTTTTCCAGATCATCAAGATCAATTGTGGCACCAAAGACACATGCCCCATCTGCATTCAACGTCGCCGGATCGATAATCTGGGCGTTGGAAAGCTTGCTTTCTAATTCGACAATTCGTCCTTCAACAAAGCTCTGTTTTTCCTTGGCAGCGTCATACTCAGCATTTTCGGAAAGATCCCCCTGAGCCCTTGCTTCCGCGATGGCAGCAATAACGGCAGGACGTTGAACCGTTTTCAGTTCGTGTAATTCTGCGCGTAGCTTCTCGGCACCAGTATGGGTAATTGGTATGGTATTCATGTTTTCAATGTTCTTTTTTATAGCAAATGTTTATAAAACCCGCTGATATTATTATCTGCGAGTGATTGAGGAATAGTGTAGCCATGGCATATTGCTGCTACATAGCCACACATCTGGATGGCAACAGACAGCTTCAATTTTTGTTAGACCGGCGGTTTAGTAAAGCAGGAAATAAACTGGGTAAAATTATCGGCTGGTGTTTGACGATTCCTATTTTTGCCTAGAACACAAGTTTTTGCAAACAATAAACCTGCAATTCCTGACGGCCAACCATACCCATGCAGGCGGCACGTGCACCAGCAAGCGTTGTATAGTAGGTGGTCTTAGCCTGTAATGCTGCACGTCGGATCGAATAGGAATCCCGTATTGCACTGCGCTTATTCATTACGGTATTGATGATCAAACTGAATTCCCCATTTTTGATTCTGTCAACGACATGTGGCCTGCTTTCCGTCACCTTGTTGACGATGATGACGGGTAGACCGGCTTCCATGATGGCCTGGGCGGTACCACGCGTGGCGAACAATGAAAGGTTCAAAGCGAGAAACTGCTTGGCAAGAAGAATCGCCTCAGCTTTATCATTGTCCCGCACACTCAATAGCACCTTGCCAGAAGTAGGTAACTGCACACCCGCCGCCAGTTGAGATTTAATAAAAGCCTCCGCAAAGGTTTTTCCTACTCCCATAACTTCACCCGTTGATTTCATCTCCGGTCCCAGAATGGTATCCACACCAGAAAACTTCACAAACGGAAACACGGCTTCTTTAACTGAAAAATGCGTAGGAATCACTTCTCTGGCAACTCCCTGGTCAATCAGCTTTCTGCCAGTCATGCAGCGTGCAGCAATCTTGGCCAGTTGCAGACCGGTTGCCTTAGACACAAAGGGAACCGTTCGTGATGCTCGTGGATTGACTTCCAGCACATAAACCAGGCCATCCTGAATGGCAAACTGAATATTCATCAGTCCCTTGACATCGAGTTCATGGGCCATAGCAGTCGTCTGCCGACGCAACTCATCCTGTATCTCTGCAGAGAGACTATATGGCGGTAACGAGCACGCCGAGTCTCCCGAATGTACACCGGCCTGTTCGATATGTTCCATGATACCGCCGATCAGTACTGTTTCACCATCGCAGATAGCATCGACATCAACTTCGGTAGCATGGTTGAGAAAATGATCGAGTAATACCGGGGAATCATTGGAAACCTTTACTGCTTCGGTCATATAGCGTTGCAGGTCTCGAGCCTCATGCACGATTTCCATGGCACGGCCACCCAGCACATAGCTAGGTCTGACCACTAATGGATAACCAATTTTATCTGCCGCAGCCAGCGCTTCTTCCGGACTGCGTGCTGTCAGATTGGGCGGCTGTCTGAGCCCTAACCGTTGCAGCATGATCTGGAAGCGTTCACGATCCTCAGCGCAATCGATCATATCCGGGCTGGTGCCAATTATGGGCGCGCCATTGGCAGCCAGTTCGCGCGCCAGTTTCAATGGTGTCTGCCCGCCATATTGCACGATGACTCCCACCGGTTTTTCCAGCGCGATGATTTCCAGTACATCTTCCAGCGTCAGCGGTTCGAAATAAAGACGATCAGAGATATCGTAGTCAGTTGACACTGTTTCGGGATTGCAATTGACCATGATCGTTTCATACTGGTCCTCGCGCATCGCCAGCGCCGCATGAACACAACAATAGTCAAATTCGATTCCTTGTCCGATGCGGTTTGGGCCGCCACCCAACACCATGATTTTTTTACGATCACTTGGCCTGGCTTCGCACTCTTCTTCATAGGTGGAATACATGTAGGCGGTTTGGGTGGCAAATTCTGCGGCACAGGTATCCACCCGCTTATAAACTGGACGGAGGTTGAGTGAATGCCGTCTGGCTCTGACCGTATCCTGGTTGCATCCAAGCAAGTGCGCAAGACGCCGGTCAGAAAAGCCGTTACGCTTCAATCGGCGTAATGACTGATAATCGAGCGAATCCAGTGTTTTGCTGGAAAGAGACTGTTCTTGCCTGATCAGATCTTCGATTTGCGCCAGAAACCAGGGATCGATTTTCGTCAGCGAATGAATTTCAGCAAACTTCAATCCACAGCGAAAGGCATCGGCGACGTACCACAAGCGATCCGGGCCGGGATAACTCAGTTCAGCCTCAATAACTTCAAGATCGGTTGTTTTTTCATCGAGCCCATCCACGCCAGTTTCCAGCCCACGCAACGCTTTTTGTAACGATTCCTGGAATGTACGGCCAATTGCCATCACCTCGCCAACCGATTTCATCTGTGTCGTCAGACGATCATTAGCTTGCGGAAATTTCTCAAAAGCAAAACGTGGAATCTTGGTAACTACGTAATCAATAGCCGGCTCGAATGAGGCGGGTGTTTCTCCGCCAGTAATATCGTTGCCGAGTTCATTGAGTGTGTAGCCAATCGCGAGCTTGGCAGCAATTTTTGCAATCGGAAAACCGGTGGCCTTGGAAGCGAGCGCGGAGGAGCGTGAAACACGGGGATTCATTTCAATGACCAGCATTTGGCCATTTTCTGGATTAAGCGCAAACTGTACATTGGCGCCGCCAGTTTCTACTCCAATTTCCCGAAGTACGGCGATGGAAGCATCACGCATGCGCTGATATTCCTTGTCCGTCAGTGTTTGCGAGGGTGCAACCGTAATAGAGTCTCCTGTATGGACACCCATTGGATCAAGATTCTCGATCGAGCAGACAATGATGCAATTATCCTGCCTGTCACGAACGACCTCCATTTCGAATTCTTTCCAGCCAATAACGGATTCCTCGATCAGCAGCTCACGAGTGGGCGAAGCTTCCAGACCACCCTCACATATTTGGATAAATTCCTCACGATTGTACGCAATGCCACCGCCGCTACCTGCCAGCGTGAAAGAGGGGCGGATAATGACAGGGTAACCAATTGCCGCCTGTACCTGCAAGGCTTCCTCCATACTGTGCGCCACCGCCGAGCGCGCAGATTTAAGACCAATACGAGTCATGGCCTGCTTGAACTTGTCGCGATCTTCTGCCATATCAATAGCTTCTCGAGATGCGCCAATCAGCTCAACGCCATAGCGTTGCAGCACACCATGTTTTACTAGATCCAGCGCGCAGTTGAGCGCGGTTTGCCCTCCCATGGTAGGAAGCAGTGCACTCGGACGCTCAATTTCGATAATTTTCTCGACAACCGGCCAGGTAATGGGCTCTATGTAAGTAGCATCAGCCATTTCCGGATCAGTCATGATGGTAGCCGGATTGGAATTGACCAGAACAACTCGATAACCTTCCTCACGCAAAGCGCGGCAGGCCTGAACGCCCGAATAATCAAACTCACACGCCTGTCCGATAACAATCGGGCCGGCGCCTATGACGAGAATGGAATGTAGATCAGTACGTTTAGGCATTTAGTGTTGAGCAATTCGCAAGGTTCAAATGACGGACTCTTCGTGTGCATGTTGGGCGATACTATTGACGAAACGATCAAACAGATAATCTACATCATGCGGACCGGGGCTGGCTTCTGGGTGACCCTGAAAACAGAACACAGGTTGACCGGATAATTCGAATCCCTGCAAGCTGCCATCAAAGAGCGATCGATGAGTAATGCGCGCATTCTCAGGCAAGGTTTCGGCTGCAACCGCAAATCCATGATTCTGGCTGGTAATCATAACGCGGCCACTATCAATATCCTGCACCGGATGATTCGCACCATGATGCCCGAATTTCATTTTAACCGTCTGCGCACCCACGGCGAGCGCCACGATCTGGTGTCCAAGACAGATACCAAATAACGGAATTTTTCTGGTCAGCAGGGTACGGGTTGCCGCAATTGCGTAATCGCATGCCTTGGGATCCCCGGGTCCATTGGATAATAAGACGCCATCCGGCCGGTCTGCCAGAATTTCATGAATAGCTGTTTGCGCCGGATAAACTCTGACCTGACATCCCCGTTGCACTAGTTTGCGCAAAATAGCTCGTTTGACGCCAAAATCAAGAACCGCCACTCGCCAACGTCCGGAATTCGATAAACGATACCCGCTTTCAATTGTCCATTCTCCCTCATCGAATTCCCGAATGTGATCGCAGGTCACGACGCGCGCCAGGTCCATTCCTTCCAGTCCTGGAAAGGCGCGAGCCTCTCGCAATGCCTCGTCGGCATCAACCTGTCCGGCCATAATGCAACCAGCCAGTGCACCTTTTTCTCTGAGGATCCGGGTGAGCTTTCGTGTATCGATGCCAGCAATGGCGACAACGTGATGCTGTCTCAGAAAATCCGGCAGGGACTGCTTGCTGCGCCAGCTGCTATGCATCAGGGGCAGATCACGAATCGCCAATCCTGCAGCATGTACCGCATGGGTAGAGATAGACTCCACATCTTCGCTATTGGTGCCGGTGTTGCCAATATGGGGGTAAGTCAATGTGACGATTTGTCGACAATACGACGGGTCGGTAATAATCTCCTGATAGCCGGTCATGGCCGTATTAAAAGCGACTTCACCCGTAGTGATGCCCATAGCACCAATTGCGTATCCGTAAAAAACAGTACCATCAGCCAAAACGAGTACAGCACGCGGATGATCGGACACAAAGCTCTCCAGTATTTACAAGACGCTATTACGCAGACATAAAAAATGCGGTTTGAAATATATAAAAACCGATTTCGCGCCGCTTGGCTCGATTATACGCGAGAAGTTGGAGCCTTTCCAGAAGCAGTCTCTTTCAATATGAAATGAGTCTGAAGATATTAACAGGCGGTACGGTAAAATGAATATCAAGGAAGGAGGAATCTTGTATACAACTAACTCAGCGCAAAATTAACCAGGGTTACGCTGACCGATTCGCCTGACCTGTGCTTTTGACTTAGAACGGTGTTTTTTCAGCCAATGGATGATTCCTGTTTCAAATAGTCCTGGCAATATAATCCCCACGAACAACACCAAAATATAATCGGGTAAACCCAAAATTTTGCCAGAGTGAAGTAGTCATTGTCAGTGAGCAAAAGCGTCACCGCTGGTTTGTGTGCAGAGTGCGGAAATTTTGTCGCCAATCGCTGAGAAAGGGGGGGGTGCTGCTAGAGTTGGTTTCTGGTTTTAATCCCAAGTGATTTGATCTTTCGGTAAAGATGCGTCCTTTCAAGTCCAGCGCGCTCGGCTACGCGCGTCATGTTTCCACCTTCCTGTTCAATCAGTTTCTCAAAATAGGTTTTTTCAAAAATATCACGTGCTTCTCGTAATGTGATATTCAAAGGGATGTCTGAGGCAACGCCGGTTTCCTGGGGAGAAAAGGCCAATGCCTGCTGAACTGCTTCTGCAGAAATTTCATTATGTGTACAGGTGACCGCCAGGGAATGTACGATGCTGGTTAATTGTGCGAGGTTACCTGGCCAATCATAATTGCGCAAAGCATTCAGTGCAGCCGTATTAAATTGCAACACGGGTACTTCGCCAGATTCGATCAGTGTGGAGAGCAATTGATTGGCAATTTCAGGTATATCTTCCCGATGTAGTTTCAGCGGAGGAATAGAAATCGTCAGACTGCTTAATATTTCAAATAGCTTGGGATGGAACAGCCCTTGGGCGGTGAGTTCGGCCAGTGCGCGTGCAGTGGCACATACCAGGCGAGCATTATAGTGTTCCAGTTTTCCCAGGATCAGTAACAGCCCTTTTTGTTCGAGTTTGGTCAGATCGCCTATTTCACCTAGAAAAATCAGTCCTCCCCGTGCTTTTTCCAGTGGTTCCAATGGGCGTTCAGCCAGCAACGCGGAAGATTCTGGTTCTACCCAGGCGGTATTGATTCTGTGCAGGAAGCGTGCGCAATATTCAAATCCGACTCCTGGCTCCCCGGTCAGCAGAACGGGCACTTTGAGATTTTGCACTTGCTCCAGCTTTCTTCTGAGTTCCATGATTAGATTGCTGCGACCAAGATTAGTCAGGGAAAACGTTGAGAATGAAGGGTGCTGCGCGCCGCGTAATACCTGCCCTACGGTACTGAGTAATTTTTGTAGTGGAATCGGCTTTTCCAGATAGCCAACCGCGCCAATCCGGGTTGCCTCGACGGCGGTTTCGATTGTGCCATGGCCTGACATGATGACGACGGGCATGGTGAGTGCCCCGGTATTTGCCCATTCTTTGAGCAGCGTAATGCCATCGGTATCAGGCATCCATATATCCAGCAGTACCAGATCGGGACGCAATTGATTGCGGCATACCTTGGCCTCTTCGGCATTTTCAGCAAGCATGACGGTATAGCCTTCATCACCGAGAATCTCGGATAACAATTCGCGGATGCCCAACTCATCATCCACTACGAGAATGGTATTGTTAGCCATTAATAATCAGGTCTTGTAATTTAACCGACATGTATCGAATCTAAAAAGGAAATCTGACACAGATTTTATCATTGTATAAGGTAAATTTCTGTGCAAGGCTGGCATGGCCGCTAGACCGGGATATCGGGGTGTTGCGAATTTTCAATAACCAGGGCGGGTAAGGTAATGAATACCTGTGCACCGTGAGGTTGAATATTTTTGACGAGAATAGTACCACCGTGCTCATCGATGATTTTCTTGACAATAGGTAGACCGAGCCCCGTTCCTTTGGGTTTGGTAGTGATATAGGGTTCAAAGATGTTGGCCTCAACAGATTCAGAGAGTCCAATGCCATTATCCGTAATACTCAACAGAATGTTGCTTTTGCTGGATTCTGTCTGCACCCTTATCATGGGGTCATGAATTGTACTTAGAGCATCCTGTGAATTCTGTAAAAGATTGTGCAGCACCTGGCGTAGCCTGGCTGGATCACCTTTGATGGGCGGAATATCCGCCGCAAGCTGCATGTCGATTTGTGGATAAATGGCACTATTTTCTGGGTGGGTAGTCGTTTGATAGAGCGCAAGAACTTCTCTGATCAACCGGTTGAGGTCTATCTGATAGAACTCAAGTTCAGGAGCTCGGGCGTAATCTCTGAATTCATTGACCATTTTTTTGAGCGCCTCAACCTGATCGACAATAGTAGTGGTGGCGCGTTTTAGAATTCTGGCGTCGGTTTCGTCGAGCTTATTTACTAGTTTGTGCTGCAACCGCTCCGCCGAGAGCTGGATGGGGGTCAGGGGATTTTTAATTTCATGCGCGAGACGCCGCGCAACCTCTCCCCAGGCAACAGTTCGCTGCACTTGCAATAAACTGGTGATGTCATCAAATACCACTATCCCACCTCGGGAGGATGTTTGTGGCAGGCGTGAACCACGTAGTAGCAGTATTTGTTCTTTATTGGCCGTTGAATGTATGACCTGGCGTTGCCATTCCCCTGTTTTTTCCGAGGCAAATCCGATTTGAATTTCCTCGGCCAGGAGTTTTAATCTGGGTTGCTGAATAACGCATTCCGCAACTGTTAGTCCTTCAAATCTGGCAAGTGGAATCTGAAGAATTTGCTCGGCGCTCTGATTGGTAGCGCGCATACGCAAGTTCTCATCAAAAACGATGACTCCAGATGATAGATTTGCCAGAATGTTTTCCAGATAAGCCCGTGCATTCTCAACTTCCTGTTGATTACGCTGCGCAACATTACGCGCAATGGCCAGTTGCTCGGTCATCAGATTGAACGATTCGGTCAATACGCCAAACTCGTCTGTACTCTGAACCTGGTGGCGTCTGCTGAAATCTCCCTGAGCGACGGCACGGGTGCCATCCGCCAGTTGTCCAAGCGGCGCACTTAATTTTTCACTGATGACAAAAGCAGCAGCAACTGCTGAGAATAACGCGAGGAATAGTGCCAAGGTAAGGGTAACGCTGTATAGCCTGGTTAATCCCTGGCGGGACAGTATCAGTTCCTGATAATCACTGAAACCTGCTTGCACCTGTTCGGCACTGTCCGCCAGGGATTGTGGTATACGCTGTAATACCTGCAATACCCGAATATCTTCGTCTGAACTGAGAACATTGACGGGTACCAGAACACGTAGATAAAGTACGTTACCGTCAAGAGATTCCACTGCACGATAATTTTTTTGCATGCGGATATTACGCATCGCTTCTGCATTGGGCATCTCGGGAAATAGTACGTCATCATCCATGCTGGTAAAGGCAACGATTTTGCCATCCTGGTTGAATAACGTTGCCTCCTGGATCTGTGACTGGATCAGGAGCCGATTCAGTGTCGTGAGTGGAGAGCTGGTAGATTCTGATAGCGAAAGCGCCGCAGCCTGGGCTCTTTTCTGAAGTTCTTCCAAAAGATTATCCAGCACAGTCTGTCCGAGTGTAAGTCCGCCTTCCAGCGCTCGATCAACTTTAACGTTAAACCAGGATTCAATACTTTTTTCCAGAAACTGTACCGAAACACTGTAAATCAGGGCGCCAGGCAGAATTGCCATCAGCGAAAAAACGATTAATAGTCGTACTGCCAGTCTGGAGCCAAAAATCCCCATTTTGATACGGCGCCGCAGTCGCCAGAGCAGAAATGCTACTACCCCAATTAGGAAGATTAAAAAACCAACTATAAAAATAATCAACCAGCGGTAGCGGCGCTCAAAAAATTCCGTGTTAGCACCTGCAGTCGCCAGCAGATACAGCATGATAATGCTTAATCCTGTGACCAGTGCAATGACAAATTTCATGAGTTTGTGCTAATGGGTAATAGGATGATCAGACTCGGGTATGATTGGGCGAATAATTTTTTCAGAAACAAGATTCCAGTCTGCTGAATCAAACCATTCCATCTGGAAAGGTTTGGGCAGGCGCGAGACGTCCAGAGAGATCTGCAAAGCCAGATAATACTCATGGTTTGCCAGTAGCGGTGTGTATTCCTTAAAGGGCAGATCAGTCTGGTGCCCCAGTGTTTTTAACGCGACATCCAGCGAAGCGAAGCTGTGCAATTGCTCATTCTGCAGTAATCGATATTGACGGGTCAGTGCGTGATAACTCAGTCTGAAGCGCGCCCTGCAACGGGCAACCTCTTCATCCATCCAGTACCAGCGTGGTTTCATAATGGATGCATTTACCATAAAAACCAGTTCAACTCCTTTTTTTAGGGCATCTTCCAGCGTCTGATTCAGGGAAATATCTGCCAGTACATCCATGCGGAAACTCTCGGTAGACTTTCTGAAATCAAATGATTTTATGTGGATACTGCCGCCAGGGCTGGCGAATAGTGGCAACGTGATCAGAGTCAGCAAACACAGCATTGCCAATTGTTTGAATGATTTTTCAGTCAGAACAGTCGGTTTAATGTTTTTGTAAAGTGGCATAAAAGAAACCATCATGATGGTTGTCAGGCAATAACTGCCGACTGTTGAATTGTGGGTGAGTCGCAGGCAGCAGTTTTGCTTCCGGGTGATGCAATAAAAATTTTTTAACGAGCAAAATATTTTCTTCCTGAAAAATCGAACAGGTAATGTAGAGCAGTCTCGCGCCATGTTTCAGTAAAGGCCACATTCCTTCGAGAATGGTAAGTTGGGTTTGTGCGTAATGGGAGATGTCTTCCGGTTTTCTGCGCCATTTGATATCCGGGTGGCGACGTACCACGCCGGACGCCGAACAGGGAGCATCCACCATGATCCGGTCGAACAACCGTCCATCCCACCACTGAGCGGGATATCGGGCATCTCCGTCAATGATCTGATGAGCCGACAGCTTCAGGCGTGTCAGATTTTCCCTGACCTTCTGCAGGCGATGGATGCTGTTATCAAGAATAGTTAATTCAATATTCTCTAATTCCAGCAAATGTGTACTTTTACCACCTGGCGCGGCGCAGGCATCGAGGACGCGCATGCCATTACTGGCCGCCAGTAATGGTGCTGCTAATTGCGCGCCGGCATCCTGCACGCTGATCAGGCCATTGGCGAATCCCGGCAGTTTTTCCACCGAAACCGGTTTGGCAATTATCAGCGCGTGATCCCATAGTATCCTGGCATCTATTCCCTGTGCATCAAGCATGGCTTGATAGTCGTGCAGGGTTATCTGACGCTGATTGATTCGCACTGTCATCGGTGGATGCTGGTTACCTGCCAGCAGAATGCTCTGGTATTGCTGAGGATATTGTCGCCGTACTGTGTCGATCCACCATTGCGGATAAGAGAACCGGGTGGCCTCATTTTGTGTGGTCTGTTCCATTAGCACATCCCGTTGACGGATAAAGTTGCGCAGTATGGCATTGATCAGACCGGCTATTTTTGTATGGTCAGCAAGCTGGCGGGAAGCAGAAACGGCATGGTTGACGATTGCATGACTGGCCGCTTTGCTGTAACCCAGCTGATACAGGCTGACGAGTAACAGGTAGTGCAGGCGGTCATCCTGTAGTGGTTTATTCAGCAGTGTGTCTAATATGGCGACAAGTTGCGCATAATGACGCAGTACCCCATAGGCCAGATCCTGAATCGCGCCTCGCTGCTGTCCGGTCAACATGGCGTTGCTCTGCCAGGTCATTCGTAGCACGTCGGTCAGATTGGCGCCAGTCATGACTTCACTCACAGCCTGAGCCGCCAATAGTTGTGTTTTGATCATATTTGCTGCTGGGTATGGATAGTCACCGCAGTCATTAAGTCTGGTTGTCGCCACTGGCGAAGCGGTCGCTGTTTGAGATGGAGTGACCTGCCATAAACTGGGCAGCCGTCAGTTTTTTTCCTCCGGCGGGCTGTAAAACTTCAATCCGCAGTGCGTTGTGTCCGCATGCTACTACGATGCCGTCGTTTGACGCATTGATTATTTCGCCGGGTTTGCCTGAAGATCTGCCCGAATCAATCACGCTGGCCTGCCATAGTTTGACCGGATTACCGGTCAAGCCAGTTAATGCGCCGGGGTAGGGGTTAAATGCCCGAATTTTACGCTCGATACATAAGGCATCCAGCGTCCAGTCGATTGCTGCTTCTAATTTATTGACTTTGGAAGCATAACTGGCGCCTGTTTCGGTTTGCGGTGTCAATTCGAGCTTTCCGTCAATCAAATCCTGCAGGGTTGTCACGATGCTGGCTCCACCCAGGATAGCTAATTTGTCATGCAGACTTGCGGCGGTCTCGTTTGGTGTAATCGCTGCGGTATGCCGCGACAAAATGGCACCGGTGTCTAGCCCGCTATCCATCTGCATGATGGTAATACCCGTTTCCTGATCTCCCGCAAGGATTGCGCGCTGGATCGGAGCAGCGCCACGCCAGCGTGGTAAAAGAGATGCGTGGATATTGATGCATCCATATCGCGGGATGGTTAACAGGGCTTCAGGCAGAATCAGGCCGTAGGCCGCTACAATCATGACATCCGGAGCGACTGCGCGCAATTGCGCCTCCAGGGCGGCCGACTTAAGAGATGACGGTTGTAATAGCGGCAGATGGTATTGTTGCGCCAGCTGTTTGACCGGGCTTGCTTGCATTTTTAAGCCGCGCCCCGCAGCGCGATCCGGCTGGGTGAGTACCAAATCAACAGAGAAACCAGCTGCTAGTATTGCATCCAGAGCTGATGCAGCAAATATGGGTGTACCAGCAAAGAGAATTTTCATGGATTGCGGCAAGTGAGATTGGGAATAGAGAAGATTCTATCCGGCAACATACCAAAATCAGGCAATTTGTTTGCGAGCCTGTTTTTTCAGCTTACGCAGAATACGCGATTGTTTGAATGGAGATAGGTATTCGACAAAAACCTTGCCCAGTAAATGATCCATTTCGTGCTGGATGCAGACCGCCAGCAGGCCAGTTGCTTCCAACGTAAAAGCTTTGCCATCGAGCCCGGTTGCCTGGACCGTAATTTGTTCGGCACGCGAAACTGTGTCAAAAATGCCTGGTACGGATAGGCAACCCTCCTGGAATGAGGATATACCGCTGCTGGCGGTAATTTCCGGATTGATCAAGACCAGTAGATCGTTATGAGC
Organism: Nitrosomonas sp.; assembly: GCA_016703745.1. NCBI lineage: Bacteria > Pseudomonadati > Pseudomonadota > Betaproteobacteria > Nitrosomonadales > Nitrosomonadaceae > Nitrosomonas > Nitrosomonas sp. The sequence goes on along the minus strand of JADJBK010000006.1, from coordinate 1,593,995 downwards.
CTCGGAAATATCAATGACGACCACGCGTTGGTGAACATTTACCTGGGTGGCAGCCAACCCAATGCCAACGGCAGCGTACATGGTTTCAGCCATATCCCTGGCCAGTTCGGTAATTTCTGCAGTGATTTGCGGAACGGCGCGCGCGATTCGGTGCAGTCGTTCATCGGGATAGTGGAGTATTTGTAGAATTGCCATGGTGAATATGCATAATTCAGGAATTTGAAACAAAACAGATGCTTTACTATGGATGATCAATCAACTTTTGATTTCTGCCTGGAATTGATGGTGAGCTTGCATGGCGTTGCCTTTTTAGCCCAATCAAACTTGGCAGTATTGTTTCGATGTGTATCTATAAAATTGAGAGCTTCTATGCGTATATTGACCATTATAACTGCGATTTTATTCGCTAGACTGGTTTCCCTCCCGCTTGTCAGTGCCAGTGAAATCAAGTTACAGGACAATGCGCCAATGCGCTATGTTGTGACGAGAGGGGATACGCTGTGGGGAGTTGCGGCACGTTATCTGCGGGACCCGTGGCGTTGGCCGGATATCTGGCAGGCAAACCGTCATGACATTGCCAATCCGCACCGGATTTATCCTGGCGACATTATTGTGATGGAAAAAACTGCGCAAGGTGTGCGTCTGCGAATTTCTGAGGAAAACGGTACGATCAGACTGTCTCCCCGGGTGCGATCGGAATCACTTACTTTGCGAGCGATACCAAGCATTCCTGCTGACCGGATAGAGCCATTTCTGAGCAAACCGTTGGTGGTGGAACGTCATGCCCTGGATCGAGCACCGGTGATTCTTGGTGCCAGCGATGAGCGTGTGATTCTCAGTACGGGTGACAAGGTGTATGTGCTGAATATGCCAATCGACCAAGGGCAAAAATGGCAGGTATTTCGTGGTGGGAAGGCGCTGCTTGATCCTGATGTGGTGGATCGTATTCTCGGATATGAGGCAAACTATCTGGGAGATATTGAAATAATGGATTTCGCAGAGACCAGCTCGGGCATGGTGACCCATTCAGCACGAGAAATTCTAAAAGGGGATCGTCTGGTTCCGGCTGTTACCTCTACCATCGGTGATTATTTTCCACATGCACCCGATTTCGGTATATCCGGACGCATTATTTCCGTTTATGACGGAGTTAATGAGATTGGAGAAAATGCAATTGTTACTCTGAATAAAGGCCGTCTGGACGCCATTGAGCCTGGGCATGTGCTTGCTGTATATCGCAAGCAGCAGATTCGTTCTCATGAAAGTAAGTGGGTCGATGCGCCAGATGAGCGCATCGGTCTGGTTTTCGTTTTTCGGGTGTTTGACCGGGTTGCTTATGCATTAGTGGTGCAAAGCCGTCAGGCAATTAAGGTGCTTGATGCTGTTAAAACACCCTGACAGGCAAGGCTGAAACTTCTATACTCACGTCTTTTTGGACTTGTGATTCGTTAAGTTGAGTAACAAGCTGCTCACTGTGAGGATAGTTGCTTTTTATGTCGATTGATCGGGATATCGAATCCTGGCTTCGTCTTGGTTTGATTAAAGGATTGAGTGGTGGTGCAATCCGAAAATTACTTACCGCTTTTGGTAGTCCCGACGAGATTTTTGCCACAAACATTCATTCGCTTGAGCGCGTGGTCAAAAAACCGGTTGCTTCCCGTATTTTTCAGCGTGAGGTGGATGAGGGAAATTTTGTCAGAACGATTGACTGGCTGTCCGATCCGGCTAACAGTCTAATTACGCTGGTTGATCCTGACTACCCTGTTGCGCTCCTCAATATTCCCGATCCTCCCCCTATTCTCTATTTCAAGGGACAACGCCATCTGCTTGCGCTGCCGGCGCTTGCCATGGTGGGTAGTCGTCATGCTACTCCGCAAGGATTGACTAATGCCAGAGCATTTGCAGAGGCTGCGAGCCATGCCGGATTTTGCGTTGTGAGTGGTCTGGCGCAGGGAATTGATGCGGCTGTACATGAAGGTGGCTTGCGGGGAGCGGGTTCCAGTATGGCTGTGGTTGGGACGGGCCTGGATATCGTGTATCCGGCCAGAAATCACGTGCTGGCGCATCAATTGGCAAAAGTGGGTGCGCTGATCTCAGAATTTCCCTTAGGCACTCCTGCGATTGGAAGTAATTTTCCGCGACGCAACCGTCTTATCAGCGGCCTGAGTCAGGCTTGTCTGGTCATTGAAGCTACGCTGCACAGCGGATCGCTTATTACCGCCAGGCTGGCGCTGGAACAGGGGCGTGAAGTCATGGCTATTCCTGGTTCGATTCACTCGCCGTTGTCAAAAGGCTGTCATGCACTGATCAAGCAAGGTGCCAAATTGGTTGAAAATATTCAGGATATTCTGGATGAACTCAACTGTTTCTCCGGGCAGCATTCTGATGCGGGACAAGTTAGTCTGCAGCAGGAAAATGTAATCGAGCATAAGCAGGGTGATGCCGCATTGCTGGTTTACCTGGGGCACGATGCTGCAGATATTGACACATTGTGCGAACGCAGTGGCTTCACGGCGGAGGCGGTGTCAACTATGCTGTTGACTCTGGAATTGGAGGGGAAAATAGGGAGTTTGCCCGGGGGGCGCTATCAGCGCATCAGTTGATGCTATCATGTGCGAGTTAACAATTGCGGCGGCAGGCATCCATCAGATGGCTTGTTTACTGGTCGCAGAAGTGTCCTGCAGTCAATAAAAGTCATAAAGTACGTTATGTTCGATATTCTTTTGTATCTGTTTGAAAATTATTTTGAAGCCGGTCGTTGTCCCGATCCGGCCACATTAACTCATAAATTGACAATGGCTGGATTTGAAGACGATGAGATAACGCTTGCGCTCGACTGGCTTTCCGGACTCTCCGAAAATGATGCTGATCGCTACCCGGCCAGTCTGATCGAAAGTCGATCACTTCGCCATTTTTCAGCAGAAGAAATGGAGATTATCGATATCGAGGGGCGTGGGTTTATTCTGTTTCTTGAGCAGACGGGCATCATTAATCCGCTGCAACGTGAGCTGCTGATCGAGCGCGTCATCGAGATGGATGGCGACCATGCCAGTCTGGAAAAAATAAAACTGGTCGTTCTGTTTGATCTGTGGATGCAGAACCGGTTATCAGAGCACTCTATAGCGGAGAAACTTTTTGTAGTCAGTGATTCTCATTCACGGCATTGATATGTCTTTCGCATAGCAGTTTTTTGTGGTATGAAGCGTCTTCGAGTAACCTGAAAGCAATCTATGAGCAAAAAACTGATTATCGCTGAGAAGCCGTCTGTCGCAAATGATATTGCACGAGCGCTCGGCAATTTTACTAAGGAAAACGACTATTACGAGAGTGATGAGTTCGTTTTGTCTTCTGCTGTCGGGCATTTGCTTGAATTGATTGTTCCCGAGGAATACGAAGTCAAGCGAGGCAAGTGGAGCTTTGATAATTTGCCTGTTATTCCACCACATTTTGATGTGGCGCCGATTGAGAAAACAGCTGCCCGTCTGAAGCTGTTAAGCAAGCTGATTAAACGCAAGGATGTGGATACGTTGATCAATGCCTGTGATGCGGGTCGAGAAGGTGAGCTCATTTTTCGCTATATCGTCCAGCATGCCAACAGCAGGAAATCTATTAAACGATTGTGGCTGCAATCGATGACCCCTGCCGCCATTCGTGATGCGTTTGATCATTTACTGGATGACAGCGAAGTTTTATCGCTGGCAGATGCTGCGGTTAGCCGTTCAGAGTCTGACTGGTTGGTTGGTATCAATGGTACTCGCGTGATGACCGCGTTTAACTCTCAGGAAGGGGGGTTTCATAAAACTACGGTTGGGCGGGTACAAACGCCTACACTGGCTATTCTGGTCGAGCGCGAAGAGGCCATCAAGAAATTTATCGCCAGAGATTACTGGGAGATTCACGCGACTTTTGCGACTGAAAATGGGACGTATGCCGGTAAATGGTTTGATGAGAGTTTTATCAAATCTAAAAATGAGGCTGATAGCAGGGCAGACCGGGTTTGGGAATTAGTCAGGGCTGAGGAAATTCGTGACAAATGCCAGGGGCAGTCTGGTCTGGTCTCGGAAGAGAGCAAACCGACCAAGGAGAACTGCCCGCTGCTTTATGATCTAACCAGTTTGCAGAGAGAAGCAAACAGCCGTTTCGGGTTTTCCGCTAAAGCAACGCTTGGACTCGCTCAGGCGCTCTACGAGAAGCATAAGGTTCTGACTTATCCGCGAACAGATTCGCGTGCATTACCCGAAGATTATCAACAGACTGTCAAAGAAACGCTGCAAACGTTGGTGTCATCGGAGTATGGCCAGTTTGCGCAGCATATTTTGACGGCGGACTGGGTTAAGCCCAACAAGCGGATTTTCAATAACGCCAAAGTATCTGACCATTTCGCCATTATTCCTACCACGTTTGCAGCAAAAAAACTCAACGAAGCTGAATCGAAACTTTATGATCTGGTTGTGAAACGCTTCCTGGCAATTTTTTATCCGGCGGCAGAATTCCTGATTACCACGCGGATTACCTGTGTGCGGGATGAGCTATTCAAGACCGAAGGTAAAGTGCTGATTCATGCTGGATGGCAAGCTGTCTATGGTAAACAGGATAGTAGCAGTCAACTTGATCAGGAAGATAAGGTTGCTCCCGTGTTGATGGCGGTGGCGCTGGATAAGCCTGTGATTGCTGAAAAAGTTGAGGTATTGGCTAATCGAACTCGACCACCTGCGCGATTTAATGAATCTACCCTGTTGTCAGCAATGGAAGGTGCAGGTAAATTGGTTGAGGATGAGGAGTTGCGTGCGGCGATGAGTAACAAGGGATTGGGTACGCCAGCAACACGCGCGGCGATTATTGAGGGTTTAATTTTTGAAAATTACGTGCAGCGACTAGGGCGAGAACTTCAGCCAACTGCCAAGGCGTTTTCATTGATTACTTTGCTGCGCGGATTAAAAATACCCGAATTGACATCACCGGAACTGACGGGTGACTGGGAATCTCAGTTACGTCAAATCGAACAAGGGCAGCTCAAGCGCGAGGAGTTCATGGCCAAGATTGCTGCCATGACTCGACATATCGTCGAGCAAGCTAAAAGCCATCGTGGTAAAACCATTAATGGTGATTTTGCTGCGCTCAGCACGCCTTGTCCGCGCTGTGGTGGAAAGATGCAGGAAAACTACAAAAAGTTTCAATGTCAGCAATGTGATTTTGCGTTATGGAAAATCCTGGCAGGGCGGCAATTTGAGGTAGAAGAAATGGAAGCTTTGATCGCGACGAGGGCGGTTGGTCCTTTATCTGGTTTTCGCAGCAAGATGGGTCGTCTATTCAATGCCATGGTCAGGCTGAATGATGATGACGAGATGAAATTCGATTTTGGTAATGAAGCAGATCAGGCGCAAGAAGAGATTGATTTTTCTGGACAGTTGTCTTTGGGCGCCTGTCCCCAGTGTGGACATGCAGTCTATGAGCATAAAATGTTTTATGTTTGTGAAAAGGCGGTAGGTGTGGAGCCTGCTTGCAGCTTTAAAACCGGTAAAATTATATTGAGTCGCCCGATAGAACCGGAGCAAGTGGTTAAGTTATTGCAGGCTGGAAGAACAGATTTGCTGAATAAGTTTATTTCAAAAAAAAGTCGTCCATTTTCGGCTTATCTGGTAGTAGTGCCTGGCGGTAAAATCGGGTTTGAATTTGAGCAGAAAAAAAACAAGGAGAAAGCAGCTACTCCCAAAAGTAAATCTGGAAAAGCTGCTGCCTCCTGATCGGGTGGTGTCTGGATATGTAAACTGAATGCATTGGTGAGCAAGACGGCTTATAACGAGCCGCCTTGTTCGGTCAGGAGAAAGTGACCATAATATATCGGACAATTCCGGATATTGCTGCGATCATAATGGCCAGACTGGCCACAACTGTTAAGCCCTCAACCACCAGGAAACCGATAGCCTGTGCAACGCTGGTGTACTCAACCTCGCCTGATTCGTTGCGACGAGCATCCCTGCGAATTTTGATCCAATAGAGTATTCCGAATACGATTGGTAGCGCCAGAATTGAATAGATTAGAGTGCTTAGATAAGAGTCTTCCATTAATTGGCCTCGTTGTTGTTAAAAATGTGATTCATTGAATGGTGTTTCCCTGAAAGCAGCATATTGTATGTGATCTGCGCGGGTGATGATAGACATTGCACAGCCAAAGAAGTTGTTTCAGAATTTCTTTGAGATACTTCAAATGGTGTGCAAATTGCGAGTAATTTTATAATGTTGGTGAGCGCCACATGAATTGGCTTGATCTTCCTTTAATCCCTGAAGTGCGCGGTGTAATTCGTTTGCCCGGTTCAAAAAGTATTTCCAATCGGATATTGCTGTTATCCGCTTTGGCTGAGGGTGTAACTACTATTTCAGGATTGTTGCATTCAGATGATACCGGTCAAATGTTGACTGCCTTGAAGACGCTGGGGACTCATATAAAATTTTCTGAAGAGGGTGATGTTGAGGTAACAGGTTGTCAGGGGGAGTTTCCGGTCAGGGAGGCCCGACTTTTTTTAGGTAATGCAGGCACGGCGTTTCGACCGTTGACAGCAGTGCTGGCGCTGATGCATGGACATTATTATTTAGCTGGTGTGCCACGGATGCATGAGCGTCCCATCGAAGATCTGGTGGATGCACTACGCCAAATTGGGGCTAGTATAAATTATTCGGGGCAAGCTGGTTTTCCGCCGATTGAAATTCATCCGGCAAGCATCCAGCCTTGTGCAATGACAATTAAAGGAGATATATCCAGCCAATTCCTCAGTGGTTTGCTCATGGCACTGCCGCTGACAGGGAAATCAATGGTGGTCACAATTGATGGCTTATTGATATCACAACCCTATGTTTCATTGACTTTGCAGCAAATGTCACGTTTTGGGGTGTGCGTCGAGCATGAATCCTGGCAGCGTTTTAGTATGGCTGGCGAGCAGGTCTACCGCAGCCCTGGCAATGTTCAGATTGAAGGAGATGCCTCTTCAGCATCTTATTTTCTCGCGGCGGGTGCAATTGCAGGCGGGCCCGTGCGTGTAGAGGGGGTGGGACGTGCGAGTCAACAGGGAGATATTCGTTTTGTTGAGGCTCTCGAAAAGATGGGGGCGTGTGTCAAAATGGGCGATAACTGGATTGAATGCAGCTCACCACGCCGGTCTGTTACCGGTAAGCAGCTGGTGGCGATCGATATGGATTGCAATCATATACCTGATGCGGCAATGACGTTGGCGACAGCGGCCCTGTTTGCGCAAGGGACCACCACGCTGAGAAATATTGGCAGCTGGCGGGTGAAAGAAACCGACCGAATTGCGGCAATGTCGGCTGAATTGAGTAAATTGGGTGCAAAAATTGAATCGGGCGAGGATTTTATACGCATTACTCCGCCTGATGGTTCCCCTAATGCGGGTGCTGTGATTAACACCTATGATGATCACCGCATGGCAATGAGTTTTTCGCTAATCTCGCTGGGTGTGCCAATACGTATCCTGGATCCTGATTGTGTAGCCAAAACCTTTCCAGAGTATTTTAAGCAATTTGAAATGCTGGCCCATTTCGATACCTGAAATTTTCCAAGTTTAATCATTAAGTTGAGTCAATCTGAATATGAATAACTTAGCTGTTCCTGTTATCGCCGTCGATGGTCCTTCAGCTTCTGGCAAGGGAACTGTTGCTCGACTGGTGGCCCAAAAACTCGGATTTCACTATCTGGATAGTGGTGCACTATACAGGCTGGTAGCGCTGCGGGCTTTGCAAGACAGCATAAGTGCCAGCGATGAGGTGCAATTGGCAGAAATTGCGAGGCAGATTAATTTTTCTTTCGAGGCTTCCCTTGTCTGGCTGGATGGACGAGATGTTGACGATGCGATACGTGCCGAATCCTGTGGTGAATTTGCTTCCAGAATTGCCCATTTTCCAGCTTTGCGAGCCGCATTGCTGCAACGGCAGCGAGATTTCTGTAAATTACCGGGACTGGTTACGGATGGCCGCGACATGGGATCAGTAGTTTTTCCTGATGCAACGCTTAAAATCTATTTAACAGCAAGCGTTGAGGAGCGTGCAAACAGGCGTCATAAGCAGTTGAAGGAAAAAGGTATTAATGCTAACATGCCCAACTTGCTGCAAATGTTACGGGAGCGCGATCAGCGCGATAGTGATCGGGTATCGTCACCATTGAAGCAACAGGCAGATGCGCAACTACTCGATACATCCAATTTGTCAATAGATGAAGCAGTTGGGCAGGTGTTGGACAGCTATGCTGTAGCAAAATCACATGCCAGAGCGCATGAAAATCCAGTAACTTAGTGTTTATATATTTTATTTTACAAGCACAGAGCGCTGCACTTGGTGGCAGCTCGCTGTTTTTTTTAACTAACCTATCCTGATTAAGTTTTTTTTGGGATATTCATTTTACGATCGGGTATTTTTTAATAATGACTACTGCTACTACCAGCGTGACAAGTTCTATGGAAAGTTTTGCGCAACTCTTTGAAGAAAGCCTCTCGCAAAAAGAAATGCGGGTCGGGGAAATAATAACTGCTGAAATTATTCGCATTGATTTTAATTTTGTGGTTGTTAATGCTGGTTTGAAATCAGAGAGCTATATTCCAATTGAGGAATTCAAGAATGACAGAGGCGAAATTGAAGCGAAGGTAGGGGAGTTTGTCAGTGTTGCCATTGAAGCACTGGAAAATGGTTATGGAGAAACCCGGTTATCACGAGATAAAGCCAAGCGCTTGAGTGCCTGGTTTGATCTGGAAACGGCCATGGAAGAGGGCAGGATTGTAACCGGCATGGTCAACGGCAAGGTTAAGGGTGGCTTGACTGCAACTGTTAACGGTATTCGTGCATTTTTGCCAGGGTCTTTGGTGGACGTCCGGCCTGTCAAGGATATGACACCTTATGAAAATAAGGAAATGGAATTCAAGGTTATTAAGCTTGATCGTAAGCGTAATAACGTAGTGGTTTCACGGCGAGCTGTTCTCGAGGCAACTTTGGGTGCGGATCGTGATGCGTTACTGTCAAACCTGGAAGAAGGGGCAACAGTACAGGGGATTGTTAAAAATATCACGGATTATGGTGCGTTTGTTGATCTGGGTGGTATTGATGGATTGCTGCACATAACCGATCTTGCATGGCGACGTGTTAAGCATCCTAGTGAGGTGATCAGTGTTGGGGACGAGGTCACCGCTAAAATACTAAAATTTGATAAAGAGAAAAATCGTGTTTCTCTGGGAATGAAACAGTTAACGGAAGATCCCTGGGTCGGTCTATCACGTCGTTATCCACATGGTACCCGTCTGTTTGGCAAAGTGACCAATATGACGGATTACGGTGTATTTGTTGAAATAGAGCAGGGAATAGAAGGATTGGTGCATGTTTCGGAAATGGATTGGACGAACAAGAATATTTATCCATCCAAGATCGTTCAGCTTGGTGATGAGGTTGAGGTAATGATTCTTGAAATTGATGAAGATCGTCGACGGATTTCTCTGGGTATGAAGCAATGCAAACCTAATCCATGGGATGAATTTGCGCTGACTCACGAGAAGGGAGACAAAGTGAGCGGACAGATTAGATCGATTACGGATTTTGGCTTGTTTATTGGCTTGCCTGGTAATATTGATGGTCTGGTGCATTTGTCTGATCTCTCCTGGATACAGCCTGGCGAAAAAGCGATTCTGGAATTCAAAAAGGGAGACGAAGTCGAAGCGGTTGTATTGTCCATTGATGTTGAGAAAGAGCGAATTTCGCTGGGTGTTAAGCAACTGGAAGGCGATCCTTTTACCGTTTATGTGGCATCAAATGATAAAAACAGTCTTGTTAAGGGTGTCGTTAAATCCGTAGATGCGAAGGGCGCAGTTGTTGCGCTGACTGAAGATGTAGAAGGTTATCTGCGCGCATCCGAATTGTCGCACGATAAAGTTGAAGATATTCGCCTGCAACTAAAGGAAGGTGATGAGATTGAAGCTAAAATCATTAATATTGATCGTAAGACCCGTAATATCAGTTTGTCAGTTAAATCGAAATTAAAAGAAGAAGAAGATAAAGCGGTGAAAGTAGTTGCTTCATCGCCTGCTCCGGCCAATGCAGGAACGACCAACCTTGGTGCATTGCTGAGGGCCAAGATTGAGAGCAAGGCTTCCGGAGCGGATGACGGTAAAAGTTCTGAAGAACAATAAGGATGCACCATGACAAAATCTCAACTGGTATTCAGGTTGGCTGAACGCTTTCCGCAGCTTTTGGCTAAAGATGCCGAATTAATCGTTAAAATTATGCTCGATGCGATGGCTAACAGTCTGTCTAAGGGGGAGCGTATCGAGATTCGAGGATTTGGCAGCTTTGATCTTAACTTCCGACCAGCACGCATTGGTCGGAACCCTAAGTCTGGAGAGAAAGTTCAGGTACCCGCAAAATATGTTCCACACTTCAAAGCTGGAAAAAAAATGCGTGAACTCATTGATGCGATTCCCAGCGAAAGTAAAAAGTAGGAATCAGGGAGTGGGTTGGGTCAAATAATTTAATTGTCGATTGGTAATATTCTTTGAGAGCAACCGGGTGTTGCAATAAACCTCAAGTTTTTGGTGTAATAAGCAGCATCCGGCCGCAAGGTATCGTAAAGAAACATGATGGGGTAAACGAACGGGTTTCTTGTCTTTATACATAATAAAATCATTTCCTTATGGTTTTATCTTGAGAAGAATACTACTTAAGTAGACCCCAAAATTAATGGGATGATCTGGCTGATATGGATTTCATAAAAAATGACACGCATGCTGACTACATTACTACGCTTGGCCATTTTCTTCCTGTTGCTCAGTTTTGCGGTAAAAAATTCGGAGATGACAGCGATACATTATTATTTCGGTATCGAGTGGGAATTACCCATGATTGTCATTTTATTTATCTGTTTTTTTGCTGGTAGCTTCTGCGGCTATTTTTCTTGTTTGGTACAACAATTACAGAACCGGAAATAAGTGTGGGCGATCCTCGTATTATTGTGGCGCTTGATTTCCCTGGTCAGGTAGAAGCATTGGAATTTGCGAGACGATTGGATCGCAGCCTTTGTCGCATAAAAGTGGGGAAGGAACTGTTTACTCGTGCCGGCCCACAATTGATTGAGGAATTGATGCGACTGGACTTTGAGATATTTCTCGACTTAAAATTTCACGATATTCCCAATACAGCAGCCTCGGCGTGTGCAGCAGCAGCGGCGCTTGGTGTGTGGATGATTAACGTTCATGCACTGGGTGGCAAGAAGATGTTGTTATCCTGTCGCGAAGCCTTGCATAAAAAAAATATCAAACTGATCGCAGTTACGCTACTAACCAGTTTGCAGCGTGAAGATCTTGATGAGATTGGTTTATTTGGTACTCCGGTACAGATAGTCCATCGACTCGCTCTGTTAGCGCAGCAGTGCGAGCTTGACGGGGTAGTTTGCTCAGCGTTGGAAGCTGCGCAGTTGCGGTCGTCAGGCCTAACAGGAGGGTTTTTACTGGTTACTCCAGGGATTCGACTTGCCGACGGTGACCGGAATGATCAGGTTAGAGTCGCGACACCACATCAAGCAATACGAAATGGCGCTGATTACCTTGTAATCGGGCGTCCAATTACGCAGGCAGCCGAGCCGCTGAAAATCCTGGAAAAAATTAACCGGGAAATATATTCCACATAGTCCAAACTTATTCGTCAGGCGCTGTACGAATAAGTTTAAGCCCCATTATTTTGTAACCGTCCAACGCTCCCATCTACGCAATCACAATTTTCTGGATTATTCTCCTCTGCATTACCTTACAGGAGGATAAACCATGGCATTACAGGATGATAAGCAAAAGCATATCAGCAACTGGCAAACGAGCGGTTTGTCGCAGGCAGCCTATTGCCGGGCGCTCGGGTTGAATGCGAAGACGTTTGGGAATTGGTTGCGCGCTCACCGGCGTGGGCGCGATGATATCAAGCTGCCAGCCTTGATTCCGGTTACGATCAAGCCGACAGCGGCGTCAGTGGAAGTATTGCAGCTTCGCTGTCGCGGTACGCATGTGCTGGAATTACCACTGAGCGTTTCCCCGCGATGGCTGGGAGAATTGCTGTCATGTCTGGGTTGATTGCGCACGCGGGTAAGATCTGGCTGGCGGTCGATCCGGTGGATATGCGTCGCGGCATGGATGGCTTATCGATGATTGTGCAGCAGGTATTGGGTCACCCGCCCTGCGCGGGTTCGGCGTTCATATTCTGCAATCGCGCGGGCAATCGCATCAAGGTCTTGCTGTGGGATGGCACGGGGGTGTGGTTATGTCAGCGCCGCCTGCATCAGGGGCGGTTTGTCTGGCCGAGGCAGGATGCGGCGTGTGTCGAGTTAGCGCTATCGCAGTGGGAATGGTTGATTGCCGGCGTAGACTGGCGGCGTTTATCGGCGCGGCCACAATGGCATTTTCAGGTGTAGAAAATATGTAATAGTTGTTTATTAACAGGCGGTTGATTGCGATTTCGTGGTATAATTCATCTCATGAATTCACTGGCGCAACTGGATCAACTCAACCTCGATACGGCCACCAAACAACAGGTGGTCAATCTGGTTCAGGCATTTCAGCTTGATCTGACCCAGCAAACACAGCAGACAGTTTATGCGCTGGAACTCAAGATTCAGGCGCTCACCCTGGAATTGGCGCATCTGCGCCGTATCCGATTTGGCAGGAAAAATGAAGCGTTGTCTGCCTTGTCACCCAGGCAGCTTTCTTTGTTTGAAGAATCGGCGCTGACCGATATCACGGCCATTGAGGCTGAAATCGAACAGATCAACAGCACACCAACCCCCAATGCCACCAAAGTGCCGCGTACCCGCGCCGGTCGTCAGCCGCTGCCAGATCACCTGCCGCGCATCGAACACCGGCATGAACCCGCATCCTGCCAATGTGACCGATGCGGTTGCGATCTGACTAATATCAGAGAAGACATCACCGAGCAGCTCGACGTGGAACCCGCCAGATTCTTCGTTCATCGCCACATTCGCCCACAGTACGCCTGCAAATCCTGTGAAACCATCACGGCAGAACCCGTGCCACCGGCAGTCATCGATGGCGGCATGGCCGCCCCGGGCCTGCTTGCCTGGGTGATGACAAACAAATACCTGAATCACCTGCCACTTTATCGCCTGGAGCAGATTGCTGCCCGTGACCAGGTCACGCTGCCCCGTTCCACCCTGGCCGAATGGGTAGGCCGTACCGGCGTAGCCCTGCAACCATTGGTCGATCGCCTAACCTGGCATCTACTGCAGGGCAACACGCTGCATGCCGATGAAACACCAGTTGCACAATTGGAACCCGGTCGCGGCAAAACCCGTAAAGCCTACCTGTGGGCCTACCGCAGCAATGATCTTGAACCCGGGCCGCGTATCATCGTCTTCGACTATCAAGCTGGCCGTAGCGGTCAGCATGCGCGGCACTTTCTGCAAAATTGGCAAGGACACCTGATGGTCGATGACTATGCTGGGTATAAAGCACTTTTTTCCACAGCCACATCGCCTTGCGTCGAATTGGCGTGCTGGGCGCATGCGCGACGCAAATTCTTTGACCTGTACCAGGCCAATGCCAGCACGATGGCATTGGCAGCGATACAGCGCATCAGCGTCTTATACGCAATCGAAGCAGAAGGCAAAGACCTGAGCATCGAAGATCGTCTGCAACTGCGGGCAGACAGAAGCCTGCCCGCACTGCATGCATTGCATGACTGGCTGATGCAAACCCGTAGCCAGACCGCAAATGGCGGCGGCTCCGCCAAAGCACTCGACTATACCCTCAGACGCTGGCCAGGTCTCATCCGCTACGCACAAACCGGCTCTCTTCCGATCGACAACAACCCGGTGGAGAACACCATCCGCCCGATCGCAATCGGCAAAAAGAATTGGCTATTCACCGGATCGGAACGTGCCGGTCAACGCGCCGCTGCCATTCAAACCTTGTTCGGTACCGCGCAACTCAACAAACTCGATCCCGCCGCATGGCTTGCAGACACCCTCGCCAGACTACCGACCTGGCCCAATAACCGCATCGATGAATTGCTGCCACTTACACCAGCGTTCATTCAATCACTTAAACAGCAGGAAAGATAGATGGGAGCGTTGGACGGTTACTGCCGCGACGCATATCCACCGGATCGACCGCCAGCCAGATTTTACCCGCGTGCGCAATCAACCCAGACATGACAGCAATTCTCCGTAACCGTCCAACGCTCCCATCTACGCAATCACAATTTTCTGGATTATTCTCCTCTGCATTACCTTACAGGAGGATAAGCCATGGCATTACAGGATGATAAGCAAAAGCATATCAGCAACTGGCAAACGAGCGGTTTGTCGCAGGCAGCCTATTGCCGGGCGCTCGGGTTGAATGCGAAGACGTTTGGGAATTGGTTGCGCGCTCACCGGCGTGGGCGCGATGATATCAAGCTGCCAGCCTTGATTCCGGTTACGATCAAGCCGACAGCGGCGTCAGTGGAAGTATTGCAGCTTCGCTGTCGCGGTACGCATGTGCTGGAATTACCACTGAGCGTTTCCCCGCGATGGCTGGGAGAATTGCTGTCATGTCTGGGTTGATTGCGCACGCGGGTAAGATCTGGCTGGCGGTCGATCCGGTGGATATGCGTCGCGGCATGGATGGCTTATCGATGATTGTGCAGCAGGTATTGGGTCACCCGCCCTGCGCGGGTTCGGCGTTCATATTCTGCAATCGCGCGGGCAATCGCATCAAGGTCTTGCTGTGGGATGGCACGGGGGTGTGGTTATGTCAGCGCCGCCTGCATCAGGGGCGGTTTGTCTGGCCGAGGCAGGATGCGGCGTGTGTCGAGTTAGCGCTATCGCAGTGGGAATGGTTGATTGCCGGCGTAGACTGGCGGCGTTTATCGGCGCGGCCACAATGGCATTTTCAGGTGTAGAAAATATGTAATAGTTGTTTATTAACAGGCGGTTGATTGCGATTTCGTGGTATAATTCATCTCATGAATTCACTGGCGCAACTGGATCAACTCAACCTCGATACGGCCACCAAACAACAGGTGGTCAATCTGGTTCAGGCATTTCAGCTTGATCTGACCCAGCAAACACAGCAGACAGTTTATGCGCTGGAACTCAAGATTCAGGCGCTCACCCTGGAATTGGCGCATCTGCGCCGTATCCGATTTGGCAGGAAAAATGAAGCGTTGTCTGCCTTGTCACCCAGGCAGCTTTCTTTGTTTGAAGAATCGGCGCTGACCGATATCACGGCCATTGAGGCTGAAATCGAACAGATCAACAGCACACCAACCCCCAATGCCACCAAAGTGCCGCGTACCCGCGCCGGTCGTCAGCCGCTGCCAGATCACCTGCCGCGCATCGAACACCGGCATGAACCCGCATCCTGCCAATGTGACCGATGCGGTTGCGATCTGACTAATATCAGAGAAGACATCACCGAGCAGCTTGACGTGGAACCCGCCAGATTCTTCGTTCATCGCCACATTCGCCCACAGTACGCCTGCAAATCCTGTGAAACCATCACGGCAGAACCCGTGCCACCGGCAGTCATCGATGGCGGCATGGCCGCCCCGGGCCTGCTTGCCTGGGTGATGACAAACAAATACCTGAATCACCTGCCACTTTATCGCCTGGAGCAGATTGCTGCCCGTGACCAGGTCACGCTGCCCCGTTCCACCCTGGCCGAATGGGTAGGCCGTACCGGCGTAGCCCTGCAACCATTGGTCGATCGCCTAACCTGGCATCTACTGCAGGGCAACACGCTGCATGCCGATGAAACACCAGTTGCACAATTGGAACCCGGTCGCGGCAAAACCCGTAAAGCCTACCTGTGGGCCTACCGCAGCAATGATCTTGAACCCGGGCCGCGTATCATCGTCTTCGACTATCAAGCTGGCCGTAGCGGTCAGCATGCGCGGCACTTTCTGCAAAATTGGCAAGGACACCTGATGGTCGATGACTATGCTGGGTATAAAGCACTTTTTTCCACAGCCACATCGCCTTGCGTCGAATTGGCGTGCTGGGCGCATGCGCGACGCAAATTCTTTGACCTGTACCAGGCCAATGCCAGCACGATGGCATTGGCAGCGATACAGCGCATCAGCGTCTTATACGCAATCGAAGCAGAAGGCAAAGACCTGAGCATCGAAGATCGTCTGCAACTGCGGGCAGACAGAAGCCTGCCCGCACTGCATGCATTGCATGACTGGCTGATGCAAACCCGTAGCCAGACCGCAAATGGCGGCGGCTCCGCCAAAGCACTCGACTATACCCTCAGACGCTGGCCAGGTCTCATCCGCTACGCACAAACCGGCTCTCTTCCGATCGACAACAACCCGGTGGAGAACACCATCCGCCCGATCGCAATCGGCAAAAAGAATTGGCTATTCACCGGATCGGAACGTGCCGGTCAACGCGCCGCTGCCATTCAAACCTTGTTCGGTACCGCGCAACTCAACAAACTCGATCCCGCCGCATGGCTTGCAGACACCCTCGCCAGACTACCGACCTGGCCCAATAACCGCATCGATGAATTGCTGCCACTTACACCAGCGTTCATTCAATCACTTAAACAGCAGGAAAGATAGATGGGAGCGTTGGACGGTTACAATTCTCCCAACCATCGCGGGGAAACGCTCAGTGGTAATTCCAGCACATGCGTACCGCGACAGCGAAGCTGCAATACTTCTACTGACGCTGCTGTCGGCTTGATCGCAACCGGAATCAAGGCTGGCAGCTTGATATCATCGCGCCCGCGCCGGTGAGCGCGCAACCAATTCCCAAACGTCTTCGCATTCAACCCCCGCGCCCGACAATAGGCTGCCTGCGACAAACCGCTCGCCTGCCAGTTGCTGATATGCTTTTGCTTATCATCCTGTAATGCCATGGCTTATCCTCCTGTAAGGTAATGCAGAGGAGAATAATCCAGAAAATTGTGATTGCGTAGATGGGAGCGTTGGACGGTTACATTATTTTCGGGATTTACTCTCTTGCAGTGTCATCCCTCATGCCTCACTGTAGTGATTTCTGGTTATGCTCGCTTCCAGGTCGTGCCTTGAGGGCCATCTTCGAGAATAATGCCATTTTCACTTAACTGCTGGCGCAAAGTGTCTGCTTTGGCGAAATCTTTATCCTGGCGCGCTTGTATGCGTTTTTGAATCAGGAGTTCGATTGCTGCTTGCGTCAGTTCATCGCTTTGTGAATGAGTATGTTGCTGAAAAAACTGCTGGGGAGGTTGCTGCAGCAGGCCGAGCACGCCGCCCAAAGTTTTTAGTAGCGCGGCATATTGAATGTCGCCAGTACGATTTGCTTCACTCGCCAGATCAAACAGTACGGCTATTGCTTCTGGCGTATTGAAATCATCGTTCATTGCAGCCATAAAGCGCTGCGCGTAGGGATCATGCTCCCAGTCAATCGCCACTGTTGCGCCATCGTGATTTTTGAGTGCGGTATAAAGCCGTTCCAACGCATTTTTGGCGTCGTCCAGATGAGTATCCGAATAATTGAGAGGGCTGCGATAATGCGCGCGCAGAATAAAAAAACGTACCACTTCAGGCTGATAGCGCGCCAATATCTCACGTACCGTAAAAAAATTACCGAGTGATTTAGACATTTTTTCATTGTCTACCCGCACAAAGCCATTGTGCATCCAGTAATTGACGTGCTGGTGGCCGTGCACTCCCTCGCTCTGGGCAATTTCGTTTTCATGATGAGGGAACTGCAAGTCCTGGCCGCCACCATGAATATCAAATTGCACACCGAGATAATGTTCACTCATCGCCGAGCATTCGATATGCCAGCCTGGGCGGCCTTTCCCCCACGGCGAATCCCAACTGGGCTCGTCTGGTTTGGCCGCCTTCCATAGAACGAAATCGAGTGGATCACGTTTGTACCCATCAATTTCTACCCGCTCACCTGCACGCAGATCTTCCAGCGATTTGCCCGATAGTTTGCCGTAATATGGAAAATTGTGTACGGCATAATACACATCGCCATTATCTGCGGTATATGCGAGGTTTTTTGCCAGCAGTGCGGTAATCATCGCAATCATATGGTCAATGCACTCGGTCGCGCGCGGTTCAAAATCAGGTGACGCGATACCCAGTGCAGTCGCATCTTCCTGCATCGCCTGAATGTAGCGATCAGTCAGGTTCCTGATGGACTCTCCGTTTGTCAGCGCGCGCTGAATGATCTTGTCGTCAATATCCGTGATATTGCGCACGTAAATTACTTTAAGGTCCAGTGTCTGTAACCAGCGCACCACGCTGTCGAATACTACCAGCACCCTTGCATGGCCGAGATGACAGTAATCATAGACTGTCATGCCACAGACATACAGTTTGACTTCTTCCGGTGTCATGGGCACAAATTCCTGCTTGACTCTGGCGAGCGTGTTATAAATTTTCAGTTTCGAGGCTGGCATGTAAATTGATGAATTTATCGGTATGATTGGACGGTTGGTAAAGTTTTTGGCGGTATCGGTATACGATTGTGCAAAATTGCGTAAAAAACACAAAAGTCTGCTAATCGCCTGCCAGCGCGTGCTTCAGATCGCTTTTAGCATTCAGAATAAACTTTTTGAGTATAACATAATGAATAATTTCTTCCCCAGATGGCGGATTGCTTTGCCCGCAACCATCAGTAAGACAGCTGATTTTCGTTGGATATTAGTGTCGCTGTTGATCTTTAGTAGCTATGCTTTTGCAGCCAATCCCAGAGTGGAAATTCAAACAAATCATGGATCCATTCAGCTGGAGCTCTACCCAGAGAAAGCACCTAAAACAGTTGAAAACTTTCTGGCCTATGTGAAGGATAATTTTTACAATGGTACTATTTTTCATCGAGTTATAGCGGGCTTCATGATACAGGGAGGTGGATTCGGTCAGGATTTCGTACAAAAACCGACGCGGCAACCCGTTGAAAATGAAGCTGTCAATGGCCTGAAAAACAACCTGGGCACCATCGCAATGGCACGTACCAGCGAACCGCATTCCGCAACGTCACAGTTTTTTATTAATGTTGCGGATAACGGTTTTCTTGATTACACCGCCCCCACGCAGCGTGGCTACGGGTATACCGTCTTTGGTAAAGTGATATCCGGAATGAGCGTGGTCAACAAAATTGCGCTGACCTCTACCGGTGCCCAGGGTCCTTTTGCCAGCGATGTGCCTCGCAGTATTGTCATCATTGAGAGAGTCAAATTGCTTTCCACAAATACCGACGCCGATTAAACCCGTATATATAGGATAAAGAATGATCAAATTGCACACAAATCATGGTGTTATCACCCTTGAGCTCGACAGTGAGAAGGCACCAGCCACGGTTGAGAATTTTCTACGTTATATTGAAAACGGCCATTATGAGAACACGGTGTTTCATCGTGTCATTGACGGTTTCATGATTCAGGGTGGAGGTTTTGCGCCGGGGATGAAAGAAAAAAACACCCTGGCGCCCATTCAGAATGAAGCTGCAAACGGTCTGCACAACGAAACCTATACCATTGCGATGGCGCGCACCAGTGACCCGCACTCGGCGACCGCACAATTTTTTATCAATGTAGCTAACAATCAATTTCTGAACCATACCGGTCCCACGGCGCAGGGTTATGGATATTGTGTATTCGGTAAGGTGATCGATGGCCAGGAAGTGGTTGATGCCATCAAAAAGATGAAGACCGGCAATAAAGCTGGTCACCAGGACGTCCCGCTGGAAGACGTTATTATTGAAAAGACGGAAGTTATTTGAGTGTTATGACACTCGTCATGGTCGATGATAGCAGGCAGGCCATGATTCACCTGCTACTTATATCAGCATTGTTGCGCCACGAAATGATCGCCCGATCCGGGCAACAGTAATTACAGCGGAGTCAGGAATGCGTATTGGCGTGCCAAAGGAAATCAAAAATCATGAGTATCGGGTTGGTCTGGTTCCTGCCGCTGTCGCGGAGCTGAGCAGACGCGGGCACGAGGTATTGATCGAGCATGATGCTGGTGTCGGCATCAACCTGCATGACCAGGATTACCAGCGGGCGGGTGCCTGTATTGTAGATAGCGCTGAAGCGGTCTATACCGGCGCGGATATGATTGTTAAAGTCAAAGAACCACAGCCAGGCGAGCGCAAGATGTTGCGGCGTGAGCAGATCCTGTTTGCCTATCTGCATCTTGCGCCTGATTCGGAACAAACCCGCGATCTGATTGCATCCGGCGCCAGCTGCATCGCTTATGAAACCGTGACTGATTTACAGGGTAGATTGCCGTTGCTCGCACCCATGTCTGAAGTGGCAGGTCGCCTGTCGATCCAGATTGGCGCGCATTGCCTGGAAAAGTCTGCAGGTGGCAGCGGCATCCTGCTCAGTGGCGTACCCGGCGTTGCACCCGGGAAGGTGGTGATTATCGGTGGGGGTGTCGTCGGCCATAACGCAGCGCGAATCGCGACGGGACTGGGAGCGCGTGTCATCGTACTGGATCAGAATCTGGAAGCGCTCAGGCATCTGGACGAATTATTTGGCAGCCAGATCGAAACTGTATACTCCAGTCCTGACAATATTCAGCAACAGCTCACCCTTGCCGATCTGGTCATCGGCAGTGTGCTGATTCCGGGCGCAGCGGCGCCAAAGCTGGTGACACGCGAATACTTGCGACTGATGCAGTCCGGATCGGTCGTGGTCGATGTTGCCATTGATCAGGGGGGGTGTTTTGAAACATCACACCCTACAACGCATGATCATCCAACCTTCATCGAAGAAAACATCGTGCACTACTGCGTACCCAACATACCTGGCGCAGCAGCAAGAACTTCAACCTTTGCCCTCAATCAGGCAACCTTACCATTTACATTGCGACTGGCGGATCATGGTCTCGAAGCACTGCGCAAAGACGGGTATCTCCGTTGCGGACTGAATGTGCATAAGGGAATGGTGACTTATGAGAAAGTAGCACTGGCGCACGGTTATGATTACATTCCGCCGATACAGGCGCTGCAGCGCTAATGCCCACAAATTCAACAGAAAAGAAAGTGCGATGCCTGCGTAAAGCAAGGCACTTTCCTTGGTTATTTGTCGATGTTTATGGATTGACCGGTTTGGGTGCTGGTACGGCCTGAGAGGGTGGAATCATGGCTGCTTCGGGCGGCTCTTCCTTCACAATGGGCTGGGGATCAACATCCGTTTGTGGGTTTTCTGTTGCCGGCTCGGGTTCGGATTTTTTAATCTCTGCATTGATTCCATTTTTCTCGGGGTTGATGCGCTGCCATATTGCCTGTAATTGTTCCTGATGCAGGTAGCCCTTATCCCAGGCATGGAAGACACCCGTCAGCAGGGCCAGCATGATCAAATAAAACTTCCATGGCTGTTTCTTTTCTGCAAAGGGATCTGCAAGCGAGCGCTTTGCGCCTGGTGGCAGCGCGGCCATTTGTGTCAGGGAAGCGCCAAAAGGAATATTGATAATGGCGCGTGTGTTGATTGCCCAGCCATTACCATCCAGCAGGGGTGCGAGGTTGCGTTTGCGCAGCTTGAGATAGGCGAGCAAGACTGATGGGCCGGATATCAGCAAAATAATACCCAGAAAAGCAAGCGGTATTTCCCACCATGCCAGACTGAGCAGTCCGGAAACAATCGAGGCAATCGCTGTGCCGATTGCGCCAACCGCAAGACCGATGGCAGCAAAAATCCCGGCAAATTTACCAATATCGAAAGGGGCGTTGGGTGCGTTACCCACTCCGGTTTTTTGGGTAACATCCGCAATACCGGCGCCGGCTTGATCCTGAACGGCTTTTTCACGTGCGCTGGCCATTTTCTCAATTTGTTCGCCAATCATTTTGCCAATGCGTTTGTAGGGATACCAGAACGCCTGACGGACGCTGATGGGATGTTCTATTATTTTGACGACGGTGGCATCCCAGTCTTGACCCTTGCAATCATAAAAAACGCCATTACGGCCGACCATCACGTTGTCGGCATCCCCATCAGTGAAGGCTGCGGCAATAAACATTTTTTCATCCCCTTCGCGTCGCCTGCACTCACAGTAGGCGAGGTATATGCCACTCAGATTGGCCATGTTGCTGTGCTGGTCAATATTGGCAATACGCAGACAGAAATGGCAACTGCGTCCATCAATATAAAGTGCGCCTGCCTGAAAAATGGCCAGCGCGCCGGGGGTATAAAATTCACGCAGGGATACAAAATTATTTAACAATCTGAACAAATTCTGATGGTACCGGATCAGCCGGTCAACAGAATCAATGGTATCTGCGGTATCGGCAAAAGCCGCATCTTTGGCGATGAGCGCATTTATTTTTTCCTGATAGCCGCCATCGAGAATCTGACGTATACGTGCAATCCCCAGAGATTCAACCGCTGTGGCTGGCTTGACGCCCAGCCAGGCCTGATAGGCTGAAAAATTATCTTTTATTTTCTTCCAGTTCTCTACGGTTAACGCATCGGTATGGCCCAACAGCGGAGCGACCACAGCCTCCTGAAAAACAGCCATGGCATCTACCCAGGCGGGATTGATGCCGGACTGGAGCGACAACGGTTTGCCAGCTTCAATTTTGGCGATGGGCAGCACCGCCAGTGGCTCTGATACAGCAGAAAGGTTAGTACTGGCCAATGCCATGTATTCGGTCAGAAGTGGATTCAATGGTTCACTGGCACGTTGATCAAATTCGGCCAGGCGGCAGCGCGTGAAATAGTCATCTATTTTGACCATAACTGTATTGAACGCAGTGTGAGCAGCTTCAGTTTTTTCTCCAAGCAGAAATACCCGTTTTGTATCCTGATCCGCTTCAGCCCACCACTTGCTATAGATTTGCGCATCCGAGAAGAACAGATCAACTTTTTCCTGGGAAATGCCAGGTAAGCCGCAGCGGTCTTCTTCCGAGCCGACGCAGGTTATGATGTCTTCAATCACCACCTGTGTATCCGCTTCAGATGCCGCACTCGCGGGAACAATGCCATCACCGTTGAATGTTGTGCTGGCAAAGATTGCATTGAGATCGGCGGTATCTTCTGTCGTAATCGCTGTTTCCTGCGTTTTACCAAGATTCGTCAGAATCTGTTTGGCTGAATTGTGCAGCAACCTGCCTTCGGAAGTGCTGTCATCAATGGCATCGAGTGGCAGCGCATTTGCACCGCGCATGATATCTTCCGGATGCTTGAGCAGAGAGGTTGCCCAGTTGATTGCCGCAAGCACTTCCGGAACACGGATGTGGCCATCACCATCCGTATCGATCAGGGCAAGCGTTCTGTCGTCAAATTCGAGATTGCTGGCAGGACAGCTCAGCGCCGCCCAGAGCTTGGGATCGAGTGTTTCCAGCGAGGTTAAATCTGATGCGGTTTCGAGCCGAACCTGATCGAATCCACCGGAACGAAAAAAACGCCATTTGTGTTGTGTGTTGTTGTTTTTGTCAAACATGAGATATCCTTTTATATCAATGAAGAAGTCAGGTAGGAGACTGTATTTTTGAGTTCGTGCTTTTGAATGCTGAAACGGCTGACAGCTTAAGTGGAAGGGTGCAGATAGAACTAAATGCAGGTAAAGTTAGTGTGATAATCCAAAAGAAACAGGTGACAAGAATCGGAATTCAGTCACCTGGATTGACTGCAACTAACGGGTGCAATCTAACGAAACAGTTTTTTCAGTAAGCCAATAATCCCCGGCGCACCCCCGACCATGTCCAGCAAAGTGCCGCCACGGGAGGATTTATCTACGACAACAGGCACGGCTTCAGCCAGGCTTGTAGCCGCATCATCTTGAGAAATACCTAATTGCCTGGCAAATGCGGCAATTTTATCGTTACCGAATATTTCTGAAATCTGACTGGTTTCTATCGCTTTATTGGGACCATCGCCCAACCAGGATTCAGCAATCGATCTCATGTCGCCACCCTTCATATTGCTGACCAGGGAAGCGAGATCAATCTTACCTTTGTCGTTTGAGAAGAGACTAAACAATGCCGAAGAAATTTCTGTTAACTCAATTTGGCCGTCTTTATCTGTGTCGAGTCTGTCTTTAAAAAGCTTTGCAGCAACTTGGAAAACGTCATCAGTATTCATCTTCATATTCCCTTTCATGGTTGATAAAAAACTATTGAGTTATGATTAATCTCAACAAACAATTTTCGTTCTAGTGACAGTAACTGATTGCTTGCCGCCAGAATCAGCAGCTACTCTTTCAGTAAGGTGGCGGCGGCGGTGGATTACCCCTTGGCGGTGGGGGAATGTATCTATTGGAAGGCGGCTGTTGAGCAGGCGCCTGATAGCCAGCGGCATTGCCTACCCCCTGGAATCGTGCAGAAACAGGCACTTGATGTCCATTGGCATACATGCACTGAATATAGGCAACATCATAGCGTTCCTGACTGATTGATCCGGAAGATTGCGCGCTACTGCTACCCGCCAGCCCGCCACCGAGCAAACCTGTTCCTGCGCCAATCGCGGCACCCCGGCCACCACCAAGAGCAGCGCCGGCAATGGCACCGAGGGCAGCGCCTATTACTGCACTTTCCGCGCCACTTGAAATAGAGGCTTTTCTGGGTGTGTTGTAATCGGTTTGCTGGCTGGCAAATTGCCTGCACATAAAATCATCATTGCGAAACTGATCAAAGTTTTTGCCGTTACCCGGCAAAACCATAACGCCTGGTCCGGATGGAATATGCACACAGCCGACCAGAGCTATTGCCAGCGATAAAACAGACAACCGGGAAGTATTTTTCATCAGACTGTACTCCTATGTTATTCGTCGTGGCGGGGCGGAACCTGGATCCAGCCGCCCGGACAGTTCTTGACTTGTGGGTAATAACCGGCAGGTTGTTCGCAATAATGCCAGTAATTTGACTGGGTAACAACCGCAGGTGGGGAGGGCTGGACGATCGGCGGTTGCTGGATATAGACCGGCGGGGTGGCGGGCATGGTTATTACTGGTGGATAGGCGTAAGGATAAACAGGTGCCGGCCATGCGGATCCAAAAAAACCACTGCCGTAGTAGTTGCCGCGATAGTAGGGGCGGCGATATTGGATTCCAAAGCTCGGATAACCCCGGCTGAAACCACCATACCCGCTGCCAAAGGAAATCCCACCATAAAAACTGGAACGATGCCCTGAGTGGATATGTCGACTACCTGAATAATGTCTACCGATACCATAGCCTCCCCCAAAATGAGAGCGGTGTCCACCAGCGTGATGATGTCCGCCGGCATGGTGATGCCCGCGACCCGCCCATAAGGCATCATGATAGAGGTTGCCAGCCAGAATCAGAGAAAGGTAAAGCCAGGTTATATTTTTCATTTGATATGCCTCTGAAAAAGGGAAGGGCGCGCACTCTTACGCTGTATCAGTTTGGAGCAGAATTTTAGGTTATATTAGCCGATAAAAGATCGACGTGCTTCATAAAATCTAAATTCAACTTTGCAGCAACCCTGTAGATTTAGCTAAGGAAATTCAATGTCCAGCGTGGTTAATGCGCTCATGCGCGCAACGGTCAATCTTTTTCACCCGCGTATATTCTGGTTATGGAGCTGGCCCTTGCTGGTGGCGAGTATCTTCTGGTGGGTAGTGGGTGCTTATTTCTGGACGCCTGCTTCCGGCTGGATTTTGGTAAATCTACCCGTTGCCGATTGGCAAAACTGGTTAGAGGCCTCTCGTCTGCAGACCATTGCTGATGGGGTTGAATCTGTTATCAATGTGTTGATTTTTACCATTCTGATTATTGTTACCAGCATGATTCTCACCGCTTTGTTTGCAATGCAGGAACTGGTCAATTTCGTCGCCAAACGTTATTACCCGGATATGGATCGTGCACACGGTGGGTCGGTTGTCGGCAGCTTGCGTGCGGTCGCGTCAACTTTTGCAGTATTTATCCTGATTTGGGTCGTCACGCTACCGTTATGGTTTATTGGTATTGGCCTGCTGGTGCCTTTACTGGCGGCGACTTATATGAATCAACGGCTGTTTTGCTATGATGCGCTGACCGAACACGCAGAAAAAGCGGAGCTCGACGAACTGCTGGTTGCTGATCGCCCGGCACGCTGGGGTTTGGGATTGCTCACCGGGCTGATACAGTTTGTTCCTATCCTGAATTTTTTTTCACCCACTCTCACCGCGCTGGCCTTTATTCATTTTGAGCTGGGGCGATTATCCAGACGCAGGCAGCAGATGAGTGTCAAGCAGGCTGTTCAACCTGAAGATTGAGATACGCCCAGAGCTTTTTTATAGACTGCCAGGCAGCGTTGGCGTGCGAAATTATGCTCGACAATGGGCGGTGGATAGGACGGTTGATGAACCTCTTCAACCCAATTCTTAATATAGCGCCAGTCAGGATCAAATTTTTCAGCCTGAGTGCCCGGATTGAATATCCGGAAATAGGGCGCCGCATCCACACCACACCCCGCGACCCATTGCCAGTTACCGACGTTGCTTGCCAGTTCAAAATCAAGTAGTTTTTGCGCAAAATAGGCTTCTCCCCAGCGCCAGTCGATCAGGAGATGCTTGCATAAAAAACTGCCTGCTACCATGCGTACACGATTATGCAGGTAGCCAGTAGTATTGAGTTGCCGCATACCGGCGTCTACCAGTGGATACCCGGTTGTACCCATACACCAGCGTCTAAATTCATTTTCATCGTTACGCCATGTGATGTGGTCGTAGCGTGATTTGAAACTCTGGTTAACCGTGTGTGGAAAATGCCACAAAATCTGACTGAAAAACTCCCGCCAGATCAGTTCGTTGATGAATATCTCCGCTTCTGCCTGAACACTCTGTTGCATGATCTGACGGAGACTGACCGTACCAAAGCGCAAATGTGGCCCCAGGCGGGAAGCATGTTCCCGCGCCGGGAAGTCACGATTTTTACCGTAAGCCCGCAACAATGGCGCATCGACATGGCAATCCGCAACCGTAAGCGTGGAGCGCTCAAAACCGATCTGAGCGAGCGTGAGCTGGGGCAGCGGTTGCCCTTTCACCAGATTTCCCCATTTCGGTTTAATTCGTTCTGTTGGTTCCGAGTGGCTGGCCATTTCCTGCCAATGAGCTATCCAGCGTTTCTGGTAAGGAGTGTAGACGACATAGGGTTGGTTATCCGCCTTGACAATTTCGTCCGTCCCAAACAGAACATGGTCTTTATAGCTGAAGAATTTTGCCCGATGGGCTTCCAACAGCTGGCGTACCCCAGCATCGCGCTCCCGTGCGTATGGCTCGTAATCCTGGTTGGCGTAGACGGCATCAATCTGGTATGCATGTAACAGCTGTTCAAAAATTACCAGGGGGTTACCATGAAACAAGGCGATACCGCTGTTGAATTTTTCTCTCAGTTGCGCGTTTAAGGTTTGCAATGTGTCGAAAATGAACGTGACTCGCGCATCATCTCGCGGCAATCCGGCCAGAATATTGGAATCAAAAATAAAAACCGGCAATACCGGTTTGCCTGCCGCCAGTGCTTTGATCAGGGCGGTGTTATCTGTCAGGCGCAGATCCCTTCTGAACCAAAAAATGGAAAGAGGTGTGGATTGCTCAGCCACCGGATGATGCCTGTTTCTCGCTGGTGGCAGGGGGTAAAATCTGGTTGCGGGCGGTCTGGATCAGTTCTGGCAGCGGCATGCCTTTCCCGATCAGGTAGCCTTGTATGGTATCGCAGCCCAGTTC